>CAZJZH010000010.1:10205-22889 GCA_964550465.1 uncultured Gammaproteobacteria bacterium
ATGTCACTGGCTCCAGCATTGTTCAATTCGCTCTGGTAGCAACATTCTTGTTGTTTCACTTAGCCCTCAGTGTTGACGCGCACCACGCCGCGCCCAGTCGAGTTACTCGCCAAGCCATCTTCACCTACACGTTCTGGCTTGTGCTCATCGCTGCTATTATTAGCGCGGTAGTTACAAATCCCGCTTATCAGTGGAACGCAAAGGAAGATGCTCAACTACTAACAGCTGTCGCTTTGACAATTGCGGTTCTGCTACTATCAGCTATCCAAGGCCGCAAAATTTCTGACCCGATGGTCAAAGCGCTCTTCGCTATTGCCTACAAATCGGTACCACAAATCCTCTTGGCGTGGAAGTTCTTAGCTGAGGGTGCGTCCGGAACACCAGGTCTCTCGGTGATTGTCGGCCACTTTATCATCCTAATTCGTCTTGGTCAGATTTATTTCATGGTCAAAGAAGCTGGCTGGGATCGCAACCGTTTCTGGCTGGCTGTCAGTGAGTCGCTGAACGAGGTAAGCTGGGCAATCGCCTCGGTAACTTGGTTTTTTGTCACATAACGAGGGTTCGCATAACGCGACCCTCGCTTTTCTTTTTAGGACTTTACCTCGCACCGTATGGTGCACACTTGACTCATTTCTCATTTTCAGTTACACTACTGACCAGTCTTATAACGCGGGGTAGAGCAGCCCGGCAGCTCGCCAGGCCCATAACCTGGAGGTCGTGGGTTCGAATCCCACCCCCGCAACCAAAAAGGTCTGAGTTTTACTCAGATTTTTTTGATAGAACAGGTTGACTTTACCAGAAAATCCTTATAGAATGAGGTAGTTAAAAAAGAATCAACTGGTTAATTGTTAACTGTCAATTGTTAACTGTCAATTGTTAATAGTTAAACGTGGCTGGGTAGCTTCCGCCTTCGCTCTTCGCTAACGCTCAGGCTTCGGCGAGACAAGCACTTGGTTATACACCATCGGCTTGTCCTTCGAAGCTTGGGTGGAAACCCAAGCGAAGAAGGGCTGGGTAGCTCAGTTGGTTAGAGCGCAGGACTCATAAGCCTGAGGTCGCGGGTTCGAGACCCGCCCCAGCTACCAAAAAAACCATCTCGTTATTCTGAGGTGGTTTTTTGATTGATTATTTATTTTACAACACGGCAATAGCGCCGGTAGTAATAGCTGTGACGATGATACCAGCTAAGACGGCGCCGAGGACAATAAACGGAAAAGCTTTTTTAAAAGGAATGCCGAACAACCAAGCCGCTAACGTACCAGTCCAGGCACCGGTGCCTGGTAGTGGAATACTGACAAACAGTGTTAGAGCAATCAGGCCGTAGGTCTGATACTTGTGCGTAAACTGCTGTTTGACCTTGTCTGAACGGGCGGTAAAAACGCGTTGCCACCACGGCCAGCCAGCTGTCAGCCATTTATTGAGTGTGGACAGAAAAATATAAATGATGGGCACGGGGATAATATCTCCCAAAACAGACCAACCTAGGGCCACCAACGGATCAAGGCCAAATAGGCCGATACCCACCGGAATAGAGGCGCGTAGCTCTGTCACTGGCAGCATGGCCAGAAACATCGTGGCAATCTCTGGCGGCCAGCTACTGACCCATTCAATCAAAGGCTGAGCCATAACCTACCACTGGTAATTACGCCAGGCCCAATCCAGCAAGGCTTTGGTGTCGCTGAATCGTGAATCGATACTACCACTGCCCAAGACCACAGAAATCACTCGCTGGTCACCACGCTGCACCGCTGTAGTCAGACAGTAGCCGGCCTGTTCGGTAAAGCCAGTCTTACCACCCAAGATATCAAACGGTTCGTCATCTAAGTATGAGCCAATCAACCAGTTGGTGGCATCAATCCGGCGTTGCACGCCATTGACCGTAGCCTGGTATCGTCCTTGGCCGCTAAACCGGGCGATATCCGGATGACTGAGAGCGGCCCGGACTAGCTTAGCTACATCATGAGCGGAAGCGGTGTTTTGGCCAGATAACCCAGTCACCTCTGCAAACGAAGCAGTGGTCATACCTAGCTGTTCGGCTAGAGCGTTCATTTCCTCTACAAAGACCGCTGGCGCTAAGTCTGTAGTGCGCTGCAAGGCCACAATCGCCTCGTTAGATGATTGCATCAAAGCTGCCGCAAACAAATCACGCACTGTCACCGTCTCCCCCACCCGGAAAATAGGCGTAGCACCAGCCCGCTGGTCATCAGCCGTAATAGTCACCGCCGTATCCCAGCCGGGATTGTGTTCTAAAAATACCAAGGCTGACATCAGCTTAGTGATACTGGCGATAGCTCGAACCTGCTCAGCGTTTTCACTATAGAGCACTAAGCCGCTCTCCCAGTCCACTACCAGGCTACTCTGGGCGCTAATACTCATGCCAATACTGGCCGGATTAATCCGTTGAGGCACCGGTCGCTGGGCTTCTTGGGCTTGTGGTAGACGATTAGCTACTACTTCGTCTCCGGCTGACTCCGTCACGGTTGGCGGCACTGGTGCGGCTACAAACTCAATATAGTTGCCACTGACGGGCAACTGCAGTGTTGAAAGGAATGAAGAAACCACTAAGGCGGTGATGATGCTGATCATACTTAGGTTGTCTCTACTGCTGCCTCGTCAGCTACTGAGTCTGACTCATCATTAAGCAAATCCTGCAAATACTGATGCTGATTGAGCTTGTCATAATCTGGTAATTTCTCCGGCGCATCCAGACCAATATATTTCATAAACTCCATCGTCACCTGGTAGCGCGGCATGTTGTGTTGATCAACACTTTCTTCAATCAAGCCCCGCATCATCAGGTTGCGCAGAATCAAACTACAGTTGACACCGCGGATCATCTCCAGCTCAATCTTGGTCACCGGCCCGCGGTAGGCAATAACCGTCAAGGTCTCCAGTGACGGTTTGGTTAGTTCACCGGTCATTTCGTCTTTAACAAAATCCTGAGCCAATTCATGCGTAGCGCCACTGGTCATCATCTGGACCGTGTCATCCACCGTTTTGATAGCAATACCGCGATCAGCGTAGTCGGCCTGTAGTTCAGTCACTGCCGTTTTAACAGCCGGCAGTTTTTCACCCACCGTACTGGCCAGCTTCTTGATGGCTAGTGGCTTGGGTGAAATAAACAAGATACTTTCGATTTTTTGCTTAAGAGAAACAGACATAGCTTAGACAGATTGTTTATTGCGGATAGTAATGTCAGTAAAAAGTTCATCCTGATCCAGCTCCACCACCCGCTGTTTAACTAATTCTAGCAAAGCTAAGAAGCTAACGATAGTGTCACCCTTATTACCACGAGCTACTACTGAATGAAAGGTGGTCTCGGCCGCGGTTTTGATAACACTGCGCAGGTGATCAATTTTTTCTTCGATACTAACCACCTTTTCAACGATTCTTTCCGGCAAATGAACCACCGGCTCCAGTCGGGCAATGACTGCAGCGAATAAATCACGCATGGTATCAACGGTCAACTTTTTAGGCGGGTGAAACTCCGGGGCGATACCGACCGGCAGCTTTTCTCGTGAATGACTAAACTGCTGCTGGGCAATCATTTTTTCCAACTCAACTGAGGCGGCGGCAAATTCTTTATACAGCTTCAGTTGTTTCTCCAGATCCCCCACATCCTCCTCTTCTTCTACCTGCAGGTGTGGTAACAGGGCTTTTGATTTGAGTAACATCAACTTAGCGGCCACCAACAAAAAATCGGCCATCTGGTACGGGTCAATCTGTTGGCCGGAACGGACGTGGCGCAGGTACTCATCGGTCACCTGAGCCAGCGAGATGGTGGTAATATCGAGCTCTTCTTTTTCAATCAGTTGCAGCAGTAAGTCGAGTGGACCGGAAAACTCCCCGGCGGAAATATGATAAGACATGGGGCGGTACTATTTTTTCTTGGCTGTTTTTTTCTTCGCTACCGGTTTTTTCTTGGCAGCTGCTTTCTTTTTGGCTGTCGTCTTTTTGGCTGGAGATTTTTTAGCAGCTGTCTTTTTCTTAGCCGCGGCCTTTGGCTTCTTATAGCCAGCTGACTCAGAAAAAGCCGCCAGATTGGCTTGCTCTAAATTAATAAAATCTTTGACCTTCATATGGACACTCTGGTTGAAACTACCGGCATTCATGATCACCTTCTGTGTCTTAAGCAAACTCTTGTCCACCAGCGTCTCCAGTTTATGCAGGGCACCAAAAGGCGTGATACCACCGACTTTAACCTTGAGCACTTTTTCCATCACCTTTTCTTTGGGGATGCTAACTTTTTTGGCCTTCAGCGCCTTGGCTAGTTTAGAAAAATCAATTTTGCGACCAGCCGGCAAGACAATAATTTTGTATTGACTATCTACCTTGACCAGCAAGGCTTTAGCGATACTGTCTAAGTCTGACCGCAGCGTCTGGGCCAGGTCATGAGCGGTGTAAATGGTTTTATGGTCAACCACGTCAAAGCTGATGCCATGTTTGTCTAAATAGTTGAGGACTTTTTTGCCGATCATAGGAGGTGAGGATTGCCAATAATGCTTGTAGTATAGCAGAAATAGGAAAAAAGTGTGAGAGATGGGAGATGAGGTATGGGATATGGGATATGGGATATGAGAGATGGGATATAGGATATGAGATATGGGAGATGAAGGCTCAATCTTCGCTGTTTGTTTGTCAGGTCACTAAATATCTCATATCTAAACAAAAACCCCCGAACTCCTTGATGGAATCCGGGGGTGTAGGCGTTTTATGCGGCCTGCGACTGCGCAGGCAAAGAAACGGCATATGGCTGCTTGCGGCCTCGGTCAGCCGCATAGAGATGGAAGCCGAAGTGCCAAAACTTGCCAATCCAGACGGTTTGGCCGTCATCAGTTTGGCTGGTGGTTGCCACCAGTTGCTCACGGATCAACCGCCTGCCAACTGCGATCTTGAAGGCGCTCAGCACCCAAGCCACTTCCACTGCACTAAGAAATAGCTGATGCGGCTCCTGCGGCTGAGCTAACACTTGCCAATCCAATTCTTGGTCCTTGGATCCGTTCAGTCGCAGTGATCGCGGTACCAGTAACCAACGGCAACTCACAGTTTCTTCGACAGCAAAGCGCTGTACATCCTGGAGGAACCAATCCTTATTGTCTTGTTGTTTGCGGGAACTCCCCCGATACAGCAACAATACTGCTTCGGCCTTCATATCAGCTAGCG
This sequence comes from uncultured Gammaproteobacteria bacterium, assembly GCA_964550465.1. GTDB lineage: Bacteria > Patescibacteriota > Patescibacteriia > JACRDY01 > JACRDY01 > CAZJZH01. The sequence continues at coordinate 15,369 of CAZJZH010000010.1, forward strand.
TCAGTGGTCGCGGCGGCCCCGGGATCAGCAACCAGTTGTTGTCCGCTAACCACTGCAGCCGCTCTAATGACGGCAAGGCGTGATTAAGCATTTCCAGTTGCTCGGCACTGTACTCGAACTGTGGACCAAAGCTGCTAGTGATCTGCTGCGGTGTGATGTAACGATCATGCAACAAATACCGTGCCAAGACGTCCGGCGACATAGCCATCTGAATGACCTGCTCAACCATAAAGTCAGTCACGCGATCAGACAACAACTGACCACCAGCTAAGACTTGTGCCATTTGTTCCGGATTCAGCTTCTGCTTTTTGACCTGTTGCTGCACTCGGTGACCCACTGTGTCCATCAGCTTAGCAAACTGTTTGGCTTGCTGTTGCTTGGTCGATGCTTTTTTAGCCATCAGCCCTACCCCTTTCCTTGTTGTGGGACGGGTAGTTGTGGAACAAAGAACCACATCGAGCGCGCGTTACCCCAGGTGAAGACATTACCGAACCGGTAGATATTGGCCTTGAGCTTGCCACCGCCATACACTCCCACACAGACCACGAAAAACTCAACATTTGATTTAGTCAGGAAGAAGTTCCCTTGGTCAATTCTGCGGAGATGATCACGATGATTCTGACAGATCTCGATAATCTGATCTTGGGTCAGGCACAGCTGGCGCAGATCCGACGATAGCGAACCGAAGATCTGGGCGAAGCAGTTACCGATCACCATCTCGTAGGGGCAAATCTGCATTTCCTCAGTTAGCTCTGCCGGCTGGTTGACTCCCCAGTTGTTGAAATCGCCGTCGATGCCGGCATTGAACACATCCTCAGCTTTGGCGATGACGCGGGAGCCATCAGTTGGTCCAATGATCAATGGTTGCTGCGGATCGGTCAGTAGTTGTAGGTACGGTGTCTGTTGTGGTAGTGGCATCAGCCCTACTCCCTTCCTTGTTGTGGGACGGGTAGTTGTGGAACGAAGAACCGAGGCCTGCGAACGGCGTCCCAGACTTCGGCACTCTCGAACCGGTAGACGTTGGCGTGAAGCCGACCGTCGTCGTAGAAGTATACCCTTGCCACGAAGAACTCCTCGTTCGATTCGGTCAAGAAGAAGTTCTCGCCACTAGCGAACTGGTCAGGGTGCGCGACCACGTATGCGATGATCTGCTCCTGCGTCCAGCACAGCTGGGGCAAGTCCGCCGCCAGCGAGCCGAAGATCTGGGCGAAGTTGCCGTTCTGCACCAGCTCGTAGGGAGGACTGACCACCATTTCCTTGGTCGCTGCTCCCGGCCGGTTGACTCCCCAGTTGTTAAAATCGCCATCAATGCCAGCCGTGAACACATCCTCGGCGTTGGCGATGATGCGCTCACCCTTGGTTGGACCGATAGTGATCGACTGACCGGAGAGAAGACAAAGATACTGCGACCCATTTTCCCCAAATCGATTGGGATTTTTCAGAAAGGCTGCCAGGTTTTGGCGCGTAACGCGACCGGCGTCGATTTGAATCAACAACTCCTTCAACTGTCTGAACGTAACTGGGGACATTGTCCTATCCTTTTGCATCCAACCGTCAAACAACGCTGCATTCGACCCCATGCCGAACACATTGCTGCCAATAACAGAGGGACACCCTATAGCCACGGTCTATCCGCAGCCTGTTACCAATAAAAAGAACAGATATGGTATTTAACCATACCTGCTCTTTACTGTCAATAATTTACCTACTTACTCTTCTTTACCTCAATCCCCAGCTCATCCAGCTGCTCATCCGTCACTGTAGTCGGCGCGCCCATTAATGGGTCGCGGACATCGCCAGTCAGTGGAAAAGCAATCACTTCGCGGATGTTTTTCTCCCCACAGAGGATAGACACTAAGCGATCTAGTCCCGGCGCGATCCCGCCGTGTGGTGGCGCACCGTAGCGGAAGGCTTCGATCAAATGACTGAACTGCTCTTTTTGTTCGGCCGTAAAGCCAATCAAATCCCACACCTGCTGCTGCACCGCCGGGTCATGAATACGGACACTACCGCCCCCGACCTCTAGACCATTGAGCACCAGATCATGCTGATAGGAGCGCACCTGGCCCGGGTCTGTGTCGAGCAGCGCCACGTCTTCTTCTTTTGGCGCGGTAAACATGTGGTGACTAGGCGCCCACTGTGCCTTACCAGAACCATGGAAGAAATCATCTTCGCTCTGCTCGGTAAAGAGTGGGAAGTCCACCACCCAAGCAAAGGCTAATTCATTGGGGTCAGCTGGATTTTTACGCAGGTCAGGCTTGTCAGTGCCGTATTTTTCCATCACCTCATCGTATGACAATCGTGGCCACGGTTCGAACGTCAGAGTTTTATCTGGGAATAACTGCTTGACCATGGTGGTGAACATGTTTTCCGTCAACTGCAAAATTTCCTCTTGGCTGAAAAACGACATCTCCATATCCAGTTGATAGAACTCACCGGGGCTGCGGTCTGCTCGCGCGTCTTCGTCTCGGAAACAGGGCGCGATCTGGAAATATTTCTCAATTCCTGCCACCATCAGCAACTGTTTGTACTGCTGCGGTGACTGCGGCAAGGCAAAAAACGTACCGTGATGGACTCGAGACGGTACCAGGTAATCCCGCGCTCCTTCTGGGGTAGACTTTGACAAGATCGGCGTCTGCAAATAGGTGAACCCTTGCTTGGTCAGATACTCAATGATGTAGGCAATAATAGCTGACCGCTGCTTGATGTTATCCGCCATCCGCTGGTGTCGTAGGTCTAGGTAGCGGTACTGCAAACGCAGCTCTTCGTTAGCCTGGCGGTCTTCGTTTTCAATCTCAAACGGTGGCGTGGCTGACTGACTAATCAGCTCGACTTGCTTAACCAGCAGCTCAATCTTACCAGTGCTCATGTCCGGGTTAATATTTTTCTCCCCTCGCTCTTGGACTACTCCCGTCAAAGCGATGACTGACTCTGGCTTAATATCTTTGACTATCTCAAAGGAATCATCCATCTCAGCTGGCACTAAGACAGTTTGGATAATGCCCGTCGAGTCACGCAGTTCAATAAATGAAATTTTACCCATATCGCGTTTAACATGGACCCAGCCCTTGAGGGTCACCTGCTGACCAACTTGGTCAATAGTGTCGATAACGTATGTTTTCATATTAGGCAGTCTGATTATCTGTCGTGGCTCGACCCTTCAGCACCAGCGTGCCGGCAATCATGTCGTGCAAACCCTGTTTCTTAGCGGTAAAGCCGGCCATGATAAAACCAATATAGACAATGGCCGCTGAAATAATTTTGGCAAAGTACCGGCCGGTGGCTCGCCCAAAGCCCAGCCGCTGACCGCGCGCATCAGTCACACGCAAACCCAGTAACCGCTTACCAACAGTAGCCTGCCACGGTGAACTCTGCAGTGCCGCAAAGTAGATATAACCTACCAGCAGCGTCACTATCTGGCTGACAGAAAACAACTCAGTCGTCACTGGTGGCTGACCAATGCCTTTGAAAAATAACGACACGATGGCACCGATGATGATGCCATCAATACACAGGGCCACGAGGCGAATCCAAAAGCCGGCGTAGCGGATGGGCTGTTGTGATGGGAGTGATGATTGTTCCATATGATAAACGTTATGGTCGCATACGATTTAATAGTCGAGGAAAGGCGATGGTTTCACGAACATGTTCAATACCACAGATCCAGCGAACTGTTCGCTCCAGACCCAAGCCAAAGCCTGAGTGCGGCACCGAGCCGTATTGCCGCAAATCCAGATACCACTGATACTCCGCCTGGTCGAGTCCTTCGGCTAGGATACGCTCTAACAGCAGCTGATAATCATCCTCACGCTGCGAGCCGCCAATCAGTTCACCAGAGTCTTCAATGCCGATCAGGTCGTTATTGAGCACCAGGTCAGGGTTGTCCGGATCACGCTTCATGTAAAACGGCTTAATGTCTTTGGGCCAACGATCAATAAATACCGGCACTGGACTGTCTGTGGTTAACAGTGATTCATCATCACCACCCAGATCATCACCAAAAGTGATATCTGATCCCAATGATTGCAGTTTTTCTACCGCCTCAGAGTATGACAAACGAGTAAACGGCGCCTTGATACCTTCTAAGGGTTTCACGTCGCGTTCTAAAATTTCCAGCTCAGTCCGGCAATCCTCCAAACAGGCTTGGACAATGGCGACGATCATGTTTTCCTGGATCTGCATGTTTTCCTCATGCTCAACAAAGGCGGCTTCAGCATCCATCATCCAAAACTCAGTCAGGTGCCGGCGGGTCTTTGACTTCTCCGCTCGAAAAACCGGACCAAAATCAAAGCCGCGGCCGACAGACATGATGGCTGCTTCTAAATAGAGCTGACCAGACTGTGACAAATAGCCTTTCCCCTGGTCGAAGTAATCAATTTCAAACAGTGTGGTTGAACCCTCACAGGCGTTTGGTGTGATGATGGGCGTATCAACCTTGGCAAATCCCTGGCTGGCAAAAAATTCATAGACGGCGCGAATGATGCGGTCGCGCACGCGCATGACCGCCCACTGCTTAGATGAACGCAGCCACAAGTGACGATTGTCCAGCAAAAAGTCTGGCCCATGTTCTTTCTTACCAATTGGATATTCAGCTGCCTGTTGGACAACCTGCACATCACTGACCTGCAGTTCGTAGACATGATCTTTCTTCGGGTGCTGTGAAACAGTACCGGTCAGGATGACTGATGACTCAATCGTTACACTAGTAGCTGCCTGCCAAGCCTCATCACTGACGGCGGACTTCTCCACCACTGCCTGGATAAAACCACTACCATCCCGGAACTGCAGGAAGGTAATACTGCCACTGGAACGAGCGTTAAAAACCCAGCCGCGTAGAGTTACGGACTGGTCAACGTATTGGCTAATATCTTGAATAAAAACCGGTTTTTCCATAGAGGTCTGTCAGGATTGTAGTATAGCGCAGCGCCTTGAAAAGTAAAGTTTATCCGCCACCAACAGCTGCCGGTGGTCAGCTAAAAAACCTCTCTGACACTATAAATCACGGCCGTAGTCAGCCCCAGTGGAATAACCCAATCAGTCAGGGTTAACAAGTATGACAGATCGGGATTGATAAACGTATAGTAGGCCAGCTGGAACACAATCAGCGTCAACAAGGCGATGCCAATGGTTTGCCATTTGAATGAATGATCCACCAGCTGGTAGTAAATACCAAAGCTAAAACTAAAGACGATGATCAACGTCAGGTAATGGGCCAGCACAAACCCTAACCGACTCCACTCAGCAGCATGAGAAAAAATCCACACCGCCACCAACCAGCTGACGATGGTCACAATAATAACGGCGATACTTTGGAGCAAGCGACGAAATGGCATATCAAAATAATTAACGTAAACGAATAGTAGTCCCCTGCTGACGAACAAACCCTTCTGCCTCTAGCGCTGCTAGCTGTTGCTTAACTCGGGCCGCTGGAAACTGCAGTGCTTTGAGCAGCTGCGGTACGGTCAGTTGCCGCTGTTCGGTCAATGTTTTGACAATCTGCCCACGCACTTGCCGAGCAGAACCAACAAACGATGATTGCTTAGTATAATGAGCGCTCTGGCGATTCGGGTTCGGTCGATCTTTGAGCGCTATGGCGCCGTAGTCCATCAGCGCCCAGTACCACTGTCGTGGATCAGTAGTATCTAGTGCTTGTTCGATTAATGGTAGTAGCTCAGCATCTGTCACGCCATCACGATCAGCAAAAAAGTGATGAATAAATACGCGGCGGATATTCGTCTCGATCATCGCCACCGGCTGATTAAAGGCAAAGGCACAAACCGCCGCGGCCGTGTACTGCCCGACTCCCGGTAGCTCTGCTAAGGCAGCAGGAGTCTGTGGCCACTGACCAGCGTATTCTTGGACAATAGCTTTAGCGGCGCGGTGGAGAAACATAGCCCGCCGGTTATAGCCCAGTCCTTGCCACAACCCAATCACACTGCGCTGCTGGGCTCGCGCCAAGTGCTGCACCGTCGGGAAACGTTTGATGAAGGCTTGATACTTAGGAATGACCCGATCCACTTGCGTCTGCTGCAGCATCATTTCTGAAACTAAGATGTGGTATGGGTCAGCCGTCTGTCGCCAAGGCAACTGCTGGCGACCATGCTGAGCAAACCAGCGCCAGATGTGTTTTTGAAAAGACCGCACGGTCATACGCTACAGCAGTACCTCTCGAGCTCGTTTATAGACCGCTGCCAACTGATCAACAATGGGGTGATCCACACTACCACGCAACAATCCCAGCACTTCTTGATGTTTATCTAGTTGGTCAACTGGCGAGCTACCAAAATTCTGCCAAAAAATATCGCCAAGGACTTCTTGGTCGTTAATCATCGACTGGAGGTTGTGAATTTTATCCGCTGCCGCCACCAACTTACTGCCCTCACCGGCTGCGGCTAGGTTTTCAATATAGTGCTTTTTTCGTTTATGCCAGTTAGCGATGGTTTTGTCCTCGGTCACCCCTAAGACTATTTCCTCCACTCGGTTACCAAAATCGTGGCGTAGCTCATCACGAGTGTATTTAGTGTCCTCTAGTATATCGTGCAGCAGGGCCGCAGCTAAAAGATCTTCATCATCAGTATACTGAGCTAAAATCAACGCCACCGCAAACGGGTGGACAACGTATGGTGTCTTCTGGTCATCACGGCGAATCTGTTCACGGTGCCAGAAAGCAGCCGTGCGGATAGCTTCTTCAACTTTGGGCGTCCAAAAATGCATATAGTGGCAGTATTTACGAATATCCCCATTGTAGCACCTGTATGACGGGAAAACAAAATGCCACACCTATTATAGGTGTGGCAAATGCATCATTCGATCGTTTAAATAATTTCCACCACCTGTGGTCTGCGCGTAGTGAATTGATACAAAGCTGCTGGACGATGCGCGCTACCACTCTGCTGTCGACCTGTTGCTTTAACAATCCCTAGACTCAGAATTTTTTTGCGAAAATTACGTTTATCCAACTTTTGCTTTAAAATTATTTCGTACACTTGTTGTAATTCCGTTAAAGTAAAAGTTTTTGGCAATAAGCCGTAGGCGATATTCGTATAACTTAACTTGTTACGCAACCGCTCAACTGCCGTAGCTATTACTTGCTGGTGATCATATGCCAATACAGGCAAGCTCTCCACGGAAAACCACTGCAATGAATCATGTTCAGCTGCTGACACTTTCGTTGGTGGTAACAAAGCAAAGTACGCCACCGACACTACCCGGCCAAATGGATCTCGATTGATATCACCAAAAGTATAGAGTTGTTCGAGATACACACCGTCCACACAAATCTTCTCTACTACAATTCGGTCAGCAGCAGCGTCGACCGATTCATTTGGCTTGATTAATCCGCCCGGTACTGCCCACTGCCCTACAAATGGCTTCTTGTTCATTGCCATCAGCAATACCTGCAATTGACCTTCAATGATAGTAAATAAAACTACATCGGTAGCAATGACGGCAAACTTATATTTTTGCGGTGCCATACTATTAGTTAGTGTCTTATATACACATAATAGCATTCCTGCCTCA
>CAZJZH010000011.1:0-19245 GCA_964550465.1 uncultured Gammaproteobacteria bacterium
CTCCGTACTATATCGGCTTCTATGGCTTGGTCATTATATTTCAATCACTGACTAATCTGTCACTATCAATGGTCAATGCTTGGCTGACACCAGTACTGCTAGCTGTGCTGGTTCCCGCTGTGCTGTTCTTTGTCTACCGTCACTGGGCCCAGCAGTCAGTCAGTATCGGCAAGTTTAATGTCATGGGTTGGGGCGCGACGTTGCTGTTGCCACTACTGGTGCTATGGTTAGCATTCAGTGCCGTTACAACCAGCACACCCTATGGCACTAGCCTAGTCCTGGCTATCGCCGTCATTCTGCTGCTGACCCGCACCGAACAGCTGTACTGGCGACTGGCTGGTGGTCTGTCGCTAGCTACTCTGGCTACTCATCCCCTGATTGGCCTACCACTGCTCGCCTTGTGGCTATGTCGCCTACCACGACCGCTGCCGACATGGCTGCGAGTTGGTGGATTAACTGTCGCCGCCCTGTTGCCAACTGTCGCCCTGTGGCTGCAGGCTGGTGGTGGTCTCAGTTGGGCACCACACCGCTTAGCAGAACTGATACCCCTCCTGCCAACCACTCCATCCAGCTTTAATCTATGGATTGATATCTTCACTGGTGTAGGTAGCCTATTACCATGGCTATGGCTAGCGACTGCCATTGGTGGGCTGGTACTGGCCTGGAAACAGTCAACTCATCAACCCCTGCGGTGGCTGGCCCTGTTCGCTGGCTTATTAGCAGTCAGTGCCGGGCTCAGCGCGGTCCTGCTGCCGTTTACGAACCTGATTAGCTACGAACAAGCTGCCTTCAGTCAACGATTACTAACACTAGCGTTACTATCCTTGCTACCGCTGGTGGCCCTGGCTGGTCACTGGCTGTGGCTCCAGCTGCGTCATCAACCACTGATTGTCCGCCTCTCTGCCATGGCACTGTTGGTACTGGCCCTGACCAGCAGTGTCTATGTCAGCTACCCGCGGCATGATGTCCACGCCATTGGCCATTTCTACACCACCAGCGCGGCAGACTACCAGGTAGTGGCGTTGATTGATCAACAGGCCGACCAGTCATACGTAGTGCTCAGTAACCAGTCCCTAGCCGCGGCCGCCTTAGATACTTTTGGCTTTACTAACTACATCGATACCACTGCCGGCCAACTCTATTTTTATCCCATCCCCACCAGCAGTCCGCTCTATGAGGCGTACTTAGAGATCGTCTACAACCCAACTACCGCACCAGCTTCACTCGATACAGTCCGCCAACTCACCGGTCGACAGACTATCTTTGTGGTCATTCATGATTACTGGACGGATGCAGAAGTGGCAGTGGAAACGTTGCAGCCGTTAGCTGATCAGACGTACGTAGTTGAGAATAGTACGGTGTTGGAATTTAGTAATGAGTAATTAGGTTACTTTTAGGGCCAAGACATTTTCTTTTGCTACTTTTACTCTAAATGCTTTCTTATGTTACTTTTGGGGCAAAAACTGCCGGGTCCGCCGTAGGCGGATTCGCCCCAGACCCCAAGGTATTTCACCAATATTCTCTTAAAGCTATAAAAGACTTACTTCTTCACAGTGCTCTGGGGTCTGGGGGAAACATCCCGCCCGAAGCTCGCCTCTGGGTGGGTAGGCGCCCTGAGCCCCAAAATGGGCGCGCCGGGAGGCGAGCTGGGCTTAGAAGGGAGAAGGTGAATAGCCCATCGGCGGATATGTTTCCCCCAGGGCTTTTGGTTACTTTTGGCCCCAAAAGTAACGTAAGGAGCCTTTAGTGAAATTAAGATATAAAAACACCTCCCTTACTCATCACCTAACTACTAAAAAACCCGGCCAGTGGCCGGATTTTTTATTTCATCTTCTTGCGAATAAAGGCGGGGATATCTATCTCGTCATCTTCCTGTTGTGCTGGCGCCTCTGGTGCCGGTGGCTTTTCCGCTACGGTTCGGCTGCCAAATGATTGCGTTGGTGCGTCGTCTTCCGCTGGCTGCTCCTCCTCTTCACGCTTGCGTGACACAAAGCGACTAGGCTTATAACTAGTCTGCTGGACGATAGACTCTGTAGCCATCTTTTTACCCTTTTCAAAACCAGTCGCCACTACCGTAATGCGTATCTCATCACCCATGTCTTCATTAACCACCGCGCCAAAGATCACTTTGGCATCCGCATCAGCTGAGCTGGTAATAATTTTTGCCGCTTCATTAATCTCATGCATTGACATGTTGGTTGAGCCGGCGATGGTAAAGAGAATACCCTTGGCTCCCTCAATCGACAGCTCCAGTAATGGCGAAGCAATGGCGGATTTTGCCGCCTCAACTGCTCGATTCTCACCCTTACTCTCCCCAATACCCATCAAGGCCGATCCACTGTTCTTCATAATGGCATTAACGTCAGCAAAGTCGACGTTAATCAAACCGGGTACGGTAATTAGTTCAGAAATACCCTGAACACCTTGGCGGAGGACATCATCAACAATATTAAAGGCATCGAGCAGCAAGGTCTTCTTATCAATAATCTGCAGCAAGCGGTCGTTAGGGATAGTGATGATGGTATCAACTCGAGCCGCTAGTTCTTCATAGCCCTTCTCGGCAATGGCTCGACGCTGTGCTCCTTCAAAGGCGAACGGCTTCGTCACCACCGCTACTGTTAAGGCACCAGCTTCACGACAAATGTCTGCCACTACTGGGGCAGCCCCAGTACCAGTACCGCCGCCCATACCACAGGTGATAAAGACCATGTCGGCATCACGGACAGCGTCACGAATTTCATTCTGGTTTTCTTCCGCGGCGGCGCGGCCTAGGTCCGGATCCATGCCGGCACCCAGTCCCTTGGTAACTGACTTACCAACGTGAATTTTGGTGGCGGCTTGGCAGTAGTACAGTGCCTGGACATCGGTGTTAACCGCCACAAAATCCACTCCCTTAATCTTGGCAGCGATCATGCGGTTCAAAGCGGAGCCTCCCGACCCGCCAACACCAATAACTTTAATTTTTGCAAATGTTTCGATATCAGGTTTTACCTCAGCCATATAGCCAGTAAAAGATTGAACAATTTTGGTGTTCAACTTATCAACAATTGAAATGTCCGCTTACAGTATAGCATAGCGGACATAAAAACGTAACAGTATGTTAGCGGACGATGTCACGCAGCCACCCCCGCATCTTATCCCCGGCCTGCATGACGCTCTTGAAACGACCCGACAGACTAAAGCCGCCTTTCTGCCCCCGCGTCAGTTGATCACCCCAAGCTACTAAGCCAACCGCGGTCAAAAAGCTAAAGTCTTGAACCTTATCAATAGCTGACGTCAGATTCTGAGCAAAGCCTAGACAAGCCGGCAAGCGTAACTTCCGCTTAGCTACTTCAACTATGCCTGGCAGCTTCACCCCTCCCCCGATCAAGACAATTCCCGCCGGTAAACTACCAGAACGCTCAGCCTGCTTCAGCTCACTGTCAATTTTCTCAAAAATTTCCTCCACCCGCGCTTCGATAATTTCTGCGATAAACTTGCGTGACACCACTGCGTCATCATCAGAAACAGTTTGATCAAAATCTGTCAGGGTAATCTCATCTTTTTTCAAAATATCTTTTGGCACCGCGCTGCCGTAGTCCACCTTTACCTTCTCCGCTGTATCAATTGACACCCGCAGACCAATCGCCAAGTCAGCAGTGATGTGATCTGAACCAATCGGCAAGACTGCAGTGTGAATAACATCACCTTCTTCAAAGACAATTAAGCTGGTAGTAGCTGCGCCAATGTTAACCAGCACCACCCCCAACTCTTTTTGTCGATTGGTCAGCACCGCTTCACCAGCCGCTAAAATCGGTAGGACTAAATCATCGATATCTAAGCCGGTGCGATAAACGCACTTGGTCAAAATCTTAACCTGCGAAGTCAGCGCCTGGATAATCTGCGCATCAACTTCTAAGCGAATACCATTCATGCCTACCGGATCCTTGATATTAGCCTGCCCATCAATAGTAAAGGCTTTTGGGATAACGTGTAAAATTTCGTAGTTTGACGGGGTAGCTACTGTCCGAGCCGCCTCGATAGCCCGCTCAACGTCTTCTTCAGTAATTTCACCATCACTGCGTGACACTGCCACCACACCTTTTGATTCTTGAGAAATAATCTGGGCACCAGAAATACCTACCCAAGCACTTTCCACCGGCACACCGGCAATCTTTTCTGTTTTTTCCAATGCCTTACTGATGCTGCTGACTGCTTCTTCGATACTGACCACCGAGCCTTTATTAATACCCTCAGCTGGCACTTCCGCCGCCGCAATGATATTAAGCTTCTGTTCTGGTGAACGCTGACCAACCACCATGCGAATGGTGGATGAACCAATATCGAGACCAGTAATGATGTGTGGAGAAGATGCCATAATTTCGTTAATTATACACTATTGGCAGCGCAAAACCAAGTTTTGCCAGCACTTTTCTCTGCAGCTGATCAACTTTTTTGGCCTCAGCGGCACTCTGTTCATGGTCATAACCCAGTAAGTGCAGCGTGCCATGACAAACTAACAGCGCTAACTCAGCTGCAGCAGAGATATCATGAGCCTTGGCCTGACGTAACAGCACCGGATAGGCAATAACTATTTCCCCCAGTAACTGCTGGTCATCCCCAACCGGAAAATCATCGCTCTGATAAGGAAAGCTCAGTACATCAGTAACTGTATCTTTGCCACGGAAGCGGCGTTGCAGCTGCCGCATGCGGTCATTACCCACCACTACCACCGACACTCCCCCCACTATACTACCACGAACCGCCTGGGCGGTCTGGCGAACAGTGCGCTCAATCAAACGGGTATTAATCGGCCGCTTAATAGTTTTACTGATGGTAACGGCTGCCATGTTGATTAACTTTCGGTGATACTATTGAGCAGCATTAAGAAGGTGGTAGAAAAATTAATCCGCTGCTCAGTACCAGTGTCATAAGTAACCACATAGACGGTGCGACTACTGGTTGATTTGAGGTAGACCGTTCGCTGGTCAGCGCTGCGCATAATCTGCCAGCCGTTATCTGTCTGGAGGCGCGGCACAGCGGTGTTACTGGTAACGTTTTCTTGGTACCACCGCTCGAGCGACACAATCACATTTGGATAATAGACTACCTCAATGAAGTCCGTGGTGGTTGGTGACAGGAAGGTAGCAGTGTCATCACCACCTTCTACTCGCCAGAGGGCTGGGTACAGCAGGCTAAAACTACCATCACTATGCTGATACTGGGCTACCGAATCTGCTTCCACCGCTGTCTGACCAGCCGCTAAGGGGCTATAGCCATTCTTCAACTCTTCACTGTCCAGATAGCCATCAGTGTCTGTATCCGGCTTGGCTCGATCCGTACCAAACAGCACTTCTTCCACATCTGTTAAGCCATCACGGTCAGCGTCCGGGCCTTGCGCCAGTGAAACATCAACCGTTGGCGGCTGATCAGCCGGCCCCGGTTCATCACTGTCATCACCATCCTCTGTTGTTGGTTGTTCTGCGGCGGTATCAGTTGGTGTTTCTGTTTGAATATCTTCCTCATCGCCTTCCACCACTAACCGCGCCTCATCATCTGTCTCTGCCGGCTGTTGCTCTACCACCGATGGAGCCTGCTGGTCCTCACCAGTCACCACCTGTGGCGCTGGCCGGTTGTCTTGCTGCACACTGAAGAAAATAACCACCACAACCACCACCGCTACTACCGCTGTGCCGGCTAAGCCAATCACCACCCAGTTGACAGGTTTTTTGACCTTAGGCGCCACATAGTAGCGCTGAGGCATGACGTGAATATCCTCATCCTTAACTGGTGGCGCAGCCTCTACCACTGGTGCAGCTGGCTGCTTTTTTTTATCTTTTTGTTTACCAAACAGGGCCATAGATTATGATGTTGGCTCGAACAGTCGGCCGGGGCCGTTTGGGTCGTAGCCATTCTTGACCTCTTCCCCATCAAGGAAGCCATCCCCATCAGTGTCGTTATCCAGTGGGTCAGTTTCATAGACATTAACCTCTTCTTGGTCAAACAATCCGTCAAGGTCTGTGTCAGCTAGCCGTGGGTCGGTGCCCAGAGCGTCTTCTTGTCTATCACTGAGCCCATCAAGGTCTGAATCACGGTCAACCACTACCGGTGCTGTGGTATCATCTTCTACCATCATGACATCGTCAGACGGCATAACTACATCTTCATCTGCCATCAAATCGTCGTTCAATGGCTGGCGATTGGCATTGGTCGTATCAGTCACTGCTGGTTGCGGAGTTGGACTAGCATCCATCATTGGCGCTACAAACTGCTGATAGGCAAACCAACCGCCGACTGCTACTACCGCGGCGATGACAATCACAATTAATACTACCAACCAAGTACGACTACCGCCGCCACTGTGTGGTGGTGTTTGAATATCCAGTCCACCAGCTGGTGGTTGTTGACTAGCCATGGAGCTGTTGGCAGGACCGGCAGCTGGTGGCTGTGGCGACTGCTGGGCTGGTTGTTGCTGCGGCGCTGACTGCGATTGCGACTGTTGTGGTCGCGGTGCCTGCGGCGGCTGTGCAGGCTGCTGTGATGTATCATCCACCTGCGCAAAAATATCTTCTGGTTGTTGTTTATTGTCTTCAAACATAGGCGTTATATTATGTCTCTGTTTATGATAGATTACTCAACAATTTTTTCGGGCCCCAACGGACTATAGCCGTTTTCTAGCTCTTCTTTATCAGAAAAGCCATCACCATCACTGTCAGCGTTCTGTGGATCTGTACCCAGTAATGCTTCTAACTCATCTACCAGACCATCACCATCACTGTCAGTGGTGGGTAACAACGAACCGGCTGGCTGTTGTGGCGTCTCTTGACTGACTTCTGCGCCATCATCACTGGCCTGTTGGCTACCTGACTCTACCTCATCAGGCAACACTGGTGTCTGATCTGCTGTTGATGGTGTCATTGCCTGCTGGTCAGCTGGCTGTTGCCGCTGCCACAGTAAAATACCTACCACTACTATAGCAATAATTACCACTGCAGCGCTAATGCCGACAATAGCTTTCTCCGTCCGGCTCAAGCCGTGATGTTCTGATTGCTGTACTGGTGACTCCATAGACTATGGTTATCGTATACGTGGCCCGGTAAATGGACCAGTAAACGGACTAAAAGGACTGCTTGATGATTCTTCCCCTACAGTAAAGGTAAACTCGGCTACCGTGCCCACTAGACTACCCTGGGTAGACAGCAGCACGTCATGCCAACATTGTTGATTGCCGCCAAAGCCACAGGTATTGTCAACAAAGCGTGAGTCGAAGAACTCGGTATTACCGGGGCCACTACAAATTGGTGGTAACCCACCACTATCTTCAGCTTCCCGACAGGCATTAAAGATAAAATCAACCGCTACATCTGAGTTAGCACAAAAATCCTGCAAACCAAGGAGGTTAATAATGACCGTGTTGGAACAAAATGTCTCAATAGTAGCACGCATCTGCAGTCGCGAACCGCAGCCAGTACCGGCTGCTAGTCCATTAATAAAAGTGACTAACCCATTGCCGGCGTTACAGGCACTATCTCCCTCATCAATAGTTGCTTCCAAATAAGCGTTAACCGGCAATAGTTGTTGCTGCACAATATCACTATTGTTTTCAAAAAAATTCGGCTCTGAACTATCCCAGGTATATCCGGCCTTACCAACACTGCCAATGTAGTCGACTTCTAAATTATTAGCCTCGTCGAAACTGACAACACTCATGTCATTAAACTTGATACCAAAGTTAGCCGCTGAATCATAGCTTTCCGTTACTTTCCAGAAGATGGTGTGATCAGTACCTCCTTGTAGTTTTGGCAAGTCGACAGACGCTTCAACAGCTTCATCAAGAGTGGCAATTAAACTGTCTGGCTCAAGGCTGTCCAGATACACCTCCACTACATCTCCTCCAGCTGGGTGGCCAGCGCCAGGGCCAATGTGGGCTAACTCAATAGCAACATCAACACAGCCTTCATCAACTTCTCCGTCACAATTGTTATCAATACCATCACATTGTTCAATATTACCTGGGAAGACATTTGGGTCATTATCCTTACAATCGGCTGGCGCTCCACAGGTGCCATAGCCGTCACCGTCTTCATCATTGAGTTCATCAATCAAGCCGTTACAGTTGTTATCAATCCCATCCCAGCAAATTTCCGTATTACCTGGCCCTTCACCAGGGTCATCACCACAACAGTTTGATTGACCACCGAGTTCATTCCAAGTACAGGAGGTAAATGGAGCTAGTTGACACATACTGACTGTCTCACACCGTTGTCGACACTCGTCCTCATCTGCCCCCCAACAGTCTACATCACAGGCATCGCCAATCTCATCCTCATCCGTGTCAGCTTGCAGTGGGTTGGCAGTCAGTGGGCAGTTATCGACACCACCACAAATTCTGTCACCATCACTGTCGTTGTTTGGGTCATTAACACAGAAGTCACAGGCATCCCCCACTCCGTCAGCATCAGCATCAACTTGTGCCTCACAACTACCAATCGTACAATCATCATCACTCGTACAGGCGTTGCCACCAATCGCACAGGCACGTGGGTTATAGGTCAAGACACAGTTATCGGCAAAGTCCGGCACACCGTCTTGGTCAGCGTCGTTAATAGAGTAGCCGGATAAGTTCTGACAAGCTTCACCAATAATGGTGTGGAAGTCCTGATTAATCTCTTCAAAGTCGCTCTCTTGCCACAGCTGATCGATTGATTTATCGATAAAGATATTTTCCCAGTTGACTAGGATCCGGCCACGCTGCTCGTCTGGCTGGTAGGCATAGAGGTAGGCGTATGAACGATCCGGACACATAAAGCTCAAGTCAACCTCATCCCAACAGGTGGCGCTGTTAAATGGCTCAACACAGCCATTGAACTGGTTCAACGGATCAACCGCCAAGCCACTGCCCAGCTCGTTACCCAAGCTGGCCTGCCATGATGGCCAGGTAGAGAAGCTACGACCAGCGATGTAGCTGCCGGCATCTAGTTGTGGGTAGGTGCCAAACTGACGGAAGTAGCTGTCTAACGCTGCGCGCATATCATGGATATCAGCCGCTCGACGGACATTGCGCTGAATCTTGGCTTTTGGATTATCACAGTAAACCGTTTCAGTGGTAGTGCCCTTATCACACTGCTGGCCTAGAGCTGCGCAATCAGCATTAGATTCACAGAGGGTGGATGGGTCCGGGTTAGCTTCATTAATATTTGGCGAACAGCGGTAACAATCAAAGTCACTGCTACAGCTGATTGGCTGACCGCTGGCATCTAGGATTGGACTACCACCCTTCAAACAAACTTCTGACCCTTGACCGTGAACCGGAATAACATTGACGTTCAATGAGAAATTGTCAATCAACTGCTCAAAGATATTACGGGTAGCCGGATTAGCATCGTCGTTGTGTGACAAGATGTAAATGTTGGTGTAGAGTTTTTCCTCCGCATCAGAATAGTTACCACCGTTCATATAAATAGTGCTGCCACTCTGAACACCGCGGTAGCCATCAACTTCAATTGGCGTGGCTGTGCCACCAAAGCGCTGGGCAAACCATAGGCTTGGTGACAGGTGCTGTGGATTTGGCTCTACACTGACCAAAATAGCATCGTCAGATCCTTGTAATTCTGCCCCTCGCAAGGTCACCGCAGTAGCTCGTGGCAGCAACAGGTGGCGAACCGTATTAGCTGGCTGTGGCTGGGTGAAGAATGGTGGGAACTGCAAGGCTGGTAGGTCATCGCTAAAGTTTGGTCGACAGCTACCAACTGTACCACCACAATCTACGTCTGTCTGACAAGCAGTGCCATCCGCACAGAAGGTGCCGGCCTGGCCAGAGTCACGACAGTAGTAGGTGCGGAAATTAGTCAGTGATCCCGGTGAACCATTCTGAATATCCTCGACTTGTGATTTGGCGCTGTCAGAGAAGGCGTTTGGATCAAATTCACAAGCGTAACTGCCGTAACAGTCACCATCTACCTGACAGACGAAATTATTTGGATCACTAGGGGTGGTTGTACCATTGTCCTTATGTACACAGACCTTTGGCCATGGGTTCTGACACATAAACGACACCAGGTCAGCCTGGGCTGAGAAGGATTCGCCAATCACCCCTGGCAACGCCTCCTGATCAACTGTTACATCCGCCGTGGCGATCAGTGTTCCCTCACCGTTGACGTTAGTAGTCTGAACAGTCAGACATGATTCGTCACCAGCGCAGAAACTATCCTGCCGGGCAATGGTCGGATTACTAATAGCCCAGCCCCATTGCCACTCATAGGTGCCGGCAATTGGCGTGATCAGTTGGCCATCCGCCTGACTGTGCGCGGTAGCGGTAAAGTCAACCGTTTCATCAAACTCAGTGAAGGCGTGTTGGGTAGGGTTGAGCGTGACATAGTCGAGCAGACAGAGATCCGCGCCACTGGTAAATGTCCAGGCTAAGGCGTCGCGCTCTTCAATAGTCACTGGCTGAGCGGTGGCTGGCGCTGGCGCAGTCATACTGCTTGGATCGGTATTGAAGCTGACTCCCCGTGGTGTACGGATATCATCAAAGACCGCCACGCGAATCTGGGTATTGGCTGGTAGTGGCTCAGATAACTGAACCACAAACTGCTTATTACTCTGGGTGATGACATCGTAGTTGAGGAAACACCATCGATCTGCTGTAGGTGGTGTTGGTAAAATCTGAGCCAACGCAGTCTGTCGCAATCGATCTACCACCCACTGCGTCAGCTGGCCGAACCAGCGAACAAAGAACGGTCCGTCTGACAGCTGCTCATCACCGGTCCGCACCAGCGTCTCTGCCCGACCATCCGGACATGAAGCCGCGCCATTAAAGAATTGGACAAAGACATTTGCATTATCAAACGTCACTGCCTCCATGCCTTCGACAAAATCAGTCTCACCGAGGCCTGGGCCAAAGGTGACAGAGATGGCAGTGTTACGGCAAATTGGCCCAGTTGGATCATCGGCGTGCGGATAGGCGGCCGCTACAATTGGCTTCGGCCGACAGCAGCCATTGCTGTCCAGACCATAGCCCTCAGCCGGACACTGTGCTTCATCAGTAAAGCCACAGATGACTGACAAGTCAGCTGACCCTTGGCGGCTGGCGCTGGTATCACAAGACCCGCCAGGACAATCACCATTAACCACACAACTCTGACCAGCCAGACTTGGGTTACCCACACAAATACCTCCCGCTTCGGCAGTAATCCGCGTCTGCCCCTCGTCATTTGCCGTAGCAGCGGTAATCGGCCCGTCAAAGATTTCATTAGTCGCCCCGGTATGTAAACACTGGTCAGAACAACCGTCAGTATTATCACCTACTTGACCTTCACAATCTTCACCATACTCAATCACCCCATTACCACAAACAGCATCTGGGATAAAGCGATTAGTTTCGATATCAATAATAGTGTAGTTGCGGTTACCAGGGTTACTGAGCTCCTCATAGAGACAACTGGTAGAACAACCATCGCCGCCAACCGGATTACCCTGGTCGCTGCGTGGGTACTCACCCCGACAGCCACCACCAAAGATAGTCGTAGTGCCACCGGTAGCATTTGAACAAGTCTCACAGTTTTCACCTACGCCAACCAAGCCGTCACCACACAGTGCCTGACCAGCCACAGAGCCTTCAGCCACACACTGCTGATCACAGCCATCTCCCGGTACAACATTACGATCATCACAGTCTTCGCCGTCTTCAACAATGCCGTTACCACAAACCGCCTGTGGCGCTGTGTGGTCCGCGCCAGTGCGCAGACAGGTGTTTGGATCACAGTTGTAGGCATTCCAAACGGCTGGCAGGATACTAATACAACTATCAGCGCCGGCTGCCAGTTCTGCACGACAGGTTGGGTCAATCAAGCCCAGGTCACACTCTTCACCGACTCCCCGCAGCCCGTCACGACAGAAGCCCGGACCGGTACTATCGGCACTGCCTTCATACAGACAACTAGCAGAACAGCCGTCACCACTAAGAGTATTACCATCATCACAGTCCTCCCCTAATCCTTTGTAGCCATCGCCACAGACGCTCTGCAATGGCGCTACTGTAGCCACTGTTGGATCAGTTGACCGCCAATCCCAACGGTAGAGGCTGTTGTTGAGGCGCTGACCATTGGCGCTACACTGGTCCGGTTGACCAAAGGCCTGACTGGTAAAGACCTGCTGAGCACCAATTAAGTACAGTGAAGCGCGCGATGGGCTGACGCTGACCCGGTCAATCGCACAGAGGTTAAAGTCGTCTTTGACCTTAAAAGTCCAGCTGTAACTGTCAATTTCTCCATCATCATTAGCATCATAATTCAAATCAGTTAACGGCGCGCCGACTATTTGTGCACCATCCACTACCCCACCTAAGCTGTGCATCTGGCCATCAAAGACGACCCGGTAGTGCGTGTTTGGCAGCAAGGTGCCGTTGTTGTGCGAACTGGCCGGTAAGAACGTCAGCTCAGAATTATACTGCCCCGTTGGCGGATCACTGGTGTAACGGTAGCCAAGGTTTTGCCCAGCTACATCAAACGTTATCTCAACTGGGAACATGCTACCTGGCGCACAGGTTTCATCCGCCCCACAAGAATACAATTGAACTAACTCTGAGGTATCAATGCTGTCAAGCATGGCCGTATTAAAGGCCGCGCCAATCTGAGCATTGATACAAGCAAAGTCACAATCCGGCCACTGAGCGATGACTTTTGGATCTGCTAAATTAATGAACAAATTCCCATGGTCAAACTGGCCACTGACTGGCTCGGTAGCAAAAATGCGGACCGGTGGCGCAAAGATTGGGTTGCCGCCGACATGGGCATAGGTGCGGCCAAATTCCGCACACCGAGCTGGACATACATCCTCACTCCCTACGTATACCGTCTGACTGGTGGCGGGCTTAAGTTGGAAATTAGCTTGCTCTTCATCATCATCGGTTGGACTGACACAGCTATCATCCGCCCCATCAATCGCCTCATCACCATCATTATCAAAACCATCACTACAGGCAGCTGGCCGATCACAATCACAAGCGTAAGCAGCGTAAAATGTTTCACGCAGCGCTTCAGTATGTCGCAGATGCGAGGCCGCCGCACTGGTCTGGTCTCCATCTGCCTCTGAGCGATCAGTCTCACTAACACAACCAAAGTCAGCCTGGTCAGTATCGCCGTCATTATCATTATCAAAACCATCATCACATTGACTTTCAGCATTTGGTACTTCCTGTAAATTGACAAATACTGTTTCAGCAGTACCAGGTCCGCCGGTAATCGTACGAGCGTCCCACTGCCAAGCATAGTCGGCGCTGTCTAAGAAAATACAGGCGTTATCATCGGTACTAGCTAAGGCACGGTGATAGACCGGCCCTTGAGGATTAAACGGATCAGTGTAATCACGGTAGAGTAAGCCTAGGTACTGCGCAGTGTATGAAATAGGCTCAACTTCTGCACAGCCAATGGAGCAGAGCGTAGCATCAGCCCGGGTGCGGAAACGCCAGCTGTAATCTTCTTGTAATGGGTAGCCATTAGTAGCGTACAGGGCTTGTGTAGTTTGTGACTGATAGCCAGCTGTGGACTCCGAATCATCAGTAGCGTCACCACTACAATCACCATCAGCATCATCAATGTCACCATCACCGTCATTATCAATACCATCAGCACACTGCGCTACCGCACTGGTGCCTCTGAGCGTTACCTGGTACCACGTATTGGTTGTGAAATTAATTGTTGGTGTAAAGATAAATCCGCTCACACCCGGCTCACCTTCTGTGGACAACAATTCCATACTACCCTCTAGCAGATCAGTACCTTCACAGACCACCCCGCCATCACCGACACCACACTGCTCGATCAACACGGCGCCAGTCGCACCGACACTAAAGCTGTTTTCTAGCATTGGTATTGTGAACCGCGCAGTAATAACTGAGTTCACACAGGCTCGCTCTTGGCCACGGGCATCATCCCAGCGTGGTGTCCAAGGACTTGGGCTTGGTAGGTTTTGCCCTGCATGACAAGATAATGAAAGATCAAACTGCTCAATTACTTCTGGGAAGGCTGGTACCGGACTAGTAGAAAAGGCCCAGGCGTATGATGATGGCTGTCCCTCACCAATACCACAGTTAATAGCACAGACACCGTTACCACAACACTGCAACTGCGGTGGTTGTTCGCCACAGCTGGTATTCCACTGCCACTCATAGCCACTGTCCGCAGCTACGCCGCAAGTCCAACAACCACTCTCATCAGGCTGCCCGTCAGCCACCACTGTACAGCTGTCATCGGCCGGTTTGTTATTACAAGCGTTATCACTCTGACAAGAGCCAACGTTGAAATCAATATTGTTACTGCGTACCCCGTCGTTGCTGACCAACTGGACTGGTCCAACGCCATCTGCTGCCCCACCCGGTACACTACTCTTAACCACTGTGCCCCAGTCCAGTAGTGGGCCGTGAGCCGTCTCATCATCATGAGGCCAGAACTTAACCTTACTCTGTACTCCCAGTGGACCAAAAGACTCACCATAGAGATAGACTGGGGTGTCAATTGGGCCGTTGTCCGGATCAATCCGACAGACCCCTGGCGTTGGTGGAGCGGTGGTCACAGAGAAGGCTGCTTCGTTACTACGGGCGCCGGCATCATCATCACGCTCTAATTGGATAGTGAAATCTCCGGTGCTCACCCCGCTTGGTACTTTAACTACTACCCGATCATGCTGCCAGTAGTGCTGCTGACACATGGCCGGAAAATCAACATCGGCTGGATATTCTACGCCATCGGCGCCAATAAAGTAGACGATCCCCGCTTCACCACCAAAGTTACGACCCGTCAGCGTGACGTATTGGCCAATACCGCCTTGACTAGGATCAACCTGGGTGATAAATGGCCCGGTAGCAAAGGCATCCGCATCAACGGTAATAGCGTAGCCATTACTAATTTCACCGCCCACGCTGACCGTAGTAGTGACTACCCCGTCACCCAGGTTTGGCAGGGTGGCGGCAATCGACTGATCAGACCAGGCACCCAACGCTTGGGCGGCCACACCACCAAAGGTCACATCAGTTGGCTGGCCGGGCGTGTCGCTAAATCCTTTACCGACAATCTCCACCGGTAGCTGTGCTGCCTGACGGTTTGGATCTACTGTACAAATACCAGGGTAATTGCGGTCTGTGGGCACAAACTCACCACCGTAGCCTAGGGCGTCATCAGTCGTGTCAGTCAGGCCACCGGCAGTGGTCAGCTCCACCTCCACTAAGACCGGCGTATCAATATCAATACCAGCTGCCAGTGGGTCCGGCGTCAGCACAATCACCTGGTTGTTCTGCCAGACATCGTCACACTGGTCTAAGCTCCCTAATGGCTGAGCGACCTGACGAATTGGCTCATCGGTCAGCGGGTCAGTAATCAGTTCGTTGGTATTTTGATCTTTAAAAGTATAGGCCACGCTACCGGTAATGGTGCCGAAGTTGCTACCACTAATAGTCAAAAAATTACCAGGTGCGCCGTCTTCTGGGCTCAGGCCAGTGATAATCGGTAGCGGGTCACAGACACAGCTGTCAGCGTTACAGAAATTACCAGCCGCACAGCCATAGATATTTGGCGTACACATGTCATCATCAGCGCTGACATCACAGCTCTGACCACTACAAGCGCCACACCATGGTCCACCACAGTCAACGGCGCTTTCCAGCGCTGGCGCTTCATCATCAAGCAAACCGTTCGCACAGAATGGTGGCTGGACTACTACCGTCACTTGATTAGACCGCGTGCTGTTGCCATCAAAGTCAAAGGCTTCTGCCTGTAACTTCACCCGGGCTGGTGGTGGCGTGGTAAAGGTAAAATCAAACACATCCCACAAACCGGTCGACTGATAGGTTACCTCGCCGCCTGTGCCGGTCACTACCGGACTATCATCAATGTATGCTAAAGCATCTGACTCTGGCTCCAGCGGGATTGTGTTGAGCTCACTATCAACATCGTACTGAATGTAGCGCTGGGTACTACCATCATTTTCATAGACCGTGTAGACGACGTGCGAAATACCAGTGTCGTCACTAACAGTGGTGATGATTTCTGTATCCCACTGCTCAGCCGTCACCCGCTGCCCATTGTACGGATCTTCTATCCGAATAGTCGGGTCATCAACGTCGATTAACGTGCCGGTTTGGAAGTAACTCCAACACGGATGATCCTCACTACAGAGCAGGGTGCGGCTACCACGAGAACCGGCATTGCCTTCAATACCGCTGCTGCCATCAAAAACTACTACTCCATAGAGACTGTCCCTATCAAAACATTGCCGATCGGTGTGTGGTGCCGGACATGGCGCGTCTGGTGTAAACGACACTGTCCGACCATTAACCACAATATCGCCATCAACCAGTCGTGATGGTTCGTCATCTGCCGCCTGATTAATACTGCCAAAGCTTAGGTCAGCTGGGTCAAAGAATGGCTCTTCGCCATCAATGGTCTGATGCAGCGCCTCATCAAAGTCTGCTGGACTGATAATAATCGCGTTGCCACTGGCAATATCTGTCACCCGCAGCTGTAGCAGGTGCGACATGTTGACCACTTGGTAGTTATCACTAGTGACCGTGTCTGGGTCTGGTGAATAGGTAAAGAAGGTACGGTGAACGACGTTACGGATTGGTGTAGCGCCTTGTGGCGAGAACCGATCAACCCAGAACTGCTCCCACCAGTTACCGCTACACGGTGCCAGTGGGTCAGACTGACAGCCACCCCAGGTGTTGCTGGGCTGACACTCACGAATACCGGTACAGCCACCGCCCAAGGCACAGGTTTGTGGTGGTGGACTGGCTTCGTAGTTACAACTTTCCGTGCCATACCCAGTAGCGTCCGTCAGAACACCAAAGATAAAGCGGACAATTGACCACGACACCACGATAATCAACAGGCCAATCAAGCCATTGGTAATAATCCGCCGCGCTCGGGCTACATTCTCTTGATTACCACCCGAAGTCATCCAAATAAAGCCACCGTAGAGGATGATACCCACCGCCACCACACCAAGAATACCTAGGGTGATGTTAATAATCCGGACAATGGTAACACGAATATCCTGACCAGACAGGGCGATGTTGTCCTCAACGATTTGGGTACCAAAATCCGGCTGGGCAGCCACTGGTCCGGCCGCCAAAACGCCAACTGCCACAAATAGCAGTAGGCAGGCGGTCAAAATGTGTTTGGACCAGCGAATACTCATACTAGTATGACAAGTCTATTGGGCAAGTACCCCCCTGTTCCGTACCATTACAGCATGACGGGGTTGAATCAGTGACCCCGCTTAAGTAGTTACAGTGTGGCACGCCGGCTCCAGCACCATCAGAACCTGACGGGTAATAACAGTTCTGATAAGCATCCATGATACCGGCAGCAAAGTGGCTGGAGTAAATAAATGGTATTTCCCCCAGTGACAAATCAGCCTTACCAAACGGGTCGTCCGTATGCTTGAGCAGTACCTGAGTACGATCATCGGCAAAACCGTCTTCATCCGTATCAATATTTTGCAACCCCGGCCAGTATGGCAAATTTTCTGGATCACCATTGATAGTATTGAGTACTGAAGACAAAATAGCTGTTTCACCGCCCACTATCGTGCGGGCCATTAATACTTTGTGAAAGTCTGCTTGCACCGGCGCGTTAACATCTACCTCAGTAGTACTACGCACCGCCGGGTTGGCGCCAATCAAATGCGGCGCGGTAATATCGATAGTGTTCGAAGTATTAAAGGTCCAGTCGTAGTCATCTGCCTCCGGACCGATAGTACAACTACAGTGATCCGCCCCTGGTTCTGCTTCACCAAAACAGTTTACCTCACTACACTGCTGACCCTGCTCACCATTACCATTAAGTGAGTTAGCCGCCATATCGACCACGCCACTGTAGCCACCACCAGTGATGAAACGAGCGGTTGGGCCATCTGGCTGACTTGGGTCGAGTGATGGTTCCAACAGCGCTGAGTTGACCACTACTTGAATCTGGGCCTCAGCTGGTAAACAGAATACTTCTATGCCACAAGAGTTGGTGCCACAGAGGTCAAAGGTAGTGAACTCCACGGTCCGGTATTCATTGGCAATACTAAACTGACCAGCCACTCGCTGTGGTCCCCCGCCAGTGTCTGCCAAAACGGTGATGGCTGGGAAGTATGGGTTGCCATCGTCATCATCAAACGAGCCGGCATCATCAATGTTGCTGAGCGTACTGACCACCGTTGGGTCAACCGCCTCATTAAAGTTGATCTGGACCACAGCGTTACGCGGTTCAGCATCTCCCGGCAAAACCGTTGGTGATGGGAAAACACCCTGTACTTCTGGTGGCGTCAGATCAAGGAAGGTACCAACTTCAAAGTCCCACAGGTAGCTACTATTGTTACCATTAGCAGCAAAGGCTGACTGACCGTTGAATCGTTCGATATTGTTGGTCAGGCGGACAGCGTAGTACATCCGCTCTGATGGACTACCTAGTGGCTGACGCGGTTTAAAGACAAAGGTTTTTTCATCATCAGTGTAATTGACAATAACCGCATCGGCCGCCAGCGCTTGAGACTCGCCATTATCATCAGTCTCCACATCAACGGCGTAAATCCGCACACTGTCAGTGTCGAGCTCATAGCCAATAACCACATCTTCTCCGTCAATAGTGGCAATAACCGGGTCACCGGCGATAGAGTCAACATTCATTCGCTCCTTAAACGTCACGCTAATAGCGGTGTTCCGCGCAATACAGCCCTCCGTTGATGGTGGCTGCTGCAGACAGTGGGCACCGCGCGGTGGATAGTGACTGGCGATGATGCCATTGCCCAAGGCTCCGCGGAAAAATGTCGACGGCGTACCACCTTGATTACCAAAGCCGCCACGGCCCACCCCCAAAACACCAAAAATTAAGTTAACAATACTCCAGGCCAGGACAATAATAATCAAACCAATCAGCCAGTTGGTCAGCGTCTTCTTGGCCCGCTCAACTTGGGCCTGGTCACCACCAGACGTCATCCATAGCCAGCCGCCGTACAGCACCACTGCTACAGAAATCAGGGCCAGTAAGCCCAAAAAGACATTAATAATCCGCACCACAATGATGCGCGGGTCAGTGCCGGATAGCTCGATATTGTCCTCAACAATCTGCGTGCCCAGGTCCAGATCACTCTGCGCCAGCGCTGGTGAAATATCTGTAATAAAAAATGCCACGAGCATCAAGAAGACGCCAGTGACGCCTAACAACATTCGTTGTACGATGGCTCGTGACATTCGTTTTACCCAAAACATTAATCCTCCCCGCTACC
>CAZJZH010000011.1:19255-22139 GCA_964550465.1 uncultured Gammaproteobacteria bacterium
GCATCAATTCCTTAACAATTTTTTGCACAATTGCTCCGTCAGCTCGACCGGCTACTGCCTTCATGACTTGACCCATCACCGGACCAAAGTCTTGGCCGCTATTCTCGGCAATGACTGTTTCAGCCATAGCCCGAATCTCTGCTTCTGGTAACTGCTCCGGCAAATACTTTTCCAGCAGCGCTAGCTCGGCTTGTTCAGTCGCCACTAGCTCAGCTCGACCAGCTTTTTCGTATTCGGCGATAGACTCTTTCCGCTGCTTAACCTGCTGCTTGACGATAGCTAGGACAGCATCGTCATCCAACGGTTGGCCCGCCTGAGCACCTTCCTTTTCTTTCACCAAGATAGCTGACTTCAGCAGGCGTAGCGTGCCAACTGTTGTCTGGTCTTTGGCTTTCTGAGCGGTCTGGAAGTCTTGTTCAATTGTTTGTTGTAATGACACAGGTTTGATGGTTATCGACGGCGACTTCGTTTGCGGCGAGCATTCGGATCGATCTTACCGATCTTCTGCAAGTACTCGTATTTTTCACGCAACTGATTGCCGCGGAGTGCAGACTCCTTGCTGGCATTATGACTCTTCGGTTTAGCGTGATACCGGGTTTTACGTACCTGGATCAGCCGACCGCTCTGCATGGTTTTACGAGAAAACCGGCGCAGCATGGCATCAAACGATTCGCCTTTACGGCGTTTAACTTCTAACACACAACTTCACTCTCCTTTCTAGGATAAATTATACTGTAAATGCAGAGATACCGCAGCATCTCTGTACCCTGATAGTAACAGGAAAAAATCAAAAAGTCAAAAGGCTAAACGTGGGTTTGCTTAAGGTCTTTTCCACCGAGAATATGGAAGTGCAAATGAGCCACTTCTTGCCCACCATTTTGACCAATATTCAGCGCCACTTTGTAGCCATCAGCAGCAATACCCAGCTCTTCGGCTAGTACTTTGGCTCGATAGAGCAGGCGCCCCAGCAGCGCTTGATCATCTGCAGTCACTTCAGCCAACGATGGAATGACTTTTTTCGGGATCAGTAGTACGTGGACGGGCGCGGACGGCTTGATATCTTTAAAGGCCATCATCTCATCATCTTCATAGACGATGTCTGCTGGTACCTCGTGACGAATGATCTTACTAAAGATAGTCTCTTCGGCCATACTACTTCTTGTCTTTCAAGCGCTTTTTGACTTCTGTCACTGCCTTGCTAAAGTCAATCGTTTCCTGCACCCCACCTTCCATGTCACGCAGCAAGATAGTGCCCTCCAAAATCTCCTTTTGCCCTAAGATCAAGACAAACTCCACGCCCATCCTATCTGCTGCTTCTAACTGTGAGCGCAGGCTGTCTTTGGCAAACAACTGTCCGACCGCTAAGCGCTCTTTACGGAACTGCTCCAGTAAACCAAAGGTCTTTTGCTTAGCCTGTTCACCAACTTGGGCCAAGAAGACTTTTGGTCCGTTTGGTGGTGATGGCTCTTTACCCTGCTTTTTCATTTCCATGATCAGCCGCTCAATACCAATACCCACTCCACAGGCTGGTGTTTCTTCCCGACCACCCAGCAGGGTGACCAAACCGTCATAGCGACCGCCGCCACAGAGTGACTTCTGGCGTCGACCATCATCTTCTTCATCACCGGTTGGCGCGGGGATAACTTCAAAGACTGTTTTACTATAGTAATCAAGACCACGCACCAGTGTTGGCTCAAGGACGTATGGCACGCCAACCGCATCAAGGTATTCCAACACCTTCATAAAGTGTTGGCGACTATCATCATCAAGCCAGTCAACAATTTGCGGCGCTTCTTCAATTAGCTGCGCCATCCCCTCTTCTTTACTATCCAGTAACCGCAGCGGGTTTTTATCCAATCGACGCTGGTCGTCTTTACTCAAATCTTTCTTGTGCCGCTTGAAGTAAGCTACTAGCTGCTTGATGTACTCTTTACGCGCCTCTAGGCTACCAATGCTGTTAATGTGAATAACAGAATCAATACCAAATTCTTTGTAGAACAAGTGGGTCAGGAAAATAATTTCCGCATCAACTGCCGGAGAGCCCTCACCAATTACCTCCAATCCAAACTGATGGTGCTGACGGTAGCGACCAGATTGAGGGTTTTCGTGGCGGAACATCGGCTCAATGTAGAAGAACTTAACCGGCTGCGGTCGGTTCAACATACCGTGTTCATTGTAAGCTCGCACTACCCCGGCCGTGCCCTCTGGGCGGACAGTGATCAGCTCACCGCCTAGGTCTTCGAAGGTGTACATTTCTTTTTCGACAATATCTGTACCCTCACCAACTGCTCGCTTATACATCTTGGCCATTTCCAGTACCGGCGTATCAATACGCTGGTAGCCGTAATAGGTAGCCAGTTTCTCTGCTTTGTCGCGGATCTTAGTCCAAATGTGCTGCTCTTCTGGCAGGATATCCTTCATGCCCTTGAGCAGCTGAATTTTACGTGAGCCGCCACTCTTGCTGCCGCTAGTCTTGGCAGCTGGTTTCTTTTTGCTGGTGGTCGACTTTTTAGCCGTGGTCTTTTTGGTCGCCATAGGTATTAGAGATTATATTCAGGTGATTCAAAAATCGTAATTTTACTAACTGGCCAGCCCCGCAACCAGGCTCGCCCAATAATACTGTCTCCGCTAACTGCACCAAAGCGGCGAGAGTCCAGACTAGATGATCGATTATCTCCCATGACAAAATACTCATCTTCACCCAATGTCACCTCAGCAGACCCGCCCGTGTAGACAGTGCTGGCTAAGTACATGCTTTCATCAAGGATGATGCCTTGTGGGTAGGCATCACTAGTGATGATGACGTCACCATTTTCAACCGTCACTGTCTCACCTGGTAAACCAACTACCCGCTTAATGTAAAAATCATTCACCCCGGTCGGCG
>CAZJZH010000012.1:0-20857 GCA_964550465.1 uncultured Gammaproteobacteria bacterium
ACCACCGCGAAAAGCCGCTGTGTAGGGTTGCCACTGGTTAATCAAGTCACCGTCACTACTCCATAGACTGACTGTCGGCTGATCACCAGCCCCAGCACCAATCAGCAGCTCGTCTCGCCCATCGCCACCCAAATCAACCTGTTCAATGCTCATCCCACCGACACAGTCGCTCTGACAGATGGCAAACTGCTGCTCAACCTGCAGCGTCTGTCCATCAACGATGGTGACAAAGTACTGCTGCTCAGCTGCGGTCGCTGGCGCGGCTAAAAACAGGCCGCTCAGGGCGACCAAGCTGATCCATTGGTTGTGCTTAGCTGTCCAATTCATCGAGTGCGACAATTTTTTTACCTTCTAAAATACCAATCAAGAAGCGATCAGTGATATCGCGTCGGTAGCGGAATTCTTGCGGCGTCAAGATAGTAAAGTTAACTTCACGGCCCAGTTGTTTTTCATATTTACGAATCAACGTCTTCAACTTCTCCTTGCCCATCGTCCCGACGATCAAGATGTCGGTGTTGGCATGGGTGTTACCGACAAACACCCCGGTCAAGGCAATATACTTAACTCGACCCAGCTTGGCGATCTGCTGACCCAAATCACTTTCTACCAACACTTCAGCTTTCATAATCAGCTGGCGCAACTCTTCAAACAGGGTGTGCTCGGTGTTGATCTGGTAATATTTTTTATCAGCTTTGGTCTGTTTCTTTTTCGGACTCGCTGATGGCTCTGCGGTATCGCCGGTTGATTCAGTCGCCTCACCTTGTACCACCAGCTGAATACTCTCCAGGTTATTCAGCTCGCGTCGCACAGCGTTAATCTGTAAATCAGTTAGCCGAGTCAGCTCACGAACGTAGTAAGCACGGTTGGGGTGGTGCAAAAAAACTCGCAGCAACTGCAATCGAGCCTTTGAACCAAATAAGTGTTCAAGCATGGAAATGGTCTTTTATGATAGTCGTGTCTATAGTATAATATATCGTACCACCTATATACAAGTATGATCCCCCAATTTTCCCAACTATTCATCTACTCACCAGATAAGAGCAACTCCGTCTGTAAAATATTCATCTCCAGCCCGTCGCTGGACAAAGAGCAGGCCTTAGGTCGGCTGTTTGGTATTATCGAAATTGAATCAAACGACCGGGCGCTGTGGGAAACTATCCAAATACTGGCTGACGGACTAGAACGTGACTACTACGGTCACGAAGACACGCTGATTGATTTCTCCAAGCCCAATCGCGCTATCTCGGTGGAAGACACCTTTGAACGCGCCATCCAGAGTTTTAATGACCGATTAATCGAATTAATCAAAGGCGGTAAGCTAGCTAGCTTGATTGAGCGCTTACACATGACCATTGGTGTACTGAAGGGCAATACCGTCCACTTCGCCGCCATCGGTCAGGTCAGCGCTTTTTTGGTTCACCAGCTTAAGAGCACCGAGTACCGGATGATCGACATCTTAGACACCACTCACAGCCGGGAAGAAAAGATTAACCCGTTCAAAGTGTTGTCCAATATCGTCACCGGTCAGATTGACGGTAATGACTCCCTGCTCTTTTGTACTGATAGCCTGCTCGACTACCTCTCACAAGACAAGATTAAGCAGACGCTGACCACTATGGAGCCAGCCGCTGCCACCCGTCACCTCAAAGACCTACTGCTAGAAGCCAGTATTAACACCACATTCTCGGCTATTTTGATAAAAATGACGCCGCAGGAAATGCCGTCCAAGGCAGCCAGTCGCAAGCAGCAGATTGAGCTGCCGCAGCAGTCACTGGATTCGTTGATCAGCACGGAGCGCTCGACTGAACAGTATCTGTCGCCGCCGATTAAGTTTAATATCACCAAATACTGGCAGATCATGGTCCAGCGAGCTGGTGAATCCGTCACCGAATACCGCCAACGGTTTGCTGAATACCAGCAAACCCGGGCCAAGCAACGGCAGGCCAAGGCCAATGCTGATGACGATACCACGCCATCAGCGCCAGTAGCTGAGCAGCCAGTCATACCTCCGCGCCAAGAAGCCGACGGCCTACCAACACCGAGCCTGCTGGAGCGAGCTCAGATGGCTGCCAAAAAGAGTTTAGACCAATCCAAGCAGCTGGTTAGCCGAGTGACTGAGCGGAGCGTCCAAACACTGTCTGAACAGGCCAGTAACGCCAAGCAGCTCAACCGTCACCGCCAGCGGCAACTAAACCGTGGCTGGCAGACGGGTGTCAATGCTATTGCGCGGGTCATCAGCGCCATCATCAAACGATTCTTGCGCTTAGCACCCAAGCAACGTATCGGCGTGGTGCTGGGCTTGGTGGTTATCAGTTTATTGACCTTCTCACTGGCTCAAACCGGCCAACGCCAAGCATCGGCCGAAGCCCTGGAGCAGTTTAACCAGCAGATCAGCAGCGTCATCGCCCTGCGTGATGAGGTGGAAGGCGCCTTGATTTATGATGATGAAGAGCGAGCACTAAATTTACTCAGCGCTATCGACAGCCAGCTGGCTGAGGTGGCTATCCCCCGCCGCAGTCGAGTTGCCGAAGAACGCTACGCTGAGGTGACAGATAGTATCACTACACTGCGTCAACGCTTGGCCAAGATTACACCGGTCGAGCCGCAACTGCTGGGTGATATCGCCACTGTGGCTGGTGAAGGTGCCACAGTCAGCGCTGTTAGTCTCAATGCTGTTGGTGACACGCTCTACGCGGTCGATAGCGCCAGCAATACCGTCTACGCCATGGTGCTGCGCACTGGTGAGCTGTTAGCCCAACAGGGCCGCTCAGACGGACCAGCTATCGCCCTATCAGCTGACGAGGGCAACACGATCCTCTACTACAACACCGGTAACAGCCTGGTGCGCTACAATCCAGCCGCCGATAGCGCCAGCCCAGTCACCGTAGACTTATCAGCTCAGGCCCAGCAAGTCCGGGCTATCAGTACTTTCGGTGGTCGTCTCTACACTTTAGCGCCGCAGCAGCAGCAAATTTACCGTTCAGTCACAGCTGGCAGTGGCTATGGTGTGCCCCAGCCGTGGATCCGCCAAGCCGGTGCAGATATCAGCGGCGCAGTTGATATAGCTATCGATGGCGATCTCTACATCCTATTTGCTGACGGCCGGATAGAGCAGTATAACTCTGGTCAAAAACAGAACTACACCACCACGC
This sequence comes from uncultured Gammaproteobacteria bacterium, assembly GCA_964550465.1. Classification (GTDB taxonomy): domain Bacteria; phylum Patescibacteriota; class Patescibacteriia; order JACRDY01; family JACRDY01; genus CAZJZH01. Next base: position 3,153 of record CAZJZH010000012.1, read on the forward strand.
CCGTCAGCCCATCTCTAGCTGGCGCCACCCAACTATGGACTGACACCAGCAGTGATTCGCTCTATATTTTAGAACCCCAGAGCCGCCGGGTAGTAGTGCTCGATAAAGTCAGCGGCAAACTGCAGCAGCAGTACCAACTACCAGAATCAGCCGGCACGCTGATCGACATGGTAGTAGATGAAGCCAGCCAGGCTGTCTATCTGTTACATGATGGTGGAAAGATTTCGAAGGTGGGAATTGGCAATTAGGTAGAAGATATGTGATATGTGATATGGGATATAGGATATGTGATATTGAGACTCTACTATCACCTTTTGGATAGTAAAACTATCCCATATCACATATCTCGTATCCCGTATCTACTTAAAACAAAAAACCGCCGGTTATTCACCAGCGGTTTTTAGTATTTTCCAGTTGATTACTTCAACGTAACCTGCCCACCGGCTTCAGTTACCTTCTTCTGAATTTCCTCAGCTTCTTCCTTGCTGGCACCTTCCTTAATCACCTTTGGTGCAGCATCTACCATGTCCTTGGCATCTTTCAAGCCCAGACCGGTAACTTCACGCACTACCTTAATGACGCCAATCTTGTTGTCGCCAGCGGCGGTCAACTCAACGTCAAAGCTGCTCTGTTCTTCAGCAGCACCAGCGTCACCGCCAGCGGCTGGACCAGCAGCGACTGCTACTGGAGCAGCGGCAGATACGCCGAACTTGTCTTCTAAGACCTTGACCAGTTCAGCCAAGTCTAGGACTGACAGCTGCTCGATGGTCTCGACCAGAGATTTGAACTTCTCTGGTACTTCGACTTCCTTTTTGTCGTCACCAGCAGCATCAGCAGCTGGAGTCTCTTCAGTGGCAGGAGCAGCTTCTTCCTTCTGCTCATCTGCCGGCTTCTGTTCTTCTGACATAATCGTACAATAAATGAATTATGATGATTTTTGATCAGCAATTGCCTTGAGGGCAAAGACCAATCCGCGCATGTTGCCCTGCAACACATTGACGAAACCAGATAGTGGCGCAGCCAGGCTGCCGACCACCTTGGCGATCAACTCGTCCTTGCTTGGTAGCTGGGCTAAGTCGATCACTTTGTCAGTGGCAATGAATGATTGCTCCAACAAACCACCGGAGATGACCATGCCCTCATGGGCCTTGGCAAACTCGTGAACGATTTTGGCTGGAGCAACTTCGTCACTCATACCCAGAATCGTCACCACACCGCCATCCATGGCCTGTGGATCAACACCGGTGATACCCGCGTCATCCAAGGCGCGCTGCAACAGCGTCTTCTTGGTGACCAGGTACTCAACGTCTGCCTGTCGACACTCTGCACGCAGCGCGTTGACGTCAGACACCTTCAAACCGGTGAATGTTGCAAAAACAACTGATTTGGTAGCAGACAATTTATCAGTCAACTCTGTGACTGTCTGCTCTTTTTGTTGTCGTGTTTTTGGCATACGAAATAAAAAATTGCGACCTTTCAATGCCGCAAACCGTGACCGAAAATACTGGTATTTTCGGTTGCTCCCCTGCGTGGGGCTTATTGATAGCCCACGGTCTGTGGCGAATTATGTCGCCATAGTAGCACGGCTGGAGAATCTGTCAAGACCTACTCCGCCCCCACTGTAAAGCGCAGCTGCAACTCATCTTTCTGCTGCGACTGCAGTTTATTAAAGGTTCGCTTAGTCCAGGGCTGCGACTGCAGCACATCAATCATCCACTGGCCGCCGAGTAAGTGCGGCAACATGACATAGTTGGCCCCCGCCGCGTACAAATCCTCCATCTGATACTTATAATCAAGCAGGCAGATAATGATGGCTTTTGGATTGACTGATCGCACCTGCTTAATCAAATTTAACTGGTCATCGACTTCTGGAATGGTGCTGATGACCAACTTAGCCTTGTTTAGCGGCAGCTCATCAAGAAACTCGATGTCTGAGGCATCACCAAAAAATGCCGGCAAGCCGCGGTCCTGTAGCTTACGAATAGCGGCAGGATGATAATCCACCACCGCAAATGGCACGCCATTCTCAGCCAGACCCTCACAAATCTTCCAACCAATACGGTGATAGCCAAACACCCAGGCATCATACTGCTCTGGCGTTTCTTTAACCGCCAGCATCTTGTCTTTACCAAACAGGCGGTGAATCAGTGGCCGCAGCCAGGTGTAGATGTTTGTGTTGTAGGTAATCAGGTATGAAGAAACAAATATGGTCACCAGCGCCACCACCGTAAAGACGCTCAGCTCATCTTGGCTGACATGTCCCATTTGTTGACCTAAGAACAGCAAGACAAAACCAAACTCACTGACCTGAGCAGCAGTCAAGCCGGCCAGGAAGCTGTTACGGCGAGTGAAGCGCATCATGCGATACAAGACAAACAGGATGATCGGATTACCGACCAAGACAAAGGCCGCTAGGATCAAGCCAGGAATCAAGGCTTGTTCAATTCCCCCGACAGTAATTTCACTGCCCAGTAAGATAAAGAACAGGACGATAAAGAAGTCACGCAACGGCTTAACTCGACTGACGATCTCTGTTTGGTATGGTGATGAGCCCAGCGAGATACCAGCGATGATGGCGCCAATCTCCAGTGATAGCCCAGCCCAGTGCACCGCGCCAGCCACGATAAAACACCAAGCGATGGTAAACAAAAATAAAAATTCCCCCGATTGAGCAGCCCGATCCAGCAAGACCGGTAGGACAAATCGAGCAATCAGCATGACTGCCGCGATAATCACAATCCCCTTCAGTAGTAGTATGCCAACTGCTGTGGTGATCGCTTCTTGCACACCCAGCAGCGGCAGTAGCACCATGATCAAGACTGCGATCACATCCTGGACCAGCATCAGGCCGATAGTATAGCGACCATATATTGACTGTAGCTGACGCTTGTCAGCCAGCAGCTTGACGATGATAATAGTTGACGAAAAGGTAATGGCAATAGCCAGATACATGGCCGAGAACGGCTGGAAATTCAAGGCTAGTAGAATCAACGTACCAACAGTGGCAGTAAAGACAACTTGGCCAATACCAGTGACCATTGCCACTTTGCCGATCTTACGTAAGTAAGAAAAGTTTAATCCCAGGCCAACTGCAAACAGCAGCAGCACCACCCCGAAGTGAGCAAAGGTTTCAAAAAATTCATGGTTACTCCCAACCACATCTAACAACAGCGGGCCACAAATAATACCAGCCACCAGGTAAGCAATGATCAGTGGTTGTCGCAATAAGCGCATCACAAAGGCCACCGCCACAGTCACTCCCAGGATGATTCCGATGTTAAAAAAGATACTATCAATCATACGCTGATAGTATACCAAAAAATTGCTTATTTCTCCACATTATTGTGTTGACAGATTGGCAGCGCAGTCATACACTGAAATTAATCGATCTTTTTATTCACCCTCTCTCGTTCTGGAGGTGCGTTGATGTCATCTAACCCCCGGAAACCGGCGCGTCGTAAAGTGGTGGGACCCTATGTTGTTGGCAATCACCGCGTACTACTGGATAGTGGTGCAGCTGCTGACGTCCTAGCTACGGCGCAAAGTCAACCAACGGTGACAGAAATCAAGCTAAGTAAAATTATGCCTGCTAGAGGCGAGCCGCGGACGCGCTGCCAAGTGCAACTCAGACCCGGCTACGTTAGGTTGTACGTCTTTGCCTACTCGTCCGTCAAAGGATGGCTTCGACAAATCGTCACAATCTTTACCCGCTCCCCCGAACAAACGTACAATGCACTGCAACAGTGCATCACCTAGTCACTACCACAAAACGGGCCCCTGGCCCGTTTTCCTTTTCCTTACATATTGAATCCTTATTCTTCATACTAAAAACCACAGCCTTTTGGCTTGTGGTTTTTAGTATGGGCCGGGAGGGATTCGAACCCCCGAAGGCATAAAGCCAGCAGATTTACAGTCTGCCCTCGTTGACCGCTTGAAGTACCGACCCCTATTTTTAACACGAGGCAGTGTAGCATACCACCGCTCGTTTATCAAGAAACCCCACTCCGTCGTAACGAAATGGGGCATACGTGTCCTACTGAGTGTATTGCGCCTGAGCTGCTCGCATAATCTCTACTCCTCGCGAACACCCTAACCGCTTAGCCCCAGCGGCTATCAGCGCCTCTGCCTCTGCTAATGTCTTGATGCCACCCGCTGCTTTAACTGGTAACGCATGTTCCACACTACGCATTAACTCCACATCTCTAACACTAGCCCCCCGGGAACTAAATCCGGTTGAGGTCTTGGTGAAATCCGCACTAGCGTCACGAGCCAACTTACAGGCAGAAATAATCTCCTTCTCAGTCAACCGGCTGGTTTCTATAATTACCTTCAAAGTATGGTCGGGAATAGCTTGGGCCACTGTCCGCATATCATGTATGACTGCTTGAATATCACCCTGCAAGAACCGGCCAATATTCATGACCATGTCGACTTCTGTCGCGCCTTGTGTCACTGCTAAGGCCGCTTCTTGAGCTTTGATGGTTGTATGATTAGCGCCAAGTGGAAAGCCTACCACCGTACACACCTGGGTATCAACCTCAGCTAAGGCTTTGACGCACTGTGGCACCCAACAGGGGTTAACACAGACCGCGTGAAACTCGTGCTGCATCGCTTGTTGGCAGAGACGGAGGATATCTGCCTCTGTCGCCTCTGGCTTCAGCAATGTGAGCTCAATTGCTTGAGCCAACTTGTCTGGAGGTATCATTATCTGCTCCTAGATGAAAAGAACTAAAAAAACACTTACCAATAGAATAAGTGTTGTATACCACATCTGAAGGAAAAATCAAGTGGAGCCGACGCGCGGGCTTGAACCGCGGACCTCATCCTTACCATGGATGCGCTCTACCAACTGAGCTACGTCGGCGTAATAACCGTTGACTTTTAACAATTAACAATTAACAGCAGTGACTTTACCAACCAACCGCCTGTCTCGCCGAAGCCGCTAGGCGAAGGCGGAAGCTACGTCGGCGTAATAACCATTAACTTTTAACAATTAACTGTTAACGGTTAATTGTTATCTTGTAGTTCCGCTACTTTTTCTTGTAGCGCGGCAAGTTTTTGATTGTCTGGATTGACCGCTTTTAATTGAGTCAGCAAATCAGCCGCCTCATCTTTTCTCTCCAACAGTATACAGACCTCTAGCAGGGCGTCAAGGTAGCGGGGATTTTTTGGCTCCAGACCATGGGCTTTTTCCAGTGCTTCATAGGTCTGCTGGTGCTGCCCCATCCGCTGATAGACTTCTGCCAGGTCAACATAGTGTACTGCTGCTTGCGCGTCTAGATCAATTGATTTCAAATGAAAATCGCGCGCTTCCTCTAGCTTACCCTGGTTTAGGGCGATGTTGCCCAGATGTGAATAAGCAGCAAAATCATCAGCATTAAGCTTAATAATGTACTCATAGGTCTGCCGCGCCTGCTCAAGGTTACCCTGCTCCCAGTACAGCTCCCCCAGCCCCTCATAAGCCTCGACATCTTTGGGGTCTAGGGCAATAGCGTCAATAAATTTGCGCTCGGCTTCTGCTTGCTGTCCTTTGGTTAACAGTGCGTAGCCCTGCTCAACTAATGAATCTGTTTCTTGATCAACCTTCTGCCGCTCTGATGAAGTCTTGGGCTCTAACCGCTGCTTGTACTTGCGCTCTAGCTCCAAGGCGCCACTGTAGGCTTTTGATAACCCACTAACAATACCACCCCGAATTGGTCGGGCTACTTTTTGTAACTGAGCTAATCGTGCCTTGAGGCCGCGCTGTAGTTTTTCTTCCAACAAGCGGTCTTTGACATTACCCTCTCGTTCTGCGGTGATAGTCTCGACATCAATATTTGACAGCTGGGGAAACTTTTTAAATACCACCACCAAAATAACCGTCAAGCAAATGACGATAAATCCCAACGCTAGTAAATTAATAATCATCATAAAATAATCCTAAGCGCTAAGGGTGGTCAGCAGCGCAGTCAGGTCATCAGTGCGCGTAGCCGCACTACCCACCAAAAACCCCTCCAGGTCAGCGATATCCATAAACTGCCGCACAGTCTCCGCCGTGACGCTACCGCCGTAGAGCAGTCGTATTGACGGCCATGGTCGACGCGCATTGTGGTACTCCAGCAGCTGCTGCTTAATGACCGCTAAACTGTGCGCTACTTCAGTGCTGGTGGCAATTCTACCACCGCTGGTACTGATTGTCCAGAATGGTTCGTAGCAAAAAATCAGGTCATGACGCTGGCGACTAGTGATCAATACGTCCATTATCTGCTCCACCTGCTGACTAAGTACAGTGTCAGCTTGTCCGGTTTGGCGTTGCTGGTAGTTTTCCCCCAAACAGATAATAGGGGTGATGCCATGCTCCACGGCCGCATAGGCCCGCCGAGCCATGGTCTCAACTGTCTCACCAAAGTACTGCTTGCGCTCTGAGTGACCGATAATGGCATACTGACAGCCGGTATCTACCACCATGTCTGGGGCGTTCTCGCCGGTCAGGGCGCCGTGTTCCTCCCAGCTGATAGTCTGCGCCGCTAAGCTCACCGCTGAACGATGCAGCACTTTTTGCACCGCCGGCAGAGCTAAGTCGCTTGGTGCCGCTATCAGCGCTACATCAGACTGCTTAGCCAGTCGCTTATACTGCTTAGCCAAAAAGACGCTCTGCTCAAGCGTCAGGTACATTTTCCAGTTACCGACAACCACCCATTGCTTACTCATACCCTATCAATTACCAACACCGTCCACCAGAAGAAAAGACCGCCCAAGACCAAGCGTCATCCAGTACAGTCCCATCCACTAAGCAGCTATCGCTGCCACCATCGCGACGCGGATCAACAAATCCCTCTAAGGCGCGGTTGTTAATATTCTCCGGCCGGTGGGCTAATATTTTGTAATCTTGACCATCTGATCGGTAGAGGTAACAACGGTTACAGTCGTTTTCTGCTGGATCAAGCGGTAAGTGCGAAATAAATTCACCGTCGATTTCTGGCACCCATTCCTCCGTACTGACCCCCCATGAACCATGGCAACTAGCAGCTGCGCAGGTACCATACCACACATGGCCACTGTCCGGATTGCCCGGATTAGCCAAGGTTTGTGGGTACTGATTGTGGTCATCATAATAAAATGACAACGCGCGCTGGACCGCTTGCAGATCTTGGATGCGGATAGTGTCTCGCGCACTGACCCGAGCCTGAGTAACAAAGCCAATCGCCAGCGTGGACAGTAGTGACACCACACTAATGACTACTGCTAATTCTACTAATGTGACACCACGTTGATCATGACGAAGTTTCATATGATAGTAGTATAGCAAATTTTACCGCTAAGCGGAAAACAGCACGGGAATCGTGACTGATGATTTGATTGGCCCAATCACGGCAGCATTCTGCTGAGCGGCGGTAAACAAGCGCTTGGCCACTCGCCGCACCTGGGCAGGGGTAACGGCTCGTAGCGCAGCAATCCGCTGCTGTGGCGTCTCTATCTGCCCCTTTAGGACCAGCTGGCGAGCGTACCAATTAGCCTGATTGACTGTGTCCTCCATATCAAGGGTAATTTTACCCGTCAAAAACTCTTTGGCTCGAGTCAGCTCATCTGGGCCACAGCCCTGCTCAACAAACTGCTCAATTTCATGGTGAATAGCCCGCACCGCCTGCTGCCACTGGTCTACGCCTACACCAGCCTGAATATAGAACGTACCTGTTTCAGCATAAAAATTATTGCGCGCCGTGATGTAGTAGGCCAACCCTTGGGCATCTCGGACGTTCAGAAACAGTCGCGAGCTCATGTTGCCACCCAACATGGTAGCAATCAGCTGCGTCACCGCGACATCACGATGCCCGCGTCCCACACTAGGCCACGCTAAGCCCAGTTGGACTTGATCAGTAGCTTTACGGATAATCTGTTGACGGGGCTGGCGCTGGCTACTACTAAATCGTTTTGGCGGACTGATTTTTTGTCTGTCTGCCGTGGCTCCACTCAAGGCCTGCTTCACCAACGAGCGGATATTTTTTGGTAATGGTCCGGCAATGGCGATAACGACATTACGCGGTTGATAGTGCTGCTGACGAAAGCGCTGCAGCTTAGCCCGCGTCATAGCCTGAACGGTCTGTGGCGTCCCGCCGATATCCCACCCTAAGGGATGATTACCAAAGGCGACGCTATCAACTACTTGTTCGACATACATCAACGGATTGTCTTGGTACATATGCAGTTCTTGAGTGATCACTCCCCGCTCAGACATTACCCGCTCTGTTTCATCTAGTGGGAAAAAGACCAGATTGCTGACAATCGACAAAGCCAATGGTAGGTGCTGCTGACTGACCTTGGTGTAATAGGCGGTCCAATCACGGCTAGTGGCAGCGTTGTAATCCGCGCCAACAGCATCCAGCGCATAGGCTACATCGCCCGGGCCTGGCCAATCAAGACTGCCTTTAAATCCCATGTGCTCAATAAAGTGGGCAATACCACTGATAGCTGCTGTTTCGTGCCGTGAACCCACGCCTACCATGGCAGTGACACTGACGGCCCCTCCTTCGCTGCGCGGCAATAACACCACTCGTAACCCGTTGTCTAAGGTAATAATAGAATGACTCATGACTGTTGTCTGTTAGTGTGTCGAATCAGCCAGATGGCCACGACGATCATCATCAGGACAGTGAAGATCAGCGCTACCAGCTTCTGTTGCGACTGTAAGAATAAGCCCAGTATACCAAAAGCCGCCGCGCTGGCATAGAAGAACAGTACTACCTGGCGTTGTGACAACCCAGCGTCGAGCAGGCGAAAGTGTAAGTGTTTGCGATCCGCGTGGGTGAAGGGGTTTTTCTTTTCCACCAACCACCGCCGGCCAATCACCCAGACAACATCCAGAATAGGCAGCGCCATAATCAGTAAGGCAGTGGCGATTTTACCGCCAGCAATAATAGAAATCACCCCCAGGCAAAAACCGATCAACAGCGCTCCCCCTTCTCCACCAAAAATCTTAGCCGGGTGAAAGTTCCACACCAAAAAGCCGCCAGCCGCCCCGGCAATGATCAGTGCCAACAGAGCGGTGTCTGGCTGGTACCACTGGGTAATCATTGACAGTAAAAACACAATCAGTGACCCAATAACACCAATACCGCCCACTAAGCCATCAATACCATCGAGCAGCTTAACCGTGTACATCATGCCGAACAGCCATACCACGGTAAAGGCATCAGCCCACAGCGTGACCGTAGCTGGTATGTCACCCAGCCAAAACAGAGTCAATTCAAATTGATTCAAAAAAACAAAGCCACCCAATGGATTAGTCAGCTTATCAATACCTACGCCGCCTACCAGCATGATGAGCACCGCCACAATGGGCCCGAGCAGCTGCACCGCTGGCGGCAGATCAAACCTATCATCCAGCGCGCCAATAATCACTAACACTAACCCACCGATAACAAAAGCCACCATGCTTTTCAGCGACAGGTTATGCCCCACCAGCCATGGCGTAGCCGCCATGCACCAGCCAATAGTCACCGCCAAGCCAATCCACACCGCTACTCCACCGAGCAATGGAATAGGTTGGCGATGAATTTTACGCGGCTTGTTCGGTGTATCAACCACCTGCCAACGTAAGGCCACCTGCCGCACTAGCCAGGTAGCGGTCAGGCTGACCACAAAGGCTGAGGCAGTAGCTAGCACATATCCCCACAGCGGTACCATAGCTAGCGCTCTTTCGCGATAACCGTAGTCTGGCCACCAGCCTCCACCACAATCGTATCACCACGGCGATACTGTTTAGTAATTTTCAGATTAGCCAAGGCGTCTTGCAATCGCTCCTGGATAACTCGCCGTAACGGTCGAGCGCCGTATTCTGGATCATAGCCCAACTGAGCCATCTCCTGTTGGGCCTCAGCTGTCACTTGCAAGACCACCCCGTCAGTTTCCTCTAACTGTGTGGCAACCTGACGGATCATCAGCCCGGCAATCTGCGCCACTTCGTCCGGCGTCAACGGCTTGAAGATATTGATGGCATCAAACCGGTTGAGGAATTCTGGTCGGAAGCGCTGCGGTAACTCATCATTAAGCAGCTGGCGACGAATAGCCTCTACGTCAGCGCCGGCCCGCACCTGTTGTTGAATCACCCGAGTGGCGGCGTTAGAGGTCATCACAATAATACTGTTCGAAAAATCAACCGTCCGGCCACCACTGTCTGTTAAACGACCATCATCCATCACCTGCAAGAAGAGGTTAAGGATTTCTGGATGCGCCTTTTCAATTTCATCAAACAGCAGCAGTGAAAATGGCCGTCGGCGGACAGCTTCGGTCAGCACGCCGCCGCGCTTGTCCCCTGGTGCGCCAATCAGTCGAGCGATACTGTCTTGGGTTTGGAATTCTGACATGTCGGTGCGAATCATCATATCAGCGTTACCAAAGTAGACCGCGGCAATCGTTTTGGCTAACTCGGTTTTTCCCACCCCGGTTGGACCTAGGAAGAGGAAACTGGCAATCGGCCGGTTCTGGTTGCGCATACCGGCTCGGCCCCGCCGCAGGGCTGACGCCACATCAGCCACCGCCTCATCCTGACCAATCACCCGCGCGTGCATCTCCGCCTCCAGATTAACCAACTTCTCTGTTTCTTCTTCGGTAATGTTGGTCAGCGGAATATTGGTTTTATCAGACACCACCGCTGCCACATCCTCACGGCCCACCACCTGTTGGCTACCGCGCAGATTACGTACGTGAGCGCCAGTTTCTTCTAAAATACTAATAGCCTGGGCCGGCAGATACCCATCGTGCAAATACTCCAGCGAAAACTCTACCGCCGCTGCCACTGCCGCGTAGGAGAAGTAGACCTGGTTTTTGTTTTCGATCACCCCGACATGCGTCTCCGCCATCTGAATAGCGGCGTTCATTTCCGGCTCTGGTAAATCAAGTCGCCGTAAGACGGTAGTGATATTACTATCTGACTCCAGCGTCCGGTAATACTCCGGCGTGGTAGTGCCAATCACCAGCGCCTGCTGACGAGTGATGTAGGTACTGACCGCTTCAGACAAATCAAGACTGTCCTCTCCCCCGCTAGAAATACCGACCAGGGCGTGCAGATTTTCAAAAACTAAGACAATATTGCCCGAAATAGCCACCTCATCAAAAATAGCCAACAGCCGAGCATTAGCTTCGGCCGCAGAAGCACCAGCAATCAGTTTGGGGATGCTGACTGCTACCAATCGCTTATCTTGCAACGGCCGTGGTACATCGTCTGCCATCATCCGCTGAGCTAATTCTTCCAGCAGGGCCGTCTTACCCACGCCTGGCTGACCAACAATAATCACGCCGGTGTTACTGCCTTCAATCACCCGAAACAGCTCTTGTAACTCCTTGTGGCGCCCCACGTGCGGCAAAAAATAGCCGTAGACCGCCTGGCGGGTCATATCAACTGAGAAACGATCCAGCACACGGGTCTCAATGGCGGTATAGGCTTTATTAACATCACTGTTGGGTCGCAAGCGCCCCAGTAGCCGTCGACTCTGCCAGGCTTGACGCAACCGTTCGTTAACCTGTAACCACACCACCACGTTCTGTACCACCTGCGGCGGCATTTCTAAATCGGTCAGTAAATCACTGACGCGGTTTTCCTGCTCAACCAGAGCTGCTAGCAGTTCTGGCACTAACACCGTTGCTTGTTGCGCGGCATAGGCCTGTTCATAGGCGCCAAACAACACCTGACTGACAGCAGTCGACAGCCTCGGTTCGTTGCCCTCCGGTGGCACCTTAGTCAGTTGTCGTTTAATCGCTTGCGTCAGTTGCTCCCAAGCCCCACCCAGACGGGTAAAGACTGTGGCGGCAGTCGGGGTGGCTACTAAGGCCGCTAAGAGATGGATGGGTTCAACAGTGGCATGACGCCAATTTTTGGCAATCCGCCAGGCTTGCTCAACTGTTTGAAAAGCTTCTGTATCAAAGGCGGTGCTGATGTCTCGCCTGGTGCCACCGGCCCGGGCAATCATCTGCCACTCCACCGCCGTGGCGCTGTATCTGCGCGAAAGCCGCGCGTCAGCACTGCTTGCTGCTGCTGACGGTGACGAATGATGATATAGACTAACAGTGTCGCTAAGATAACGGCTAGCCAAAAAATAATCATGCGCCAGTCACCGGTCAGTCCCACCCAGCCATTCCACTGAAATTTCCAGGGCACAATCTGTAGTCTAAACAAGGTGCCACGCAACACCGCCCCACTGAGCGCCCACAGCCCTAAGCCGATGCCTAGGCCAACAATGATGCCGAGCACCCAGACGCCGATACGATAGAGTAGTTTAGCTACTGTCCGAAAGGCAATATACTGCCAATTAATCACTTGGCCCCAGTAGAGTAGTGTACCGCCACCATCTTCATCGGCACGCCAATAGGCAATACCATGACCGGTAGCGTCATGTGGCAGATCACCGGGCTGGATACCAGTCACTGGCTGGAAGTATGATGGTGGCTGTGGCTGCTCAGTCATACAATTAGGCAAACAGATGAACAGCCAACTGCCACAGGGCAATCAGCGGAATAGCTACCCAGGCCAGCACAGACAGCAACTGAATCAGACCAAATATCAATAATTGAATACTCTTGCCGATGATAATAACAGTCCGCATGAAAAAACTGATAATCTTACCAGCCACATCACGCTGGGCAAACATTGGTCTAGTCCAGTTAACGATCCACACTGTCAAGCCAACGCTATTCGTTTCAAAATCATGCAGGCTGTGCCAGCAATTGCGGACATGGTCACGCAGACCGACGCTGTACCACCACACCGGCCAATACAAAAACCCGCCCAGCAATTCCTTGGCTAAAAATTGCAGCACTGTCGCTGAAATATTTTGACTTTTCATGGTGTTTGTATTGTACCATGGGAGAGGTTGAAAAAAAAGAAAAGAGGCTACAGCTAGAAGCTGTAACCTCACGATTTTGTGGCGACCGCTGCTGCGCAGCGGAAGGACCAAAAATCCAAAAGGGACAAGGAGCTGAGGCCCCAAGACCTACAACTTCCGGGCCGAGGCGATGCCGAGGTTGCCACGGCGAGTGCCGTCGAGGTAGCAGCTGACGCTCAAGCCGTCCGAGTCGAAGGGGCCAACAAGGACGTGGCGGCCGTCGGAGTGCACGGAAGACGTGCGAACGTAGAATTCGGGGAGCAGGTAAACGCCACGTACCTTGTAATAGGTGGTGACACCCCAGCTCACTTCGCCCGCGTTCGGAACGTACTCTTCGGACGAGAGAACTACCGTTTGCTGGTCCCAGGTTTTGCCGAATGAATTCGGCACCGCATCCTTGCGGAGCGCGAGCCACTTCACCGCGACCTTGTCGTTACGCGAGAACTTCTCGCTGTCGTTCGCGTACCAGCCGCCTTCCTTGCTGAAGAAGTGATCCGGCTGCATGGATCGGACATCCAGCAACGACTTGGGATCGGTCGGACCGGGGATGAGCGTGTAGCTGTGCTCCCAAAGCCACTGCAAAACCTCGACGCTGGGCAGGGTTTCAGCGAACTGACGGAGTTGCGCATCGGTGTAGGCGAAGCCCCAGGTCTCGGCGGCTTCCTTCGGAGAAATGAAGTCGTTGCCAAGAATGGCGCGCGCCTGTTTGTACGCCACCGGTGACGCATGAGCCGTGTTGTGATGAACGGTACTTCCCATGATGAGCAGCAGACTCATCATCAGAACGACCAAAAAATGGCTTCCTGTTCGCACTCGCATTTTTCTTCTCCTTTTTAGCTTAGGTCTACCTCAGAATTGAGGCGAGCCCGCCTTCGCTAACTGTGCTCCGCCATAGCAGCTACGCAACAGCGAGAGCTACGGCGGGTAAACTTTAGCGATCAGGGGCTCACCTCAAAATTAGTCTTTGAAATGTAAAGAACTAATAGATAAATGTAGCACAAAACGTTAAACTTGTAAAGACTTTTGCTATATTACAATTAATTTTAGGGATTTTTAGGGTTTTTATCTACAATAATGTCTACAAGTAGCTTTACCCAGGATCCCGAGATATTTCACCAACATCTTCTTAAAGCTACAAAAGGTGGCGCTCTTTCAAAATGTCTGGGGGTCCGGGGGAGCATATCGCCGTAAGCCCACCGCTGGGCGGGCTCGCTTCGCTCATCGAAGCGAGCAGGCGCCCCGTGCCCCAAAATGGGCGCGCCGGGCGGTGGGCTGGGTCAGAAGCATCTATTGGTGATAGATGCATCGGCGACCATGCTCCCCCGGCGCTTTTGCGCCACTTTTGGCGCCAAAAGTGGCGAAAGAAAAACTTTTGCCCAAAAGTAACATAAGAAACCTTTGAGTAAAACTACACCTTCCCAGCCCAAATATCTTTCCGCAACTGGGCCATTAGCTCTAAATAAAACTCTAGATTATGGAGAGCCGCTAGCCGCAGACCGAGCAACTCATTGGTCTTAAAGAGGAAATGTAAATAGCCCCAGCTATACTGCCGCAGCTCCGTGAAGCGCGACTGCGGATTGATCGGTTTTTTATTGTGTTTGTGGGGTAAGCGGTCCACTTTGAACGTATCATAAAAATCAACTCGATTGAGGTTGCGGTGCTGCCAGACAAACAATCGACCATGTCGCCCTTCGCGGGTAGGAATAACACAATCAAACATATCGATGCCCATCTTGACCGCGGTGACGATTTCTTCTGGTCGACCAAGCCCCATCAAGTAGCGCGGTTTGTCAGCCGGCAACTGCGGTGCTACCCAATTGAGAATCTCCGGCAAATGCTCGCGCGGCTCGCCCACCGCTACTCCGCCAATGGCATAGCCGTCAAAGCCGAGCTCCACCAGCTCCGCCGCACTGCGTTGACGTAGGTCTTGATGGACGCCACCTTGGACGATCCCAAATAATCCTCGTCCTCGTCGGTGGGCGGCTGATAATTTTTTGTATGCTGTCTGACTGCGGGCCGCCCAGTCAGTGGTGATGGTCACCGCCCGACTAACCGCCTGCTTACTAGCCGGATAGGGCGGGCACTCATCCAGCACCATAGAAATATCTACCCCCAGCTGTGCCTGGATCTGCACCACCTTCTCTGGTGTCAGGACATGTTTATCACCACTTTCTGGCACCCGAAAAGTGACCCCCCGTTGGGTGATCTGACGATGCTTAGCTAGTGAAAACACCTGAAAGCCACCGCTGTCCGTCAAAATTGGCTTATCCCATTGCATGAACTGGTGCAGTCCACCGAACTGCTTAATGTGCTGCGGCCCCGGGTTAACCAGTAAGTGATAGGTGTTAGATAAAATAATTTGAGCTTGTAGCTTTTCGACATCAGCCGTAGAAATATTACGGACTGCCGCGCGCGTGGCAATAGGCATAAAGAATGGCGTCTGGACCACACCATGCCGTAACTGCAACAGACCGCGGCGAGCGGCTGACTGTTTCGAATGTCTAGAGATAGAGAATTGCATATGTCGGTAGTTAACCATGAACGGTGATAGAAGACAAGGGAAGGTAGCAAGATAAAGAGTAATAAGCTAACGGGTCATTAAATCAGAAAGGAAGAAATGGGAAAGGAGAAAGGGATAGATATATGTACCATACCGGTTTCGCACACCCCTTTCCTCTTTCTTCCTTTCTCTTTTCTGTGCCTCTTCTTATTCCTCATTCCCTAATTACCCTCTATAGAAAAACCCACCCGCACGAAGCGAATGGGTTGATTGTTGTGTAATAGCAGGAGCTTACTTGCCGGCCGCCTGCCGTGCCGCGGGCAGCTGGTCTTTGAAATGCTGTAGCGCCTGATCGTCTTTGGCGATAGCGCGTGGGACAACATATCGGCGATGAAACTGACCAATGCCCAGAATTCCCCCTAATAGCACTAGTGGTGCCACAAACATTGCACCGATGTTCGCCACCCCTTGGTCATGAGCGACTACGGTGATAGTCACAGCAACCACCAATATACTCCCAATCCATAGGTAGCTCCGATCAACCGTGCCGTACATCTTTTGCAGACGTTCGTCGCGGTATTGGCAAGCCGCCTGATAGGTTTTTTCCATATCAAGGTTGTGCAATACCACGTCCTGAAAAATCTTTTTACACGTGTTCAGAAAAACGTTACGCCAAACATCTTCCCGCCGGTTGAGGTCTTGGTAATTACATAACTGTATCGCCCGCTCAAACTCTCTCGTTTTGGTTAATGCAATCAGCTTATCAACCACGTGCTGCGATGTATACGGCAGGCGAAACATGATGAACTGACCGATGGGAATGGTCACATACACAATCGCTCCAAGCCAAAAAATCACGCTAAGAATTATCCAAACCATCAGTATCTCCTTCTTGTTAGGTCTGGTAACCACTCGTCATTGTCCAAAGAACAATAGCTCATGATACCAACCTAACAATTATTTGTCAAGATATAGAAATAGCCAATACATTAACCACTCCCTAATTTCCTAATTTCCCTCTATAGCACCAGCTCATCTCCGCTTTGCGGAGTGATCTGGTCCGTTCAGGCCCGTACAGCCGCCATGAACGGAAAAACCCTCCGGCATGTACCGCAGGGTCGTCACGACAAGCTTAAACAATATGTGTATCCACCTTAGCGAGCAATAGCCACTTGGTCAGACGGCACGGTCACGTATTCAACTTGGTCAGCTGGTACCATGCCCAGTTGGTCAACTTTGGCCATAACGGTACTGGCAGACTGGTGACCGCGTCGGGTCAGCTCCAGTTGCCGCAAGGCTAACTGATTATCCTCCAACTGCTGCTCCATGTCTTGGATAATATAGCCCTTCACCGCAATAGCATTGACTTGTGTCAGATAGAAAAATCCAACAAAGACAATTACAGCGAGTAAACTGACATTAATTGTGGTGGGGATGCAGCGACTGGACCAGTCGCAGATTTTTTTTGTGTTTTTGTTTTGGATGCGATTTGTCATAGGTAGGCCCGCATACATGCGAATACTCACCCACGGCGGTAAATATTCGCATGTATAAGACCCTATCGCTTTTGGACAACGCGCAGTTTTGCACTAGCAGCGCGGGGATTGGCTGCTATTTCTTCAGCGGTGGGAGCAACTGGTTTTTTGGTTACTCGCTCAATACTGGCCGCTGTGATCAATTCTTCTTCCGGCATACCGGGATTCCGATACTGATCCTTACTGGCCGTACGTAACAGTTCCTTGACCAGTCCATCCTCGACAGAATGAAAGGTCACGACTGCTAAGCGTCCGCCCGGTACCAATAGATTAATGGCTTGGGGAATAGCCGAGCGGATAGCATCAAGTTCACCGTTGACCGCCATCCGCAGTGCTTGAAAGACTTTGGTGGCGGGGTGCTTACGTGATGGTTTGGAAAAGTGCTTTTCCAATCGAATGATCCCTGATAATTGTGATGCATTCAGTGTTGAGATTGGCACTTCTGGGGTCCAGGTTAAAAGTGCCGATAACAGCCGTCTTCTGATCTATGACCATTGATTTGGCATGCAATCCGAAAATTGGCTTGAATTCCATTTTTTTCTGCAGCGCACTGGTCATGACCTGGTATCGGATAGCAGCATCAGGTTTGAATTCAAATACCAGAACACCAATTTCCAAGAGCTTTTCCCTTTCCCGTAAATATCCGTTGAAAGCTTCCAGATTGTCTGTAGAAGTGAGACTATTGGTGAGTATTTTGACATTTACTCCTCTATCGACTGCTCTCCTGAATAGGTTTTGGCTGAGCTCGGTTGTTACCAGATAGGGCGATTGAATCGAAATAGTTTCGTCAGCTGAATTGATTAGGTTTATAAG
>CAZJZH010000013.1:0-14181 GCA_964550465.1 uncultured Gammaproteobacteria bacterium
TGGCCAAGTAACCAATGAAATCCGCTACCTCAACGCGCTGACCGAAGAAAAGCAGATTACCGCGGCAGCCACTACGGCGGTTGATGAAGACGGCCACTTTATTGACGAGCGAGTGTCTGTCCGACGCTTTGGTGAACCAGGTACGGACTTTAGCTACAACGTTGATTACCTAGACGTCTCATCAGCCCAGGTGGTTAGTATCGCTACTGGTTTGATTCCATTCCTAGAACACGATGACGCTATTCGCGCCCTGATGGGTTCAAACATGCAACGTCAGGCCGTACCAACTATCCGGCCTGATTCCCCACTGGTCGGTACGGGCTTGGAGGCACGGGCTGCTATTGACTCTGGTCAGTGTGCTATTGCTTCTGCTGACGGTGAGGTGACCGCCATTAACGGTGACTACATTGAAGTTACCAGCAAGAACGGTGATGTCGAGCGGCACATGCTCAACAAGTTTGTCCGTTCTAACCAGTCAACCTGTATCAACCAGCATGTAGTGGCCAAGATTGGTGACAAGGTCAAAGCCGGTCAGGTATTGGCTGACGGTCCGTCAGTTGACCATGGTGAGCTGGCTATTGGTCAGAACATCTTGGTGGCCTTCATGGCCTGGGAAGGCTTTAACTATGAAGACGCTATTGTTATTTCTCGTCGCCTGGTAGAAAGCGACAAGCTGACGTCTATTTATATTGAAAACTACAGCATCGACGTGCGTGACACTAAGCTGGGTCCGGAAGTTGTCACCTCAGATATTCCAAATGTTTCAGAAGAAAAATTAAAGAACCTTGATGCTGAAGGCGTCATCCGCATTGGTGCGGAAGTCTCTTCTGGCGATATCTTGGTGGGTAAGATTACACCAAAGGGTGAAACGGAACTGTCAGCGGAGGAAAAGCTGCTGCGAGCTATTTTTGGTGAAAAAGCGCGTGATGTGCGGGACAGTTCGCTGTACCTGCGTCATGGTGAACACGGTAAGGTGATTGATATCAAAGTCTTCTCCCGTGAAGATGGTGACAAGCTGCCAGCCGGTGTCATCAAGACTATTCAGGTGACTATCGCCAACCAGCGTAAGATTCAGGTCGGTGACAAGCTGTCTGGTCGTCATGGTAACAAGGGTGTTATTGCCAAGGTCTTGCCAATCGAAGACATGCCGTTCTTAGAAGACGGTACGCCGGTTGATATTATCCTCTCACCACTGGGTGTGGCTAACCGTATGAACCTGGGACAGATTTTGGAAACCCACTTGGGCTTGGCGGCTAAAGCGCTGGGCTACCGGGTGATGACACCAGTCTTGAACGGTATTACCGAAGAGCAGATTAAAGAAGAGTTGAAAAAAGCCGGCTACCCAGATGATGGTCAGTTGAAGTTGCATGACGGTCGCACCGGTGAAACCTTTGATCGTAAGACGACAGTGGGCTACCACTACACCTTGAAGCTGGCTCACATGGTTGAGGACAAGATGCACCAACGTTCAATCGGTCCGTACTCCTTGATTACCCAGCAGCCACTGGGTGGTAAGGCACAGTTTGGTGGTCAGCGATTTGGTGAAATGGAAGTCTGGGCGCTAGAAGCCTACGGTGCCTCACACACCCTGCAGGAAATTTTGACCATTAAGTCTGACGACGTGCCTGGTCGATCCAAGGCCTACGAATCGATTATTAAGGGTGAACCGATTGATAAGATTAACGTACCAGAAAGTTTCAATGTCTTGATGCGTGAGCTCAAGGGCTTAGGCTTGGACGTTGAGTTACTCCATGATGAAACTAAGCAGCGCCCAGAACCCGCTGCGGCTGAAGAGGTCGACACAGCCGCCTATGGTACTGCTACCGAAGAACAGTCAGCCTCAGCTGAGACTGAATAACGCCTCATCGATTATGTCTACTCCTATGTACAGCGTAACGCATTCAACCAACGACTTTGACGCCATCCGCCTCAAGCTGGCGTCACCGGATAAAATCCGTGAATGGTCATACGGTGAGGTACTGCGACCAGAAACGATTAACTACCGGACGCAGAAACCAGAAAAGGATGGTTTGTTCTGTGAAAAGATTTTTGGTCCGTCAAAGGACTGGGAATGTTACTGTGGTAAGTACAAGAAAATCCGCTATAAGGGCTTGACCTGTGATAAGTGTGGCGTGGAAGTCACCCGCGCTTCGGTTCGTCGTGAGCGCATGGGGCACATTGACCTGGCGGCACCGGTGTCTCACATCTGGTTCCTGCGCGGTGTGCCGTCAAAGATTGGCTTGGTGCTGAACCTGCCACCGCAGGCCCTGGAAAAGGTGATTTACTTCGCCAACTTTATTATTACTGATGTTAACGAAGAGATTAAGCAGAGTACTTTGGAACAGTTGAAGCAGGAAGCGGCTGATCAGCAGCAGACGATTGAGAATAATTTTAAAGAAAAGGAAAAGTCCGCCAAGGAAGGCCTGAAGGATGATCCGGCTAAGCTGGATGAGGCTTATGCTACTATTGCTGCAGAAAAAGACGGTGCGCTGCTGGAGCTGAAGAAACAGGTTGATATGACTGAAAAAGAAATCCGCGATGTGGCTAAGCTGAAGATTATCAGTGAGCATGACTACCAGGAGTTGTCACTGAAG
Organism: uncultured Gammaproteobacteria bacterium; assembly: GCA_964550465.1. GTDB lineage: Bacteria > Patescibacteriota > Patescibacteriia > JACRDY01 > JACRDY01 > CAZJZH01. The sequence continues at coordinate 2,595 of CAZJZH010000013.1, forward strand.
TATGGGCCAATGTTTGAAGCGGGGATTGGTGCAGAAGCCATTCACCAGTTGCTGGGTGAAGTTGACCTAACAGCCGAAGTAGAAGCGCTGGAAGCCGCTAAGGCCGAATCACAAGGCCCGAAGAAGGAAAAGATTGTTAAGCGTCTCCGCTTGGTCCGCAGTCTAGAGCAGAACATGCTCAACCCACAGTGGATGATCATGACTGCTATCCCTATCATCCCGCCAGACCTGCGACCAATGGTGGCGCTGGATGGTGGCCGCTTTGCTACCTCTGACCTTAACGACCTGTACCGTCGAGTCATTAACCGTAACAACCGCTTGAAGCGATTGTTAGAGTTAAACGCGCCAGAAGTGATTGTCCGGAATGAAAAGCGCATGCTGCAAGAAGCGGTCGATGCTTTGATTGATAACTCTGCCCGACACAGTAAGACGGTGATGGCCTCAACTGGTCAGAAGCGTCAACTGAAGTCTATTGCTGATATTTTGAAGGGTAAGCAGGGTCGATTCCGTCAGAACTTGCTGGGTAAGCGTACCGACTACTCCGGTCGTTCGGTTATCGTGGTGGGTCCAAACCTCAAGCTGTACCAGTGTGGTCTGCCTAAGAAGATGGCACTAGAACTGTTCAAGCCGTTTGTTATTTCTCGTTTGATTAAAGAAGGCTACGTTCACAATATTCGTTCTGCCAACCGCTTTATCGAATCTGACCGAGCTGAGGTGTGGGATATTTTGGAAGATGTTACCAAGCATGCCCACGTCATGTTGAACCGTGCCCCAACGTTGCACCGTTTGGGTATCCAGGCCTTCCAACCCGTCTTGATTGAAGGCAAAGCCATTCAACTACACCCATTGACCTGTTCTGCCTATAACGCGGACTTTGACGGTGACCAGATGGCGGTCCATGTACCGTTGACTGAACAGGCCAAGAGTGAGGCGGCCAATATCATGTTGGCGGCCCACAACCTGCTCAAACCATCAGACGGTCGTCCAGTGGTCAAGCCAAGTAAGGACGTTATCTTGGGTCTGTACTACTTGACGCACCAGCTGGCTGATCAAGGCGAAGAGCAGACGGTACGAGCATTTTCATCGATCGAAGAAGCGCGGACTGCCTATCAGTTGCGCCAGATCACTCTGCACGAAACCATCAAGGTTAAAGATGCCTTTAATGGTCCGGATGAAAAGGAAGTAGTGGTTGAGACAACCATGGGTCGTATTATCTTTAACTCCATCGTGCCAGCCGGTCAGCCGTACTACAACGACACGGTGGACAGTAAGCGCATCAGTCAGATTATTGCCAACATCATTGAAGCAACTGATTTGGAATCTTCTATTGATTTCCTTGATGACATCAAGACGTTGGGTTACAAGTATCTGACCAAGTCTGGTTGGTCATGGGGTATGGATGACCTGCCACTACTGACTGATCGTATGGAGCTGATTGAAGCTGGTGAGAAGCTGGCGGGTGAAACTGAAGACCAGTTCCAGCAGGGCTTGTTAACAGAAAAAGAACGCCACAGTAAGGTGGTGGAAATTTGGACCGGAGTGAAGGATCAGATTACTGATATGGCTGCCAAGTCATTGAATCCGAACGGTCCGGTTAATGCCATGATTAGTTCCGGTGCTCGTGGTACCTTAGGGCAGTTGACGCAGATGATTGGTATGAAGGGTCCAGTGGCCAACCCGGCTGGTGAGATTATCGAGCTGCCGGTTAAAGGTAACTTCAAAGAAGGCTTTGGTGTGCTGGAGCTGTTCATCTCCTCTCACGGTTCTCGTAAAGGTTTAGCTGACACGGCCTTGCGTACGGCTAGTGCGGGGTATTTGACCCGTCGTCTGGTTGACGTGGTCCAAGACGTGGTTATCAAGGCACATGACTGTGGCGATACCACTGGTGCTATCTTGCTTAAGGATGAAAGCGCTGAAATGGGGCAAACTATTGCTGAACGAGCCTGGGGTCGGGCCAGCTTGCAGACTATTAAGGATGCTGATGGTAATATCATCTGTAAGAAAAATCAGATTATTGACGATAAAATTAAGCAGCAGATTGAAGAGCTGGATCCGGATGAGCTGCATGTCCGCTCAGTTATGAGCTGTCGGCTGCGTAAGGGTATCTGTCAGAAGTGTTACGGCTTTGATCTGGGGTACAACCAGCCGGTTACTCTTGGTTCTGCTGTGGGTATTATTGCCGCTCAATCGATTGGTGAGCCGGGTACTCAGCTGACTATGCGTACCTTCCACACCGGTGGTGTGGCTGGTAAAGACATTACCCAGGGTCTGCCTCGAGTGGAAGAATTGTTTGAAGCTCGCCAGCCAAAGCACAAAGCTTTCGTGTCTGAGGTTGATGGTGCGGTCAAGATTGAAGAAATGGCTCGGACTATTACTGACCCAAGTGGTAAGGTGGTGTTGTCCGGTAAGTTTGGTCAGAAGGTTATCCGGGTTTCATACGAAGAGATCGAAGAAGACACGTACCGCATCACCAAGAATGCCACGGTCAAGGTTAAGGATGGTGATTCGGTCACGGCTGATCAGCTTCTGATGGAAACACCGGCTAAAGAAACGTTGGCTAAGCGGGCTGGTATCGTCAAGATTGATAAGAGTACCATGAAGGTGGTGGTGCAAGAACAGAAAGCTGATGAATATATCATCCCATCTGAGTACAGTATCGTGGTCAAGGACGGTGACTTAGTCACCAAGGGTGATCGCTTGACTGATGGTAGCTTGAACCTGCAGAGCCTCTTCCGTCACAAGGGTGAAGAAGCGGTTCAGAAGTACATGCTGCGAGAAGTTCAGCGTATTTACTCTTCACAGGGTCAGCGCTTGAACGACAAACACGTTGAGATTATTATCCGCCAGCTGTTTAGTCGTGTGATGGTTAAAGACGCGGGCGATACTGACCTGTTGCCAGGTGAGGTATCAGAAAAGTCAGAGGTGTTGGAAGCTAATGACAAGGCCGAACAAGAGGGTAAGGAGCTAGCTACCTATGACCCACTCTTCTTGGGTATTTCTAAGGTGTCGCTGTCAACCGCTTCATGGTTGTCTGCTGCATCGTTCCAAGAAACAGCCCGCGTGCTGATTGACGCTGCGGTGACTGGTAAGGTCGATAAGCTGGAAGGTTTGAAAGAAAACGTTATTATCGGTCGCCGTATTCCGGCTGGTACGGGCTTTGATCCAGAAGAACATGGATCAGCATAAAAAGTAATTAACCCGCCTTCTCCCGCTTCGCGGGATTCGGCGAGGCAAGTAATTAATAATGCATAATGCATAATTAATTAGAACTAAAAAGCCGTTGGTGCTATGCCAGCGGTTTTTTAGATATTAAGGAGGGTGGTCAGTAATTAGTGGTCAGAATTAATAATTATAGTGTCACCGTATGCCGTATGCGGTATGTCGTATGTAGGCAGGTAAATATGTCTCCCCCTTTTCTCCTTTCCCATTTCCCATTTTTTCTTTGTGCCACGGCAACCTTGACATCCCACCAAAATTATGTAAAAGTCAGGCTATTGATCTTTTCATCAACATACCAAGAAAGAGAGCTACAGAATGCTGAATAAGCAAGAGGTACGGAATTTGGCACAGTGGCTGATGGCTGTGATGGTTGGCGTTAGTACCATCGTAGTGCTGGCCAACTATGGGCATGTTCATTATCAGAATAACTACTTAGTAGTGGCTGTCAGCTGGCTGATTGGTGTGTACCTGGGTCTTTGGTTGGGCATACCGAGCGCAATGGCAAAGGCTCACAGTGCTACCGTTAGAGGTGTGCCGGAAGTAGTAAAAGCCCTAGCTGTCATAGCTGTTGGCGTATTCTACATAGCCTGCTTTGTATTGCCGGCAGTGTATGTGCTGAAATATATTGATGAGGCATTGCCGACTTCGATGCAAGTAGTGTTTGCAGGCGATGCTGTAAATCCACCTGTGGCGGTTTTTCCACCCGTGACGCTTTTGATGTTACTCTGGGTCTTTTTATCGGTGGCTATACTCATGATCGCCATGGGAGTCGCACTGTACTATGCCCGTGGTAAAGAGGATTTTTCCATTCAGAGACGAGTGGTGTATGTAGTGGGAGCATACATCATGGGAGTGCTCAGCTTGGTTGCGGCACTTGTTTGTACGGTAGCTCTGGTGGGATTGATTTTCATGTGGCTTTTAGCTGCCGCGTCTATTGTGTCGCCGCCACCTATAAAGGTAAAGTGCTGGTAGGGGGTATGTCCGTCGGCGCAGTAGCTGGGTTGAGCTATGGCTGGACCAACATGGATCCCTATCATACGCTGATGGCGGCCGGTATGGGTTCGGTGGTTGGCATGGATGCTATTACCGCCTTGGTGTTACTGGGTCATACGAGAACATCAAGGAAAATCTATGATTGGCGGGAAATGCTTATGGGCAGTCCATCAGCGGCTAATCGCTGAGGTCGGCTTTCAGCATACGCTCAGATGCACAAATGATCCCCCACGTCATCTGGCGTGGGGGTTTTTCATTCTTACTTGACATCCTACCAAAATTATGTAAAAGTCAGGCTATTGATCTTTTCACCATCAAACCAAAAAGGGGTTTGTGTCATGAGTACGACAGTTACGCTCCGTGTCATCGGTGCCATTATCGTTGGTGCCATCATGGGAACAGTACTGGGCAATAAAGCCTGGGCGCACTATCCGGGTAATCACGTCCTACTGGTTCTGACCATTCTCAGCTCGGTCTACGTGGCCTTTTGGATTGGCGCCAGTGGCGCTATGAGTCAGGCGCATAAAGTTGTATATGAATATTTCCAAGAGGTATTGCAACGTAGGGCGCGGCTTCTGCGTTGGCACTTAGAGACCTGACAGCAGAAAACTCTCAGCGACGTCTGGGCCAGATGTAAAAAGGTGGTGCTAGTCGTACTGTGGTTTGGGTCAATCATCAGTTTTGTGTGGTTTGTGGGTTGGCCAGTGCTGGCGCAATTCGCGAGCGAACCTGATGACAAAGCACTTGCGTTTACTGTTTGGTCGGTGGCGGCTATTTTTGGATGCCTTGTCGTTTTTGCAAGCGAGCCGGACCCTGATTTTATGCCGTGGTTGATGCAGAGGCCAACGGCCTGTGCCTGCTTAGTCTGGTTGGTGGCTGTTACCGCTCCAGCGTGGGTACTACCAGCTTGCATGTTAGCGGCTGCAGGGATTGCAGTTATCATTGGTGTTCTCATGGTTGGCCTAGGGGCTGTTCTGTGTACAGTGGCTGTGACCAGGGTTGGCGCTATCATCGCCACCGGGGTCACTGTCGGTACTGTGGCCGGCTGGGCATACATCGCTTTTGACCAGGGATTAGGCACCATGCAGCTACTACCACAGATCACCGGGGCTGGCTGTGGTGCGGTGGTTGGAGTACTGGCCGCATTGCTAGTGGTGCAGGTGGGTAAGCTGCGCGCTACCACTCGGACCGCTCAGTTGATGTACGAGCTATTAGAGGCTGCAGTAGCATAGAAACACAAGCAACATTTTAACCCCCACGTCACTCGGCGTGGGGGTTTTGTATAAAAACCCTTGACAAATTTTTATAAATATGTAAAAGTGTCGATATTGTCCTTTTTATCAACGAACAAAGGAGAGTTCCTCATGATTTTTGGCTATGAGTATAAGCATGTAGCACGCCTGTTTTTGGCAGTGTTCATCGGTGTAGCTGTCGTGGTGTCGCTCGGTGAGTATTTCGCCATGAAGAATCCCGGTAACATTGGTCTGCAGGCTTGTGCTTTCTTGGTTGCGTCTTACATCGGTCTGTGGGTCGCTGCTACCAGTAAGATGCGAGCTGCGCATATTGCCATCCCTGTCGCCGTTAAAGGTCAGTTTTCTCAGACGTGGTTTCAAACGCTATATCTCTCAAGTGCTGTCACCTTAACGACAGTCGGAGGCGGTTTGACCAGCTTGTCCTTGTGGAAAGAACCACTTTACTTATTGGGGGGAGACGCCTTGATTCCAGCTATGTCCCAGACCGAGGCCACAATTACGAGTGTCCTTGTGATCATCGCGGTATACCAGTTTTTCGCAGCAATGCTCGTTCACCGCCTGTATGACAATCGACATGTGCTACGTTGGCAGTGGCTGCTGATGGCCTTCAGTGGATTAACAATTATGCTACTGTTTGTCCCAGTGATCGTAGCGCTATCTATTGTTGGATTGGTGTTCACCCTCTTACTGTGGTTGTTGATGAGCCTCTGTAGGGTTGCCGCAACTCACACAGGAGTTGTTACGGGCATTAGCATTTGTGTTGGCGGGTGCGTCGGTCTCAGCTTAGGTCATGTCTATACATTGCCATTATCAGCAGCCGTTCATATTGCTGGGGGAGCCATTGCTGGCTGGCTGACCACCTTGCTGTTGTTGTGGGGGAGTCAGCGACAATTCGCTGAGCAGGCAGAGGATCTGTTTATGCGATATGTCAGTACATGTCTCACCTTCTATAAGGAGATGGGTTTTCCATATTCGCTGATCGCACCAACAAATACAGTCAAGACATCCTCCTTGTAAAGCACGTATGTATAATCACCATCACATCCCCACGTCACTCGGCGTGGGGGTTTTATTTTGAGTAACCAGTAAGTAGTAATCAGTAATGAAGGTGCCCCCGTATGCCGTATGCGGTATGTCGTATGCAGGCAGGCACTATGTGTCTTCTCCGTCATACGGTATACGGCATACCACATACGCTATGGATCAATTTCCTCATTACCATTTTCCCCTATTTTTGCTATACTACGGACAGTCATTTTTCTCTCTTTTTCCTCAATTTCTATGGCAAAACGACGCGGTCCCGGCCGGCCAAAAGGCAGTAAAAACAAGAAACAGTACGAAGACGAATACGATGAGTACGAACCGTTACTGTCAGCCGAAACCAAGCGGGGTATCGCCATTGTCTTTCTATTGACCTTTACGCTGATCAGCATCCTCAGTTTATTTGACGTAGCCGGGGTATTAGGGCAGTACATCGCTCTGGGCATCACCTACCTGTTCGGCTGGGCTACTTGGTTGTTCCCGATTATACTGATTGGTGTGACATATCTCCTGTTTGTCCACGGCCGCTTTGCTATTGGTTTCATTAACTACTTTGGCTTGTTCTTGTTTACTATCAGCATCACCGCTCTGATGCATTTGTCAGTGCCGTTGCCAGAAGCTATTGAAGCGCTGGGTACAGCCCGGGGTGGCGGGTTTTTTGGACTGTTCCTGTCATGGCCATTTCAAAAAGTGATGGGTATCTGGGCAACGGTTATTGTTTTAGTCGCTCTGCTGATTGTTGCCTTCATGATTACGTTTAATACGTCACTGACGCAGCTGGCTGAAAAGAGCGTCTTGTTCAACAGCGTCTTTGAGCGACTGTTTAATCGACAGCGCGGCGATGACGATGATGACTATTACGAAGATGAAGAAGAGGAGGAAGAAGATGAGGAGCCAGAAGATGAAGAAGATGCAGCAGAGTCAGTAGAGGCGGTCGGTGAAGCAGAAGCAACTGCGTCAACTGACAGTCAGTTTAGCGCTCGGGCGGTGACAGAAGAGGGGTCTGCGCCGCTGCTAGGTAAGCGTTATAAAAAAATTGACGTGCCGCTGGACTTGTTGGTGGAGCAAACTGATAAACCAAGTGCCGGCGACATTACCGCTAACCAAGAGAAAATTCAGAAGACACTGGAGATGTTTGGTATTGATGTTGATATGGCTGATGTCAGTGTCGGTCCAACGGTGACTCAGTACACACTCAAGCCGGCTCAGGGGGTGAAGTTGTCACAAATCACTACTTTGCACAACGACCTAGCCTTAGCGCTGGCGGCCCACCCTATCCGTATCGAAGCACCAATCCCCGGTAAGTCGCTGGTGGGTATTGAAGTGCCAAACCACAGCATCGCTACGGTTGGCATGCGTGAAGTGCTGTCGAGCAAGGACTTTGTCAAAGGCAAGTCATCACTGATGATGGCACTGGGTAAAGACGTAGCGGGTAAAGTCTGGTCAACTGATTTGGCTAGTATGCCCCACTTGCTGATTGCTGGCGCTACCGGTAGCGGTAAGTCTGTTTGTATCAATACTATTATCACCAGTTTACTCTATCAAAATAGCCCTAACAGTTTGCGCATGATCCTGGTTGACCCCAAGCGCGTCGAGCTGTCTGTGTATAATGGTATCCCACATCTGCTGACACCGGTTATCACTGACCCGAAGAAAACGGTCAATGCCCTCAAGTGGGCTATTACTGAGATGGACCGTCGCTACGAGCTGCTGTCTAAGCTGGGATACCGAGAAATTAAGAGTTATAACAAGGCACACAAAAAAGAACAGATGCCATATCTGGTCTTTGTCATCGATGAGTTGGCAGACCTGATGCAGGTAGCGGGCAATGAGGTCGAAGGCTACATTATTCGTCTGGCTCAGCTGGCGCGGGCCGTTGGTATTCACCTCATTTTGGCCACCCAACGACCAAGTGTCAATGTTATTACTGGTCTGATCAAAGCCAACATTACCTCGCGTATTTCTTTTGCGGTCGCCGCCAGCACTGATTCGCGGACTATTCTGGATTTCTCCGGCGCTGAAAAGCTGCTCGGTCGTGGTGATATGTTGTTTATCTCTGCTAACCTGTCTAAGCCCAAGCGTATCCAGGGCGCCTTTATCTCTGATGACGAAACCCGTCGGGTGGTTGAGTACATTAAGGGTCAGTTGGGTGAGGTAGAGTACGACGAGACTATCACCGAGAAGGCTAGTGGGCCAAATGGGGACTACTCCAGCGGTGAAGATGGCGATGAGCTGTTTGAAGAAGCCAAGCAGGAGGTGCTGGCAGCAGGGAAGGCTTCTGCTTCGTTCCTGCAGCGCCGCTTGAAGGTAGGTTACGCCCGAGCCGCCCGCTTGATTGATTTACTAGAAGAGGCGGGTATTGTCGGCCCAGCCGCTGGCGCCAAGCCACGCGAAATTTTAGTCAGCATGGATGATGATATGCCGGTAGCAGGCACACTACTGCACCAGAATCAACCAGCAGAGGAAGATGATTCAGCAGAGGAAGAGTGGGAAGACGAAGAGAGTGACGAAGGTGATGATGACTATGACGAAACGGAGTCAGATGATGATGAAGGTGACGAAGGTGATGAAGGTGATGAAGATGAGGCGGATGGTGAGGAGGAGGAAGAAGATGAAGACGACAGTGAAGAGTCTGATGAAATGGAATCGGACTATGATGATGAAGACGACGAAGATGAGGAGGGAGAAGATGAAGATGACGAGGAAGACGATATTAATACTCGCGAGTTGGTCTAGTCCATGCAATTTGCTGCCAAAAAACTCAATCAGTATGAAACGGTTGGCGAGGTGCTGACCGCTGCTCGACAAGAAAAACAGCTAGAGCTGGAACGAGTAGAAAAAATATTGAAAATTAATAAGCGGTACCTAGCGGCGCTAGAAGCTGGTGAATACAGTAAGTTGCCAGGTGACATCTATACGCGTAACTTCTTGCGCTCCTATGCTGAGCTGCTGCAGGTTAATCCGGAACACATTTTAGAATTACTGGACCGGGAGTTACAGATCGCCAAGCAAGTAGAAGATATTCCCCACCACCTCGAGCCGGCTGCCACTACCCAGCCGACGTTTCTGGTCACTCCGCAGCGGATTCGTAATATCGGTATTGGTGTGCTGACGGTGGCGCTGCTGGTCTATTTCGGCTGGCAGATCTATGCTATTTTTGCCCCACCACCGTTAACCGTCAGTCAACCAGAGCAAGACGTCGTCACTAGTCAGCAGACGCTGATAGTCAGTGGGCAGACAGAGCCGGCGGTAACAGTGACGATTAACAATGAAGAAACGGTCACGGACCCCCAGGGCGGCTTTTCTCGCCAGGTAGAATTGCAAAATGGCTTAAATACTATTGAAGTGACCGCTCAAAAGCGTCGTAGTCGCCCCAACACCGTTACCCGTCAAGTCATCTTTGAGCCACCGGCAAATCCGGAGCCACCCGAGGAAGCCACTGAATTGCTGATTGATGACATAATCATCGAATAACGCTATACTTTAGAAGCTGCTTATCTGGTGTATCGTACGCTGGAGGCAGTAGGAGGGCCTACGTATGATTCATTATATTACCCTCATATGACCAAAAACGACCAAACAACAGAAAGAGGCCAGGCTGCGGCTGACGCGGTGGCTCAGATCCGCCAACGCTTTGGCGATGGCTCTATTATGAAACTGGGTGAAGCCCAGGCGATGAATGTTGAAGTAGTGCCGACCGGCTGCTTGTCGCTCGATATCGCTTTAGGTGCCGGCGGTTTACCACGGGGCCGGATTGTCGAAATTTACGGCCCAGAGGCTTCTGGTAAAACCACACTGGCGTTGCACACCATCGCTGAGGTTCAGAAGATGGGCGGTGTGGCGGCTTTTGTCGATGCTGAGCACGCCCTTGACCCGGCCTATGCTAAAAAGATTGGCGTCAAGACAGATGACCTGTTGATTTCTCAGCCGGAGTCTGGTGAGCAGGCGCTGGATATTGTTGAGACACTGGTTCGTTCAAATGGCATCGATGTGATTGTGGTTGACTCGGTGGCGGCGCTGACCCCACGGGCGGAAATTGAAGGTGAGATGGGAGATTCACACATGGGTTTGCAGGCGCGGCTGATGTCACAGGCCCTGCGGAAGCTGACCGCTATTGTCAGTAAGTCAAAGACGGTGGTTATTTTCATTAACCAGATTCGGCACAAGATTGGTGTCTTCTTTGGTAATCCAGAAACCACTACCGGTGGTATGTCGCTGAAGTTTTATTCATCAGTGCGCGTAGAAGTGCGTCGGGCTGCTCAGATTAAAATTAGCGATAAAGTGGTGGGTAACCGCGTCAAGGTCAAGGTGGTTAAAAATAAGATTGCCGCGCCGTTCCGTACCTGTGAGTTTGATATTATGTATAACGAAGGCATTTCTCTGGCTGGCGACGTGCTGGACACCGGCATGGAGCACAAGGTGATTGGTAAGTCTGGGAATACGTTCAGTTACGGTGAGCAGAAGCTGGGCGTGGGACGAGAGAATGCCAAGCAGTTCCTACGAGAGAATCCTAAACTGATGCAGACCGCCAAGAAAGATGTGTGGAAGGCAGTCAGGGCAGCAGAATAAAATTAGTCTATACTATTTAGTATTATAAAAACCTTCGGAGTAACCCGGAGGTTTTTTCTATAAACGGAGTAATAATTAATGAAGGTGCTTTAATGGTTTGGTTGGTAGCGATCCCAGACCATATCATGAATACTCTTTAGTGTTTGAGCGATGGATCGATTTTTAATATAGAGTGCAAATGGATCGCCGTGTACGGTGTATAGTAGTATTCGTTCCTCACTAACTGCGATACTAGCGGCTAGTGGATATTCTTGGGGGGAGATAAGAATTGTTTGCCGTCCTTCAGCTGCATCTTGAGCCAGGTGCTTTTTAACAAACTCTGATCGAACAGTGCTAGGCATAATCATTTTTGCAGTAATGCGCTTAGCTAAACGACGAGCGATGTATGCTTCTGTATACGCTTCGCGCGGTGTGCTAAATTTATGAATAGCACTTTCTACATCTTCAAAAGTGAGCCACTCCTCTCCTGGTCGAGCATCTGCAATAAACTTTTCACTAGCCTGAGTGATGCC
>CAZJZH010000013.1:14191-19276 GCA_964550465.1 uncultured Gammaproteobacteria bacterium
CAGTATTGCCAGAAAAATATGTGACGTGCAGGCGGTCAGTGTTGGTGCTGATGTGCTGCTCTAGTTGGCTGACTGCTGCCACTAAATCAGCGCGTCGTTGTTCGTAGAGAGTTAGCAACTCTTGTGGGGGGATGGCTTGATAATAGTCGCGCTTGCCAATCCGCAGGGTAGTCATTAATCCGTCGTTTACTAAACGATGGAGTGGCTCATAAGCAGCGGTTCGGGGCATGCCAGCCTGTCGTGCTAGTTCCGTGACGGTAGTCTGTCCTCGTGACAAACTGGCGCGATATAATCGAGCCTGATAGCTTGATAGGCCAAATGTGTTAGCAATAGTAGATTCTAGGGAATGCATGTATGTCCACCGTAGCATATATCAAAAATTACTGTCAATAAAGTGATGTTTATTTCGTCACTTTTTATTTTTTAAATTATCTAAATTTAAATAATTAAAAATCTTAACCACTTTAATAATTGCACAAACAGCGAAATATAGTAGATTGGCGGTATTGTTGTAGATTGGCGGTATTGTTCTTTTCACACGTCACTCTAAAAGGAGATTGAGTTATGTTGAGTCCGAAAATGGTAGGCGATGCCCTGAGCAACGCCACACCCTCACAGCTTATTCGGGTTAGCGCCTTGATTACCAAGCTCTATTGCCGGTATGGGTATAGCACCTATAACTATAAGCCAGCTATTGACGCTTTTAACAAGGGGGATTATTACAATCCAGCATTAGCTGAGCTCTTTCCTGCGGATGAGCTTGACAGAGCGCTCAATGGCACAGATCCTGTTTGGTAACAGGAAAACCCCTCCGCACAGCGGAGGGGTTTCTTTTATGCACGCACATTGTAATCAGTAACCAATAATTTGTGGAGCCCCTATTACCAATTATGGGACAGTGTTCAAGTGTTCTTAATATTCAAATATCTAGTACGCCAATCCCTAATTCCTATTATTAATTATACATTATTCATTAATAATTACTGCTTTTTAAATACCCCAATATCCCGCTCTACCTTTTGCCCTTCTCGCTTATAGCGCATCAGTGGTGGTTGTGGTGCTGGCACTAGGTCAGTCAGTGGCCAGCGCAGTTGTAGGCTAGTATGCTGCGCTACCCATTGGAGGAAGGGCTGGTCAGCAGTTGGTTGCCCCTGGAGCACTGGCAAGACTACTACTACCGTACCACTGGCTTTCAATACCGTATCAAATTGAGTAAAAGCTTGTTTATAGAGCTGCTGCAGTTCGCGTTTAGATTTTTCAATCACTGTTGCTGACTCACTACCCCGTAGCGGCTGACCTAAGTATGGTTCAGTCACAATCACGTCGATACTATCCGGTGCCAGCCAATCACTGAGCCTGGTTACGTCAGCTACGCGTAGCTGCGGCATAGCGACGGCGCTAAAATCAGCGTTCTGTGCTGTGTCGGTAATAGCCTTGTCAGAAATATCGCTGCCGATGGTATTGGTAAAGCGCAACAGACCAGCTTCTGTCAAAATAGTACCGCTACCGCAGAAAGGATCAAGCAGGGTAGCGGTTGGTTCAGCGCCACTGATATTAATCATCATCCGGGCCAGCTTCGGTGGCAGCATGCCAGACAGACTATCTCGCCCCGGGCGACCGTAGTCGCGACGGGAAAATTCCCCAAACGGTTGGACGGCGACGGTGCGAGCGATAGTGACCGCATCACCATCAACAAACAGACAGAGTTCAGCACCGTTTTTCAACAACCGATTTTTAGCCACCGTGACAGATGATAGCTGCGCATCGCGACTACTGACCAAGCGGCTACTGATGCCAGCAACTTTGAGACCTTTTTTGACCTCTAGGCCGATGTTTTTAGCTGGCCGCCAACTGGTTGGGCTGACCGGGTAGGTAGAAATGCCAAAATGAAATTTTGTCTCTTGGTTATGGAGCGGTTGGAGTACCTCAGCCAGCCGTTGAGCGGCAATATCCTTGATGGTTGTCGTAGTGATGACTTCGGTTACCTTAATCGTGCCACCTAGTCGCTGCATCAGCGCGGCGACATCGAGCGCTGCTGGCGTACTGACGTGCGCGACGGTGCTGCCACGGTAATTCAGGCTGGCTTGGGGATGGTGGGCAGCCAGCACTGCTCGCAGTTCAGCCAAAGACAGTAGCGGGTGATTACCAAAAATGATGATGTATTCAGTCATAGTGTCACTAGTGTAGCGAACTGGGACAAAACAGCAAGCAGTTTAGTAGTTGTTTAGACAGCTGTGCTATGGTGAGGGCTGGTAGCTGTGTGCTACAATGCTTATTACTATGAAGACCGCTATGGCTAAAAAAGAAACCACCATTGATGACCTGGCCACTATGGTGCAAGCAGGTTTTAATGATATTCATGACCAATTTGCTGGCATTCAGGGTCAGTTTGTTGGCATCCAGGATCAATTTGCTGGCATCCAGGATCAATTTGCTGAAATGCGAGCAGAATTACGTCGCCTTGATAATGGTCAAACAGAGATTTTACTGCGCCTTGATAACGTGCCGTATCGCTTTGAATTACAAGAGCTTGATCAACGAGTCACCCGCTTAGAAGGCTTGGTTGACAGCTAATACCAGCTACCCTTGCAATATTTTGATCCCTGTGGTAGAGTGAGGTTGTTCTTGAAAAAATAGTAATGTACTGGACCTTTCCCACAATAGCGCCCAGTAGCGCTGTTAGTGACCTCATCTGTAGGTCATTAAAGTTGTCCAGGGTGTAACTCGTTCCCCGTCATTAGTGGTGGAATGGGCTGTGTTCCCTGGTTATAGTAAAGGCCAGGGATTTTGTTTTAGAGAGACATTATTTCTTATTTATAGTATTGTTAACGTAATTGTGTACTATGACTACGCCAAGTAGTGAGACAGCACAGCAGCACTACGAATTGATGTACATCATTCCCGTGCGGTTTACCGCCGAGGAAGTGCCTGCGGTCAATGAAAAAATTAAAGCGGTGTTGGCAGAGCATGGCTGCGCCCTCACCTACGAAGACACTATGGGCAAGCGCCGACTGGCCTACCCGATTGATGGTGTCTACCATGGGTACTACTTCATGGTTGAGTTTGACATGGATCCAACTCAGATGAAGTCGCTGGAAACCGCTCTGCGGTTGATGCCAGAAGTATTGCGTCACCTGATTATTTCTCAGGCAGTGCGCAGTAGCGAGGAGATTGCCCAGGAAAAGGAACGCCGTGAGCACTCAAACAGTCGGGCAGCCGCTCGTCGAGCTGAGCAGAATGGCGAAGGACAAGAGGCGCCAACTACTTCAACCTTGCCAAAGGTGGAGATTGAGTCAAAGAAAAAGCCAGCGGCAGTAGCTGCTCCAGTGGAATCACCCGAGCAGCCGGCTGATAAGGCTGATGCACAGCCAGATGATGCGCCAGCAGAGAAAAAGCCGGCAGACGCGCCAGCTGATGACAAGGTTAATATCACCGAGCTAGACAAAAAGCTCGATGAATTGATTGATGAGTCTATCATCTAACCACTTGGCAGTGTTTTACTTACATCATTCATAACACTCCAGTTGTATGAACTTAAACAAAGTCATGATCATTGGTAACCTCACCCGTGATCCAGAAACCAAAACCACCCCACAGGGCCAGACGGTCGCTACTTTTTCAGTCGCTACTAACATGACCTGGAAGGACCAGGCTGGGCAGAAGCAAGAAAAGGCTGAGTTTCACAATGTGGTGGCCTGGCGTCGTTTGGCTGAAATTATTGGCCAATATCTCAAGAAGGGTAGTAAGGTCTACATTGAGGGCCGGCTGCAGACTCGTGACTGGGAAGGACAAGACGGCGTTAAACGCTACCGGACTGAGATTGTGGCTGAAAACATGACCATGCTGGACAGCAAGGGTGGTGGCAACAGTGGTGGCGGCTCATCAAGCGCCCCAGCTAAGTCAGCTCCAGCCGCACCGGCTGATGATGAAATTAAAGTAGAAGATATTCCATTCTAAACTATATGCAGAAGAAACGTACTCACCGCCAGCAGCAACCTGGTCAGCAGAAGAAGCACTGCTACTTCACAGTCAATGGCTACAAAGAAATTGACTATAAAGATGTCGAGTTGCTGCGTCGCTACACCTCTTCGTACGGCAAGATCGTGCCACGACGCAAGAGTGGTATCAGCGCTAAGTTCCAGCGTAAGCTGGCTACCGCTATCAAGCGGGCTCGCTTCATGGCACTGCTGCCATACGTCAACCGCTAAGCAGATTCCCCAGCATCTCGTCCGCTCCGGTGGACGAGATGTTTGCGGCTCAGACTTTTTTCTTTTTATACGATACGTCTATGTTAAGCATGAGTGATATTAAAATGGGCACCGCTATGAAGCTGGATGACGGCCAGCCCTATGTAGTGGTGTGGACCCAGCACAGTAAGCAGGCCCGCAGTGGTGCGGTGTTGCGCACCAAATTGAAAAATTTATTGGATGGTCGAGTGTTAGAAAAGACCTTCCAAGGTAGTGATAAGGCCGAGGCGGCTGACTTGCGCCGTGGCAAGGCTAGCTTCCTCTACAGCGATGCTGATGCCGGGCACTTTATGAACACGGAAAGTTACGAGCAGTTTGGCATTGCCACTGATCAGATTGAGCAACAACTGCAGTATCTCAAAGATGGTGACATAGTTGATGTGCTCTACTTTGAGGATAACCCGGTCACGATTAGTCTGCCACCCAAGGTTGAGCTAAAGGTGACGCAGACGGTTGAAGGTGCTAAGGGTGACACGGCTCAGGGTCGTGTGACCAAGCCGGCTACGGTCGAGACGGGTATGGAAGTAGCAGTGCCGTTGTTTGTCAAGCAAGATGATATTATTCGCGTCAATACTGACACAGGCGAATACGTTGAACGAGTATAGACATAAAAACCCCTCCGCCGTGGCGGAGGGGTTTT
Organism: uncultured Gammaproteobacteria bacterium; assembly: GCA_964550465.1. Classification (GTDB taxonomy): domain Bacteria; phylum Patescibacteriota; class Patescibacteriia; order JACRDY01; family JACRDY01; genus CAZJZH01. Next base: position 19,079 of record CAZJZH010000013.1, read on the forward strand.
TAGTATCCTTTCTCAGCAGCAAATGACTCTAGCACCTGCTGATATGACTACTGTGGGGGAGAGAGCGAGTCCCACAGAACCATGAGCAGATTAAGAGAATTTTGCTGCTGGGAAAGAGGGAGAACAGCCAACCACGGCTGTTCTCCCGAACCGTTTTGTGTGTATCTGCCGCTAGTTGGCGGCGAGACGACTCTCCTC
>CAZJZH010000014.1:0-18975 GCA_964550465.1 uncultured Gammaproteobacteria bacterium
CAATGCTACTGGAGGCGAGGGCAGTATCTTTTATGGTTCTCGGCAAGGGGCGGGAGCGTTGGGTATTGTCGAGGTAGAAAACGCCAACGGTGTTCTATGGCGAACAGATGACGAAGAGCCACCAACCTTTGCTAATGATAGCCCGCCGTTGACCTTTACTGCTGGTGATTATATCGGCTGTAATCCTCAGTATTTTGAAGAATTATTTGTAGATGCGGAAGATTTGCGCCTTGAGTGGACGCTCTATCGTATTCGAGAAGATGGCTATGGTCAGAGCGTGGACAGTTTTACTGACTACGAGCCAACCTTAACAGAAAACAGCTGGACGCCAGATTACTCATATTTTGAAGACACACAATACCGCATCAGCCTACAATTTTTCGAGCTAAACGACATTGCCTTAACTGGTGAATTCACCTTCTTTTTAGGCGGACTGCCACCAGAGCCGCAGCAAGGTCGAGTCATTCGCATTGATGGTACCCGCCCAGAATTAGCTAATGCAGTCTATGAGAGTATTCCGACTGATGCTACGCCACCAAACTATGTTGAAGTCACTAGCGTACCGACAGATATTGGTGATGAAGTTTTTTTGCCGTTTACCATTGATGGCTCTAAAGAAGATCAGTATGGCGTTTGGGTGATTGGCGCTTTTGATAGTTGGGGTGTGAATGGTCCGGTTGATCCAAGGCCATTGTTTGTAGAATTTACCATCCCGGAGCAGCAAGCTGAGTTTCAGCCGTACCGCAGCATTGCTAGCGGAAAATTTGCTGAACTAGATGATTGGTATTTTGTCCGCTACTGCCCGACGGTAGATATTGGTGATAGTTGTACTGATGATGACGGGCGGATATCTGATTACAACTTTTTCCGCTTTGGCGCTGAATCACAAACACTGCCATGGCTACAATTCCGCCAGGGTGACGTCTTTTCTGGCGGGCAGGTAAATATTGATGCTAACACCCCGGCCGGCCAGGCCAATGCCCTGTTCTGTGTCTTTAGTGTAGATGGAGACATTGAGTTGGTACCATCAGGCGACCCAGCCTTTGCGGCTTGCCAAGATGCTACTCAGGCCAGCAGGGTTGACCCAGTGACCTTCCCTGAGCAGTCAACTAATTACTACAGCTCAGTCTTTGGTCAGTTTCCACTGGCCGAAATGGTTCAGACAGCAGGGCGGCAGCAGCGGTTAGTCACTGCTGATAACCCTAATTGTCAGTGGAGCAGCGGCGCGCTCAATGGCACGGTCTATTACTGTCAGGGTGATATGACACTCAGTGATATGACGGTTTTCAATGCTAACCAGGGTAATTCTGGTGCCGGTACCATCGTAGTGGTCGGGGATCTGTATATCACTGGAGACAGCACCTATTCATCAGGTGGAGCGTTGTCCCGATTGGACCGGCTGGCATCATTAGGGGTGATTGTCCTGAAAGATGGTGCTGACGGCGGACGGATTTTTATTGACGGGACAGTATCTGAGCTGGTTGGCACCTACTATGCTGAGGAAAGTATTGATACCTGTGGCACGGGTAATTGCAGCAGCACGCCGTTAACTGTCCATGGCTCAATGGTGTCAAAAGCCTTTACCTTTGGTCGACAGGCAGGCACAGCGACACAGCCAGCCGAACAATTTATCTATGACGGCCGAGCCTTAGCTAATACGCCGCCCGGCTTTGCCGACATTGTCAGAGGATTGCCGCAATACTAATCAAATTAAGCGCTAGCGGCCTTGCCCCAATATGGCAAAATTTGTTATAATTAACACATCAGTAATGATTTTAGCCCCTCGCCGTCAAGGACACTGGCAGGAGGCTTCCTTCTTATAGGTATGGCCCTGTTTTCTTCCTCATCATCAACCACCAGTTACCTCGGTATTGATATTGGTGGTCACAATGTAAAGTGTGTTGAACTAGCAGACGAAAATGGTCGGCCTAAGTTGGTGACCTACGGCTTTAGTGACCAAGTGCACGCTACCGAGACGCCGCCATTGAGTGAAGATATTGACCAGAGCGCCGCTACCATTAAGCAAATTTTGAAAAAAGCCCAGACGCGCTCCAACCAAGTGGTGGCCGCGCTACCTATTTCTGCTGTTTTTAGCTCTATTATCAGTATTGACGCTGACCGGATTGCTAATACAAAAGAGCAGCAGCAGGCGGTTGAGTGGGAGGCAAAAAAAGTGATTCCGCTACCGGTTGAAGACATGATTCTGGAGTACAGTCCGTTGAAGTCAGAAGGCAGCAAGTCGGTTAAGCCAACAGAGCAGCAGACTGATAAAAAAACAAAAACTGCTGGTAAGCAGGCAGGGGGTGCAAAACCAAACCAGGCAGATTTGAAAGTCAACAGCTTTTTGTTGACCGCCGCACCACGCTCACTGGTCAAAACGTACCTAGATATTTTTCAAAAAGCGGGGTTGCAAGTGGTCAGTTTAGAAACAGAGAGTTTTGCCCTGGTACGTTCACTGGTCGGTAATGATCGTTCGCCGGTGATGGTGGTTGATTTAGGGGAGACCAACAGTAATATCACGGTGGTTGATAACGGTGTACCGGTGATTAACAAGACGGTCAGTATTGCTGGCAGCCAGTTTACCGATGTGTTTCGTAGTACTATGGATGTTGATCAACCTACTGCCGAACAGCTCAAGCGTGATTTATCTGCCTTGGGTCAGTACCAGCAGTCGCCTCAGGTGGCCAAGATTCTCAGCACCTTAGTCCATGATATCCGTTACACCTTTGGGTTGCATCAACAAGAACAGCGCACCTCTGATCGACCGATTGAAAAGATTATTTTAACTGGAGGCACGGCGCTATTGCCACAGGTTGATCGGTTTTTGGAACAGCAGTTAGGGGTGAAAGTATTTATTGGAGATCCGTGGGCGCGGGTGATTTATCCGCAGGAGCTGACACCGGTACTAAACACTGTTGGTCCACGGATGGCTATTGCCGCAGGCTTAGCGATGCGACAAATTATTCGCTAGTATGGCAGATATTAACTTGTTACCACAAGATAAGAAGGCTAAAGATACTAAACCACCGGTCAAGCCGGCGCCGGTGCAGTATACTGATCCCAAAAAAGAAGTCACTCTGGCAGTCAAAAAGAAGACAGTGCCCGCACCGCAGCGACCATCAGCGCCAGTACGCTGGTGGCGCAAACTGCTGCGCAAGCAGAAAAACCGCAAGGCCGCTGAACAGGCAGACCAGCAGCGACCAACAGAGGCGCAACCAAGCGCGGCAGTCGCCAAGCCAGCTGAACCGCAGCCGGCAGCAGTGACGTCCAAACCAGTTCAGACACCATCAGCCCCAGCGCCCAAACCCACTGCTAAGCAGCGCCAACACCACTCGCTCTTGCCACACTCGTACCACCAGGGCAAACAGCGACAGACAGCCAAGGCTACAAAGCAGTCGCAGCCAGCAGCAGAGAAACCGGCCGCTGAGCAAAAATTGACCATGCCACCAATGCGGAAGAATGGTCGGTCATTTATCGCGGTTGACTTAGTGTCTGACCGGTCGCAGTTCTTTTCCATGCGGATGTTCTACCGCCGCTTGATTATTAGTCTGTTAATTATGGCTGGTGTAGCGGTAGTTGGTGTGGCGACGTAAGTTCTCGTCAGGCTGGTGGTGAGGCGGAAACTGTTCGTCAACAGATTGAGACAGTACAGCGAGAATTACGCCAACTTGACCAGCGTCGCGATGAGCTGGTGACCTTTGAAGCGCAGTTACGGCAAATTGTTGAGTTGCTCGACGGCCATCCATTCTGGTCGCGGATTTTTGCCCTGTTAGAGCAGAGCACCTTACCGGGCGTGCAGTTCACCAGCCTGTCAGTTGATAGTCAGTATCAGGTCTTGGTCAGTGGGCGAGCGACTGATTATCTGCTGTTAGCCCAGCAAATTGCGGTCTGGGAAGCAGCTACGGCCACGATTGTTGATGTTGACTTTTCCTCTGCCAACCTGACCGATGATAACGAACAGCCGTACGTTGGATTTTCTGCCGTGTTGACGATTAATACTGAATTTGTAAGTGGTCAATAGCCTATGACACCTACCGATCAACCACTCCGCCGCGAAGAACGACGCCTTGTCTTCTTCTTCTACCAAGCCTTGCCATACATCACGGCTGGCTTAGTTATTATTGGTGTGGCGGCAGCCTACTGGTGGGCCTTTCGACCAATGCTCAGTCAGCAAGCCATTGTTGATTCGTTTTCATACCGCCGCAATGTTGAACAGTTAAGTATTTTGACCAAACAGCGGGCGGATGCTCGGGCAGTGCTGAGTCAGTACGAGCAGTTCGCAGCAGATGATCGACAATTTTTAGCAGCAGTTTTGCCCAGCCAACGACAGGTGCCAAATATCATCGCCCAGGTCGATGCTGTGGTACGGGCCAGCGATTTAGTGCTGCGGTCATTGAGTATCACTGAAGACGGTAGTAACACCGAATCTAGCGGCACGATTCAGACGCTAGCCCTGACACTGACCATTGAAGCGGCCGATCATCAGCAGCTCGAAGCGTTGCTGGAACGACTAGAGACCAACGTGCGACTGATTGATGTGACGTCATTTCGTTTTAATACCGAATCAGCCGGCGTGACCATTAATGCCCGGACCTACTTTTACCAGTAATACCTATGGCTCTGCGTGGACACAAACAGGTACGATCACGACGAGATATGATTCTCGGCGGCATTGCTATTGTGGCTTTTGCCCTGACTGGCTTTGTTTTTTACAGTCAGATTTATGTGCCAGCGCAAGACGTGGTGGTTTATTCACCGGCTGAGGACACAGCTATGACTGAACTGGTGACCACGCCTATCGTGACTGGTACCAGCGACACTATGGATAAACCGTCACAGCCAGCAGCTACAGAGCAGGCGGTCAGCCCGCAAACCGTCCTGGATCACCCAGTGGTTGATCGTTTGCGCTATTACACTACAGACATCAAAGTCGGTCAGCTGGAACCGGGTAATCCAGATGTCTTCCGTTACCCCACACCAACAGCAGAATAATAACCACCTATGGCAAACTTCATCGGCTTTAAAAAACTAGAACAAGCACTGACCCGTCACGGCGTTATCACGCCGGCAGTAGCAGCAGAATTAGGTCAGCGACAGTTTGCTACCAGTGCGGAGTTTTTTGCGCACTTGGCGGTGGCTAGTCAGTTGCCAGAGTCAGAGCTGTTTGGCAGTATCGCTCAGGTGATTGACTTTCCCTACACCAACCTAGTCGGTAAAGATATTTCTGCCGATGTCTTAGGCATGCTGCCATTTGATATTGCTCAGCGGTATCAGGCCATTGCTTTTGCTCATGAAGGCAGCACCATCAAGATTGGTTTAACTGATCCGTATAATGCGGCAGCTATCGAAGCGATTGATTTTTTGACCCAGCAGAAAAAGCTGACCGTGGAGTACCACCTGATTTCGCCCAAAGGATTTGGTGAAGCGCTGGGGCAGTATTCAGACTTTGGCCAGGAGGTGGAGGAGGCGCTGAAGGTGGTGGATGAAAGCCGTCAGCAGGTCGGTACGACCGAGTCTGTTGAAACACCGACTGAGATTAGCCAGGTTATCTCTCAAGCGCCGGTGTCACGGATTGTCTCAGAGATCGTCAAGCATGGTATGAAACTGCGGGCCTCAGATATTCACATTGAGCCGGTGCGGAATGGCAGTCGGGTGCGGCTGCGGATTGATGGGGTATTGCAAGACGCACTGACCTTACCAGCCCATGTCCATGCGGCGGTGATCGCCCGTATTAAGGTGTTGTCATCGCTGCGGTTGGATGAAACACGGGTACCACAAGATGGTCGTATCACCTTGGCGCTGGGTAACCAGCAGCAGGCGGATTTCCGGGTGTCGATCATGCCATTGCTAGACTCTGAAAAAGCAGTCCTGCGTATTTTGAAAACCGACGATGCTGTGCCGTCACTGAGTGATCTGGGCTTTCAGAAGTTTCATCAGCAGGTGATGGAGGATAGTATCAAGCGGCCGCATGGTTTGTTCCTCATCAGTGGTCCAACCGGCTCTGGTAAATCTACCACCCTCTACTCACTCTTGCACATGCTGGACAGTAAGACTCGCAACGTCGTTACGTTAGAGGATCCAATCGAATTTTATCTACCGGGAGTCAACCAGTCGCAGATTCGACCCGATGTTGAATTTACGTTTTCTTCTGGCTTGCGCGCCTTGCTTCGTCAGGACCCAGATATTATTATGGTAGGGGAGGTCCGTGACGCTCAAACAGCAGAGATGGCCATTCACGCCGGTTTGACTGGTCATTTAATCTTTTCCACCATTCACACCAATGACGCCTTGGGCGTGGTGCCGCGGTTGATGGATATGCACGTCGAACCATTTTTATTGGCCTCAACGCTTAATACCATGGTGGCCCAGCGACTGGTTCGCCGAGTTTGTCAGAAGTGTAAGCAGCCGGTGCAGTTACCTGATTACATTGAGAAAAAGGTGATTGCGGAACTAGATGCTATTGATCCACAGAAGTTACCGAGCGGCGTTGATATTCACACGCCCACCTTCTATGAAGGTCGCGGCTGTCCAGCCTGTAATCAGACGGGGTATTCTGGACGGTTAGCCATCGCTGAGATTATCCAGGCCACTGAGCAGCTGCGGTCACTGATTGTGGCTGGCTATCCGATCGAGCAGGTCAAAGCGGAAGTGGCGCGACAGAAGGCGGTTAGCCTGATGCAAGATGGCTTGCTATGGGCATTAGCGGGAGTGACAACGGTTGAGGAGGTATTGCGTGTTACTAATGAAGAGTAATTCATAATCGTGTGGGTATGAGTGGGAACAAAGAAACCATCCTCTTGGTAGAGGACGATGCCTTTCTCTCAGGCATGTACAAAACCAAATTTGAGATGGAGGGCTATACTGTCTTGGCAGCTGAAGATGGCTTTAAGGGCTTTCAGCTCGCTAAAGAAAAACAGCCAGACATCATGCTGTTGGACATCTTGATGCCGAAGATGGATGGCTTTGAGGTACTAGAAAAAATTCGCGGCAGTGATGACACTAAGGATATTCCCGTTATTTTACTGACGAATTTAGGTCAGAAAGATGATGTCCAGAAAGGGTTGGAGTTGGGAGCTGACGGCTATTTGATCAAAGCGCACTTTATGCCCTCAGAGGTGGTGACCAAGGTCAAGCACGTTCTGTCCACTGGTCGACAAACCAAATAATATTTTGTCATGGGCTTATTTCGCTACACAGTGACTGATGAGGCCGGTCGGCGCTATGCCGGCCTGGTTGAGGCTGAAAACGATGCCGCAGCTGAAGAATTACTGGTAGCAGAAGGCTACACTGTGCGACAGTTAGACCGCGCTGGTCAGCCCAAGCGGAGCCTCGGCTCCATCACCCTGTTTGAACGGGTGACCGCTAAAGATCGGGTGGCATTATCACGCCAGCTGGCTACCTTGGTGTCATCCAGCCTGCCACTGGTAGAAGCTCTTGAGACCTTAGGCCGACAGACCAAGAAGCGTGGACTACAATCAGTCTTGTTGGATGTAGCGCGATCAGTTGAGGGTGGTGAGCGGTTGTCAGAGAGCTTGGCGGCTCATCCGAAGGTCTTTAACCAATTTTACGTTAAGCTGGTAGAAACGGGTGAACAGGTCGGTAAGCTTGATGAGGTGCTGGAGTATTTGGCCACAGAAGAGGAAAAGTCTTACGACTTGCGTTCTCGTATCCGCAACATGCTGATTTACCCCAGCTTTGTCCTATCAGTCTTGGTGGTGATTGTCCTGTTCATGCTGGCGTTTGTGATGCCGCGGATGCTGCAGATGTTGCAAGAAACTGACGTAGCCTTACCACTGACTACCCAGCTGCTGATTAGTCTGAGTGATTTTTTCCAGGTCTGGTGGTGGGCGGTGCTGCTGGGTATTGGCGCGGTGGTTGGGGGTGTTGGACTGTCCTGGCAGACGCCGGGCGGGCAGAAGTTTTGGAGCAAGTTACTGTTAAAAATACCGATTTTGAAAAACGTCATTCAGGCCATGACAGTGGTACGGTTTAGCAATAGCCTGTCTATTTTACTGCAGGGCGGGGTGGACTTGGTTAGCGCATTGCATTCTGTGGCAGGAGTGTTAGACAATCACACCTTTCGGGAGATGACGACTGATGCAGCGATTGCGGTGGAAGATGGTAATCCACTAGCTGACACGCTGGAACAGAGCGGGTTGCTGCCTATTATGGTGGTGGAGATGATCCGAGTGGGGGAGCGCGTCGGTCACCTGGAAATGACCCTGGAAAAGATTGCTGACTTTTACACTCGAGAAGTACAGAATACTGTCACGACGTTGGTCAACCTGATTGAACCATCAGTTATTATCATCATGGGTGTGGGGGTGGGTGTGGTAGTGTCGGCCATGATTCTACCGATGTACCGCTTGGTTGGTAGTTTGTAATATGGTATACTTAACTAACAATTAATCAACCTCTTTTTTACACGGAGGGTTATCTATTTCTATGAAACAAAAAGGATTTACCTTGGTTGAGTTGCTGGTGGTGATTGCCATCATCGGCTTACTCTCAACACTGGCAGTCGTATCTGTCAGCGGCATTCGAGCTAAGGCACGTGATGCTAAGCGGTTGTCAGATGTTAATAATATCGTTAAGGCGCTGGAGCTGTACGCTTCAGACTACGATGTCTATCCAGATGGCGACAATTTAAATATCGGTGATGATAGTCAATCAGGCGACACAGTAGCGCTGTGTGATGATGATACTGGTTGGTCAACCAGCCCTTGCAGCGGTGATGCCTATATGGAACGCGTACCGGCCAATCCGGCACCAAGTGGTCCATATTACGTCTACGATCAAGTTGATGGTGGGGAGAGCTATACGATCACCTTTGATTTGGAAGGTGAGACCAATGGTTTGAGCGGTACTGTTCAGGCCAGCACCAATGGCTTCACCCAGGTGAGCAACTAGGTAACTACGTCTTTAAGAAAAAGCCTCGTTTCGACGAGGCTTTTTTAGTGCTATTGACAGGTGGTTTGTTGTATGGCAAGATAGCTTATTATCCACACTGGGTAATCCCTGACCCCGGGGAGGGGTGCGACAATCGGGCAATGAGCCTGAAAGGAGATAGGTATGAGTTCTTTGGATAAGATTACGAGGTTTGATCAAGTTTCGTTCGGACAGTGGCGCGCTTTCGCTACCCAGGCGGGAGGACTGGAGGCAATGCTTGCTGTTCTGCGGGGCGAGAAAAGAATCACCCTCGAAGACGTCATCCGTCTGCTGGTGGACAAAAACGGTCGCTGCATTCCCGATCCGGAAGTGGTGACTGCGAACGTCTGCGACGCCAACACGGACTACTACTTTGACCGCCTGACCGGTGATGTGGATTATGCGGCCATTCTGCTCGCGTGGGAAACGCTCTTCGGCCAGAAAGCGGGCGTGGACGCAGACCAGTTCAAGGATCGCATCGAGGCGATAAAGAAGATGGTCGCGACCTGGCCAACGGCGGACAAGCCGCAGATCGCCAACCTCTTCGCCGGTCCGTGTTATCCGGTCATTCTGCCCCAGCTGCCGGCCGGTGATCACGGTACCATCATCGAGCAGCACATCCTGCCCGTGGTCGAGCGTGCGTATCTGGTGGCTTTCCCGGATCGGAAGTTCGTCAACCACCGTGCCGGTGACCTCGCGGAGAAGGTGGCGATCGTGGACGAACGACACGCCAAGCTCGTTGCCGATCTGGCCAACGGCCCGATCGTCGGGATGGTCTGCCACCCCTTGCAGGGGTTCTCCATCCACGCCCAGCGACAGATGGCGACTCTGATGCCGGACATTATTTCCTTGATGGGTGCGGTGGAGGAAGGTGTGGCCACGTCTCTCTTCCCCAAGGAGCTGGCTCGTGACGGGAAGACGCCGGTTCAGGACTGCTCGGCGGTCCGTTGGCAGGGCGCCGATGGCTCGCTGTTCTTCTACGCCCACAACGACGAGCTCGAGTTCGGCCGCCAGGGCTCTCTCGGCAATGCGCTCGCCCACTATTCGGGCGGGTTCTTCGTCCGCGGGTAGCTGCTGTATACAACATAAGAATCATACTTTTACCCCGCACCATCAGGTGCGGGGTTTTGTCTTTTTATGCTACAATACAGCCATGGAAACAGTCCTGTTGGCCGGGCTGCTCGGCCTGATTTTTGGCAGTTTTGCTACTAGTCTGACGTGGCGCTTGCCACAAAACATCTCACCGTGGCGGGGGCGGTCAGTCTGTCCGCACTGTCGGCAGACACTAGCAATCCGTGATCTGGTGCCGGTGCTCAGCTGGGTACTGTCCGGTCGGCGCTGTCGCCACTGTAGTCAGCCTGTCAGCTGGCGCTACCTAGGTATTGAGTTAGCGATGGCTGTGCTGTTTGTGGTGGCTATCAGCTTGTTTGGCTGGACGCTGACTGGAGTCATCAGCCTAGTGGCTATTTTTGCCTTAGTGGTGATTTTTGTCATTGACTGGCAGCATGGCATCATCCCGGATGTCATATCACTACCGGCGGTTGGTTTGATTGGCCTACTACAATTGTTTAATGGTATGCCATGGCAGCACCTGGTAGTGGCCATATTGATTGGCGCCGGTGTCTTTGGGCTACAGTACGCCCTCTCTGCTGGTCGCTGGGTTGGTGGGGGTGACATTCGCCTGGGCGCCCTGATGGGGGTGATCTTGGGCTGGCCGGCCATACTAGAAGCCCTCTTTCTAGCCTACTTGCTGGGGGCAATGGTGGCCGTCACACTGTTACTAATTGGTCGCAAGCAGGTCGGTACGGCTATGCCTTTTGGGCCAGCCCTGGTGGTGGCAACCCTGTGGACCCTGTTCAGTAACCACCTGATTCTTGATTGGTACCTGCAGTTACTATGAAACAATTATTAGCCGGGTTTAGCATTTTAGAAGTACTCATTTCAGTGGGGCTGATTTTATTACTGACACTGATGCTACTACCCACCCTGGAGCGGTATGGTGATGATGGGACAGACGCTAAAGAGGTCAGTACCACCATGGTGGAAACCTTACGCGACTTGGCCGTCCAAGCCTCTACCGGCGCTAACCAGCAGGCCCTGGTCGATCCACTGATACCGACCGCCTTTTGGCTGGAGATTACCGATAGCCAGACCTACCAAACCGGCTACACCACCGCGGATGATCAGAGCATTATTACCCAGACGGTCCAGTGGCCCGGCATACAGTTAGGCCTGGTCAACTGTCGGCTGACCTATCCGCTGAACAGCACGACAGTCATAGCTAGCAACTGTGAGGAGCGGACTGACCCGAATGATCATATCATTATTACCGTCCAGACCAGTGACGGCAGTCAGGTGCGCCACATTGCGGTGGAACCAGGCTCGCCCTACCCAGTAGACTATCAAGTGTTATAATTGTATGTTGCTCTCCGCTCAGCCTCGTGGCGCTACATTGATTGAACTAGTTATTGCCATCACCACTGTTGGCTTGGTTTTGGTTAGTTTTTTGACACTGACAGTCAGTAACTTCCGCAGCCAGGAGGTGGACCGAGAAAACATGGTCGGTAGCCAGTTGGCTCGGGAGGGTATTGAGGTGGTGCGCAGTATCCGTGATACTAATTTTATGGATCGTAGTTTTGATGCCACGCCCTGGGACGGTATCCTTGATGGCCTTGATGATACCGGCACGGTTTCTGTGGCTGATCGGGCGATTGATTTTTCAGCGGATAGTCTGGATGATGGCAATTTGTACTGGCAGCCGGATGGCACTATTAGTCATCAGGTCAGTGATGATGACAGTGGCTATGACCGCTTAATCACTGTCTATCCGGTGTGTACAGACGATGTCACTGCAGTCAGTCCGGATGGTAGCTGTAGTGCTGATGCGGCCGTGGGGGCAGTAGTGACCAGCACAGTGCGGTGGTGGCAGGATGGCCAACCACGTAGTCTTGATTTACAGACAACACTCTATGGGTGGCGATAAGTCTCAACAATTAGGGTTTACGCTGTTAGAGCTGACAGTGGTGATTGCGCTGTTTACGGTATTTACCTTGGTGGTGGTTGATTTGTCGACTCAAGTCCAGCGTGAGTTGCGTCTGTTACAGCAGCGCGCTGAGGCATTACAAGAAGTTAAACTGGTCATGGAAGCGATGACGCGAGATATTCAGACGATGGAAATTGATTATGACCAGCTTGATTGGCCACCAGCCGGCCAGACGGCTGACCTGTACCTGCGTGATGAGCTGGGTACTGCTCGCCACTACCGTTTCGGTTCAATTACTGATTGCGATGACTGTTTGTTAGTGGCTACAGATGATTCGGCAGTGCTGCGGCAAACGCATAGCCCGCGTTTTGTGGTTGATGGAGGGTTTATTATTACCCCAATCGATGATCCGTTTGCTCAAAATGCTAATGGGACGTTTGCTGCTAATCAGCAGCCGTTAGTGACGATTTGGGCCAGTATCGAAGATGCAGATATTACTGACCCAGAACGCAGCCGGATTCACTTTCAAACCACAGTCAGCGCACGCAGTTATAAACGATAATGCAGCATGTTTACTACTAATGCCCGCGGTAACGTCTTGATTTACAGTCTACTGATTATGGTCAGTCTGGCCGCTATTTTGTTACCGCTGTCAGTAGTCATTACCCGGTCATTTGTTCGCTCAGAGTTACTCAGTGATAGCCTCCAGGCGTGGTATGTGGCAGAGAGCGGCATTGAAAACAGTTTGTACAAAATGCGACAGACTGATTGGGAGACCCGCTTTACTGATTTTCCCGACATTGGCACCCAGGGCTTACTGTTCGGTGGGCGAGTGGAAGGTCAGGTCATAACAGCTGGTACCACTACCCGCATTACGGTGCCATCACAGCAGTCATGGCAGCTGGATTTATTCACCCCTGATTTGTTTGACACAGACATTATTCGCTCACTCCGACTGCAGGTACCGGATGGCAGTACGGTTGAGCCGGGTTGGCTACTGGTGCGCTGGGTACCGTGGGATCCGACTGAAGGCTACGACACCTCCGCTGCTCAGGAAAAACTGATTGCTTTAGCTGACATTACCGAGGGTAGCAGCGCGGTAGTGTCGTTAGTTGATAGTGGTACAGATCCATTTGCCTATCAAATCACCTTCCGTGCTTTACAATCCGGTGCTGTGCCATTAGACATCACCGCGTATAGCTCTCTTGATGGTGGTGGTGCGGCGGTAGCGCTGCCGTTAGTGACGGGCATTGAGTCACGCGGTTATTATGGTAAGGCTAGTCAACTGATCGGTGTGGCGGCTCTGGGTCGCAGCCCACTGTACGGGTTATTTGAATACGTTATTTTCTCTGACCAAAGTATTGTTAAATAAATATGGCCGCCAAGCAACTGACACACGCCCAAGCGCGGCAGCGGATGGACAAACTGATTAGGCAGATTGATGATTTGCGCTACCGCTACCATGTGCTGGATGATCCAACCGTGACTGATGCGGTTTATGACTCACTGCAAAATGAGTTAAAGCAGTTAGAGGCAGACTGGCCGGCATTGGTGCGAGCCGATTCACCACTGCGCCGAGTCGGTGGTCAGCCACTGGATACGTTTGTCAAAGTTACCCACCAGGTGCGGCAGTGGTCGTTTAACGACGCTTTTAGCGCTGACGAAGCTTACGCCTGGCAGGAGCGGATCCAAAAAATTGCTGACAAAGAGCTAGGGGAGCCGGTGACGTTTGATTATGTCTGTGAATTAAAGATTGATGGTCTGCACGTGGTGTTGACCTACGAAAAGGGTCAATTAGTGACTGCCGCTACCCGTGGTGATGGCCAGGTGGGAGAAGATGTCACGCACAACGTTAAAACTATTCAGAGTATTCCACTGCAGCTGCGTCAACCAATTGATGTGATTGTCGAAGGTGAAATTTGGCTCAGTACCGCACAGCTAGAAGCCATTAATACTCAGCGTCAAGCAGACGGACAAGCACCGTTTGCTAACCCGCGCAATGCGGCGGCTGGCACTATTCGTCAACTTGACCCAGCGGTGGCAGCAGCCCGTAAACTGGATAGCTACATGTATGACTGGTCAGCAGGTGATGGTGAGGCACCAGATAGTCAACTGGCTGAGCTAGAGCTGCTGCAGGCACTGGGCTTTAAAGTCAATCCACATCACCAGCACTGTCAGACACTGGCAGAAGCGATTGCCTTTTGGCAACAGTGGCAGGACCAGCGAGAGGAGTTGCCCTACTGGTTGGATGGCATTGTCATTAAAGTTAATCAGCGAACACACCAAGAAGCGCTGGGGTATGTTGGTAAAGCACCACGCTGGGCGTTGGCGCTGAAGTTTGCGGCTGAACAAGCCACTAGCGTAGTAGACGATGTGACCGTCCAGGTGGGCCGCTCGGGCAAGTTAACACCAGTAGCGCATGTTCGACCGGTCCAACTAGCGGGTACGACTGTGCAGCGAGCAACGTTGCATAACTATGACCAGATCAAGCGATTGGGATTGAAAATAGGCGACACAGTGGTGGTCCAAAAAGCCGGGGATATTATTCCCGAGATTGTTGAGGTCTTACCAAAACTGCGTAGCGGTACAGAAAAAGCTATTCGACCACCGCAGCGCTGTCCCATTTGTGATTCACCAGTGGAGGAGCGGTCAGCAGAAGGCAAACAGGAGAAAACCGTTGATTTGTTCTGTAGTAATAGCCAGTGCTACGCTCAAGAGGTGGCTAGCTTGAAACATTTTGTTTCCCGCCAAGCCTTCAATATTGATGGGCTGGGGGAAAAGATTGTCGAGCAGCTACTGACCGAAAAGCTGATTAGCGAGCCGGCAGATATTTTTGATTTAACCGTTGATGACTTGACGCCACTACAGCGTTTTGCTGAACAATCGGCTCAGAATACCATTGCTGCTATTGCTGCGGCCAAAGAGGTGTCGCTAGAACGGTTGTTGTTTGCATTGGGCATTCGTCATGTTGGTATTGAAACGGCGCGAGCCTTAGCGCAGCATTTTGGTAGTTTGAAAAAAATCCGCCAGGCCACGGTTGAACAGTTAACAGCGGTACCAGATATTGGTGGGGTGGTCGCACAATCAATCCATGATTTTTTCAGTAATCCGGCCCATGCCGCTCAGGTTGATCGACTACTTGAGGCTGGTGTGACTATTGCTCAAACAGTTCGGTCAACGGACAATCGATTAGTGGGTAAGACATTTGTCTTAACTGGTAGTTTGGATAGTCTGACTCGTGATGCAGCGGCTGAAAAAATCCGGGCGGCTGGTGGTAGTGTGACTGGTAGTGTCTCAAAGAAGACAGATTATGTAGTGGCCGGTGATGATCCGGGCTCTAAATATGACAAGGCCCAGCAGCTGGGGGTGACTATTTTAGATGAAGCAGCTTTTTTGCAGCTGTTAGCTAGCTAATTCGTGACGACTCCTACACTGTATGAACAAAAAACCTCAGTTGATCATTGTAACCGGACAACCAGGATCTGGAAAAACCACTTTTGCAAAGCAGTTGGGCACACATATGAGGTTGCCAGTATTGTGTCGTGATGAATTTAAAGAGGGGTATGTGAACACCTTTGCAGTTCACCACAAAGATTTAGCAGCTGATGTGAATAAAATTGTCACCGGTACATTTTTTGAAACGATAGAGTTTTTGTTGTCAAAAGATATTTCCCTCATAGTGGAAGCCGCCTTTCAACACCCTGTTTGGGAGACGTGGTACAGCAGGGTCTCTCCTGTGAGTAACGTAGCAGTCATTATTTGTCAGATAGAGCCACTGGTTGCGGCGCAGCGCCATTTGCAGAGAGGTCTTGATGATCCTTTGCGAGAATTTTACCATGGTGACAATAGGGTTACCCATTACAAGCAAACGGGAGAATTTTTAGAGCCTGATGAATATCAACCACCACAGCTTGATGCTTCCACGATAACCGTATTGACAGAAGATGCATACGTACCATCTGTGCAAGCTATTGCGGAGCAGCTCCGCAGTCAATGATCATGCGGTTTGATGGCTGGTTAGCGGCTCAGTTGTCAGACCGTAACTATTTGCTATACTAGACCGGTATCATAATTACTATGGCATTAGACCAATCACAAGTAGAACACGTCGCCGGTTTGGCGCGGTTGTCACTGACAGCTGAAGAAATAGCGCAGTACACGGAGCAGTTGTCGGATATTTTGGGTTATATTGAACAGCTGGATCAGGTAGACACGACAGATGTACCGCCAACCAGTCAGGTGACCGAAGCGCTCAATCAAACCCGACCGGACGAAGTGACCAATGGTGATGAGCCAACACGTCAGCGGATCCTCGATGCTGTACCACAGCGGCAGGATGATTTTATTGCGGTCAAGGCGGTGTTTGATACACAAGACGACTAGCTATGGAATTGCACCAGTTAACCGCTACCCAAGCCGCTCAGGCGCTGAACAACAAAGACTTCAGCGCTGTTGACTATACCCAAGCGTGCTTGGACCGTATTGCTGCTACTGACACTGACATCCACGCTTTTTTGGAGGTGCTCAGTGCGGAAGCCTTGACTGCCGCCCAGGCAGCTGATACCAAGCGAGCGGCCGGAGAGCAGTTGGGTCCATTGGCCGGTGTGCCTATCAGTGTCAAAGATATTGTGGCGACTGTTGAGGGGCACACTACGGCTGCCTCAAAGATATTGGCTGATTTTCGCTCCAGCTATGATGCGAGCATTATCACTAAACTCAAACAGGCTGGGGCGATTATTATTGGTAAAACTAATTTAGATGAATTTGCTCACGGCGCTTCAACCGAATACTCAGCCTTTGGTCCGACTAAAAACCCCTGGGATACGAGCCGCGTACCGGGCGGTTCTTCTGGTGGGGCGGCCGCTAGCGTAGCGGCCAGTCAGTGTCCGGTGGCTATTGGTACAGACACCGGCGGCTCTATTCGCTACCCAGCCGCCTTTTGTGGCGCGGTTGGTCTCAAGCCTAGTTACGGCCGCTCATCTCGCTACGGTCTGTTATCGATGACTTCATCGACCGACTGCCCTGGGCCTATTACTCGCACTGTTGAGGATGCGGCACTGGTACTGCAAGCTATGGCCGGGCCTGACCCAGCGGATGCTACCAGTAGCCAGCAGCCGGTGCCTGATTATGTTAATCAACTGGATGGAGGAGTCAGTGGGATCAAGATTGGTCTACCAAAAGAATTTTTCACTGACGCAGTCCGACCAGAGGTGATGCAGCCGGTGCGCAGCGCTATTGAAACTCTGGAAAAAGCCGGCGCCGAGATTGTTGATGTATCATTACCACACAGTCAACTGGCCGTAGCGGTCTACTATGTTATTACGCCATCAGAAATTTCTGCCAACCTAGCGCGGTTTGATGGTATTCGCTTTGGTTTTTCTTCACCAGATGCCCAGTCGCTACTGGAGGTGTACGAGCAGAGCCGTGGTCAGGGCTTTGGTCCGGAAGTCAAGCGCCGCATCATGCTCGGCACCTATGCTCTGTCTTCTGGTTACTACGATGCCTATTACCGCAAAGCCCAGCAGGTGCGGACCGTTATCCGCCGCGAGTTTGAGGAAGTATTTAAAACGGTTGATGTCTTGCTGACGCCATCATCAGTCCACACGGCTTTTCCGATTGGTCAGCATAGCGCTGATCCGCTAGGGCTGTATTTAGAAGATGTCTTTATGAGCGGTGCCAGTATTGCCGGACTACCAGCTATGTCGTTGCCGTGCGGCTTTGCCGATAATTTGCCGGTTGGCATGCAGCTGATTGGTAAAGCTTTTGCTGAGCATCAGTTGTTCCAGGTGGGGCACCACTACCAGCAGCTGACTGATTGGCACTTAGAACGACCAAACTTGTAGCCTATGGATGCAGATATTGTGATTAATCCGTATCAGGCCGCTATTGTGGTGGCGGTGGTAGTGATAGCGATTATTATTATTATTGTTTCGCTGATCAGCGGGCAGCGTCGTCGCCAACTAGCTCGTTCACCACTGGCATCACAGGATTTTCCGCAGCGGTGGGCGGCAGTTGAGCAGCTGCTGGCGGGGGACAGCGCTGTGCTGTGGAAGTCTGCGGTAGTAGAAGCAGACGCAGTGTTTGATCTAGCACTGAAGTCTCTGGGTTTACCCGGCAAAGATTTTGGTGAGCGGATGCGAGCGGCGCGCTATCAGTATCGGCAGATTGGCCAAGTCTATCCGGCGCACCAGTTGCGTAACCGTCTAGTCCATGAAGCGGGAGCGACAGTCAGTCAGGCGCAAGCTCGCCAAGCGGTTGAGCAATTCAAGCGCGGCCTGCAGATGCTTAAGGCGTTATAATAGTATTTTTGGAGGGATTATGGTTAATCGACAACGGTTATTAGGAGTGGTGATTGGCGCCGGTTTATGTCTGGCTGCAGTTGCTACTACCGCTCAAGAGGTGGCAGTGCCAGTGACTGAGGTGTTGCTAGACGAGCCAGTGGTAGCTGATGAACCGCTGGAGCGGGTCGGTATTGTGGCTGAACGGGTCAGCTGGAAGCGCTATAGCTTTCGCACCGATGTGCCATCTGACCAGCTTGACCAGTTTACCTACCTGTGGCAGTTTGGAGACGGCAGTCAATCAACAGAGCGGATTATTCGGCATCGATTCAAGCAGACGGGTACCTACGAGGTAATCTTGACTATCGAAGATACCAATCGGCGCCAGTTGACAGACGGGCTGATGGTAACGGTATCATGGTGGCACTGGACTAACCCCTTGATGTGGTTGTTGCTGGGCATTGGCGTGATTGGCTTTATTGGCAGTGCCATCTTGCTGCACGAAGATTGGCTAGAGTCGTTTGTTAATCAACAGGCCGAGCGGAAGGCGCGACAGAGGGGAGAGGAGTAGCTAGTGATTGATTCATGTCGTATGTGGTATGCCGTATACCGTATGACGGCATGATATATAGCACCTACCTGCATGCGACATACGACAACATCTTAATTATCGATTACTATCTGTGGAGAGGTGGCCGCCCGCGACATCCGTCGCTGCGCGACGTTGCGCGGACTGGCGAGTGGAGGATTGTTGATTTCATGTATGGAGAGGTGGCCGAGTGGTTT
>CAZJZH010000015.1:0-18660 GCA_964550465.1 uncultured Gammaproteobacteria bacterium
ATCTAATCCCATTCGCTCCCCACGCTTTCGTCCCTGAATGTCAGGACTGTTCTAGCAAGCTGCCTTCGCATTTGGTGTTCCTACCGATATTAACGGATTTTACCCCTACACCGGTAATTCCGCTTGCCTCTACCAGCCTCAAGTCTACTAGTTTCAGTGGCAGATCTGAAGTTGAGCCTCAGGATTTTACCACTGACTTGGTAGACCATCTGCGGACGCTTTACGCCCAATAAATCCGGATAACGCTTGGGGTCTCTGTATTACCGCTGCTGCTGGCACAGAGTTAGCAACCCCTTATTCATAAGGTACTGTCAAAATATTCATCCCTTATAAAAGCAGTTTACAACCCGAAGGCCTTCATCCTGCACGCGGCATTGCTCCTTCACGCTTTCGCGCATTGAGGAAGATTCGTGACTGCAGCCTCCCGTAGGAGTCTGGGCAGTGTCTCAGTCCCAGTGAGGCGGGTCGTGCTCTCACACCCGCTACTCGTCGTCGCCTTGGTGAGCTTTTACCTCACCAACAAGCTGATAAGCCATAGGCTCCTCCCCGACCGCCGGAGCTTTACATGAGAATGACATATGTCCCCTCATGTCCATCGAGTATTATCCCACCTTTCGGCGAGTTATGCTCGAGTCGGGGGTAGATTACCAATGTGTTACGCACCCGTTTGCCATGCCACACCTGTTAGGCTTCATCCTAAACTTTTACCATAAAGCCTAACAGGTGTGGCATTCGACTTGCATGCCTTAGCCATGCCGCCAGCGTTCATCCTGAGCCAGGATCAAACTCTCAAATAAAGAACATTTATACACCATCGCTCCTAAGAGCTCCGGCGGATAGGTTGTTCTTCAAGACCTTGAACAATCCGTGAATGCTTCACGGAGCAAAGTTCTAGTTGATAGTTGAGTACCTGGCAAGATTTGTTCTTAATTGCTCATGAAATAGAATTCAGTAAGCAAGGTTCCTACCACTCTTTCTTTGTCAAAATGCATTTTTCTTCCAATAATCCCGCGACACACAGTGGGGATTTTTGACAGAAGAAAAAACAGCGCCGGCCAAATCCGCGACTTTCCCTCAAAAATGGGACCGTCTACTCAGCCATCACTGTTTTGTCTTCTACTTGTCTTTGCCTGCGCAAGGACAGTTTAGATTGTTGCTGTAGGGAACAGGTTGTACGAAGTCGTATTTCGTATGCGTCATTATATACGACTGAAAAATCTTGTCAAGGGCTTGTAACTGGCTTTGACCTTCGAGCTGAGAAACGCTATAACTATAAGTAGGTCTTTAATAATCACAGGAAGGATTGACCAGATGGACTATCTCCAAGCATTCATGGCTCAGGCCAACTGGGCAGCTGTTATTCTGGCTATGTTTATTTTGCTCTGTGTGTGCGGTACAGTCATCACTACTACCGTGCTCAAGGTCAAAAAATCAGAGCGTCTTCGTCAGCAGCTGTTTAGCCAACCATTGCCACCTGAGCAGCCCGTCACTCTGATCAGCCTACAGCCAATCGCCCGTCAAGACGAGCCGGCAGGTAGCCTGCGGCGCCAGGCGACGCTGCGTTTCCCAGATGGTACGGTGCGGACCATTCGAGTGGCGGCAACTGCCGGTGACACACCTACTAAGCCAGGTGACACGGTTATGGCCCGTCCGTACCGCAGAGAGGCTACTGGTCAAGCATGTTGGACATTCACCTATGTACCAGAACCCACAGCACAGTCCTCGCAATTAGCCACGGCTAGCGAAACGCTGCAGCCAGTCACAGTCAAAGGATAACTACGGTTATCCTTTTGTTTTAACTGACTGATCGTTTATGGTTGACATTTTCATATTCTTAAAGTAAGAATTAAATCAGTTCTTTACATTACATGAACGCATACAGACACAAGGAGTATACGGATGCGTGAGTTCCTCAACCAAAATCTCTGGATTCTTGGGATACTGGCTGCTGTTGTTATATCCATGCAGCTGTGGGTAGGTAGGCGAGTCATAAAAGACGCGAACAAACAGCGCCGTGAGCGGCAACGGCGACTGAACCAACCACTACCATCAGCGTGCAAAGTGGCAGTCGTCTCTTTTACACGCATCACTACTAATCTATACGAAGCAGTATTGGACTTTGGCCAAGAGGAAAAAGTAGTACGAGTGCGCGCTGCTGAGGGAGAGAGGGTTACGCTGCCTGGTTCTATAGTGACAGTCTATCCACATTATGATAAAGACGGATATATCCAATGGATATTTCCCTTTGTGCCGCCACCGCACCTACAACAACAATGTAGTTAGCAGGTGATTCATGCATGCCAGCCCAAAAGGATAACTACGGTTATCCTTTTTGTTTTACTATTGACGAAAAGTAATGGAAGGTATATAACAGCAGGCAGTTCTTTGGTTTCACTGTGCGTTGAAAGGGGAAATTTGCATGGCGCAGGTAACGTTCAATCTTGACGAGGAAATGGATCCATTGGCGGAGGTGGTGCAGCCCACCATCCGGCAGTACGGCACGTTGTACGGCGTTTTTCTACTACTGGCGCTGCTGATGAGTGGTCTCTATACGGCCATACTGTCAGCCGGCAGTCTGCCAACCAGCTTTGGGGCCGCTGTATCGGTCGTCGTTCACGGTGCGGTGCTACTGGCAGCCAAAGACAGTATCAACACCACCGCGCAGCAGTGGGCGCGTAGCACAGCGGCCGGCAACTAATCGCCGCACACACATAGTAAAAAGGGTAACCAGTCGGTTACCCTTTTTTCTTTTTACTTTGTCGCCATGCCAGAATATCAGCGTGATTACCGGACAGCAGCACTGGCGGGACTTTCATTTTTTTACCAGTTTTTTTATCGATAAATACTTCCGGTCGAGTGTAGTGTGGGTACTCTGCCTCACTACCAGTAAATGTTTCTTCATCCAGTGAGGCGGCTGCGCCCAGCACACCCGGCACTAAGCGACTGACTGCTTCAGTGATAATCAGGGCTGGCAGTTCCCCACCGGCCAGGACGTATGGGCCCACAGATACTCGCTCATCAGCCAGCTTCATCACTCGCTCATCAATACCCTCATAGCGACCACAGATGAAAATCAACTGGTCGTATTGCTGCTGGTAGCGCTTGGCCATTGCCTGGTCAAACCGTTTACCGGCTGGGTCCATCACGAGCACGCGACTTTTCTTGGTCCGGCGAATTTTATTGAGCGTTTTAGCAATGGGCTCGACCATCATAACCATACCCGGGCCACCACCATAGGGTTTGTCATCAACGGTTTGGTGTTTGTCAGTAGCGGCATGGCGAATATTATGAGCACGGATGCGCAGTTTTTTCTTACGCTGACCAATGCCAAGAATTGATTGACTGGCATAGGTGTCAATCACGTCTGGGAAGAGGGTGAGGATTTCGAAACGATGCATATGAGGGTAGTAAACCACGGACAACAGGGAAAGACAAGGGAATGGAGGCATGGGATATGTGATATGGGAAATGAGATATGGAATTACTATCAGCGTTCTCAATATCCCATATCTCATATCCGATATCCTTTTCTTATAACCATCAGCTCATCTCCACTGTGTGGAGTGAGCTGATCCGTTCACGCCGCAAAGCGGCGATGAACGGAAAAACCGCTGGCATATCACCAACGGTTTTCAGTATCACGGACGTGTAGTCTAGATATTCAGGTTCTCGATATCAGAAGTGTCGATCTGCTCAACATTCTCATCACCAGCTTGTTCGGCAGCTGCAGCAGCCTTACGTTCGTAGTGGCGTGAGCCTTCTGGTTCAGCAACCTTGAGGTTAACGCGGGCATCGTTCTGCGCACCGACGATCTTCAAAAGCGTGCGGATAGCGCGAGCGGTCTGGCCCTGACGGCCGATGACGTAGCCCATATCTTCTGGGTTGATGTGCAGGGTGATCAATACACCGCGCTCATCGATCTTTCGCTCAGTTCGTACATCTTCTGGATGACGGACAATAGCCCGGACAACATCCTCAATGAACTGCTGATCTTTCTCCATACGGAAATATCAGATAATTGTTAATTTACTGCGTTTTTGCTGGTCCAGCCAGGCTGGTAGCTAACGCATCGTAGCCGTAGTGTAGCATAATTGGGCGCTTTGTCAATAGTATAAAAGTGTTGAGAAGTCAAGGATGACAAGGGAATTTGATATCAGATATGGGAGATGAGATATGGGATATGACTTATTTTTCCTTATTTTAAAGGTTTTTTGATATATTTTTGCCAAACTATTGACAAATATTTTTATATATGCTATATTACTATATCAATCATTAAGATTGATTTGCTCCTTCCGGCGACCCACTCGTGGTTGCCAAATACCCCACCATTAACCCTCTTTCGAGAGGGTCCCACCAGAAGCGCCTCAGTAGTTACTGAGGCGTCTTGTCTTTTATATTGACAAATATTTTTATATATGCTATAGTACTATATTGATCATTTACAAGCGTATGGTCTGATGACAGATTTCTGTGGCTACTGGCCGCGGAAACCTGTCATGCAGGCAGGGACTGTTATTATTCCTGAGGAGGTTCTACTATGGTGCGGAAGACGACGGTGATCGATGCGATCAACAACGGCGCCCATGTTTCCGCCGGCACTCCCGCCGGTAGCGACATCTCGCCCATCGACATCGCCCACATCGGCGAGCTCGACTTGGATATCGAAGAGCTGCCGACGATCGGCGATCGGCCGGACGCATCGGCCTACGAGTACTACAGCTAGCCCCCGCTGGCGGCCAGTCGCGCCGCCACACACTCCCCCAAAGCTCCGCGCTAACACCGTGGAGCTTTTTCATTTAATCAATAGACAAAAAAGTGTCCACATGGTAGAAACAAAGTACTAACTGCATAGTATTATTTTGTATATGGTAGCAAAATTTGGTGAAGGTGGTGGCGCATATGAAGCACCACGCACTCCGCGACAATGGATTGATGCCGCGCTAGAAAAATTGGCCGGGCAAGAAGATGAACAAATTCGCGAAGAAAACTTTGTTGACCTCTATGGCGAAGAGACAATTCGCTCTGACCGTAGCTATGTTGAGCGGATGCGAGAGCAGTTTGTCCAAGACGCTGCTATAGAGGGCAATGATCGCGAAGGCTTTGAGCTAGCTAAAGTGCTAGAAGGTATCATTAATCACCAACTAGAGCAGAATGAATGGATGGGCCCGGAAGTGACTACTCGCCAAGCGTCTGATTATGACGACATTGCTAATGGTGTTGATATGATTGCTGAAATGGAGCACAGTGACGC
The DNA here is from genome assembly GCA_964550465.1 of uncultured Gammaproteobacteria bacterium. Taxonomy (GTDB): domain Bacteria; phylum Patescibacteriota; class Patescibacteriia; order JACRDY01; family JACRDY01; genus CAZJZH01. Next base: position 5,255 of record CAZJZH010000015.1, read on the forward strand.
TACTCAGCACCTGGCTATTGCCCTTGACGCTACGTACGGTATTCACCTGGAAAAGAAAATGGAGCGTATTCGTAATGAAATTAATGAGGGCACTCTGACGGCCGTTAAATATTTTGAAGACAGTGAAGGTAATTTTCGTGGGGAGTTGAAGCGCGTACCGCGAGTGGTAGTGGGCGCAGACCATGATACTATTCTCAACCTGATCCAGTTATGGGTGGAAAATAAAAATAAAGAACTGGCCAGTCACCCCATTCAGTTACAAATTTTGGACGAAGTATATATGCAGCTAAAAATCTTTGCTCAGTACGCAGAGAAGGTTGACCAGCCAGAGGTGGTAAAAATCTATCAACGCCAAGCTCGTATCGTCAAGCGTATCATGGCTGACAAAAAGGAGTTGCGAGAAAAGGTGGGCACGGCCTATGAGCGAGATGACCGAGTATTTAAAGAGATTCAAAAACGCACCTTAAGCTTTGACCAGTAGAATCAAAAAATCCCTCCGCCGTAGCGTGAGGGATTTTTATATATCTTGTATCTTGCAGTATTAGCTAGCGGCTTCCTTGTCTGCCGGAGCCTCAGCAGCTTCCTTCTTTTCTTCATCGGCTGCAGGCTCAGCTGGTTTTTCTTCAGCTGTTGGCGTGTCAGTCGCCTTTTCTTCTGCCGGAGCCTCAGCAGCTTCACCGCCTTCAGCTGGATTTTCCTGGCTCTTTGTCTCCTCGGCCGGAGCATCTTGGCCAGCCTTCTTCTTGATTCGGAAAGCGTGGACTTTTTTGCCCTTAATTACTCCTTCAGATACCAGCAAGTTATGGACGGTAGCTGATGGCTGAGCACCTTTGGAGATCCAGTATTCAATCCGCTCCTGCTTGAGCTGAACGAACTTAGGGTCTTGCCGTGGGTCGTATGAACCAAGATACTCCAAAGCGTCCCCTTGGGTGTCCTTGGTGTGTTCTGAGACGATCAACCGGTAGGTTGGGGCGTTTTTAGCGCCAAATCGTGATAATCGAATGCGTAGCATACAGACAATAAATGGTAAATTTGGTGACTAGAGGCTACCAAATAGCCCGCAGAAAGTCAAGGAGATGGGCGGGCTGGGTAATTAGGCAATCAATAATAGGTCATAAATTACCCACTATCCAATTACTCGTTACTTCTTTTAATCAATTGCTAATTACGACCTCATGTGGTACACAGTAGTTAGTACTTCGACAATATTTTCACCAAGGAGTCTTTCATGGCTACTCAGCTGCGACTAGTACGTCCTTCGGGTGGCCAGAGGCTGCGCCACCCCTCAACCTCTCGTCAACCCCGTCAGTTAGATGATCAGTCTATCCCAGACGCTCAGTACATGCTGGAGCTGTCAAATGGCTATGGTCTGATTGATGAATACGGTCATCAGTACCCACGTCCCGCGACTCGCGTGCTGGTGAAGGTGTGGAGGCGCAAACGTGGCAAGCAACACATCTTACGCCTCAATCTCTATGTGGTGAACGATTTCATAGCCGGAACTCTACTGTGGACCCGCGTAGAGTTATGGGTGCACACCCACTTCAGGGCCTATGGAATAGAACGACTGGCGCGTGCTAAAAATGGTCGTGCTGGCCGAGAGCAGGCTACGGTTGTCGCCTTATTAGCTAAAACATCATTTCAAGCTGATTTTCCTGAGGCGGTCGAATCATTACGCAGTTGGTACCGCACACTCAAGAGCATTCCGCTGATCAACCCCTCCGCCTAGGCGGAGGGTTCTGTATATCAGACACTGGATACAAGGAGTTGCCATGTTGATTCCACCGATGGCAGCGCTGGCTATTGAAGCACTGCTGATTATCATCTTAGACTTCGGTCAGGTGCGACTGACGGCCGAGGCTACGCAGACGGTGATCGAGTTTGCTCTGTTACTCATTATTATCAGTTGGGGCGGCTCGCTGGTCAGTTTGAAAATCAGCCAGGGGCAAAATGCACCGGCCTGTATCTGGCACAGTGCGGTGGCGCTGTCGTTGGCAGTGTTATTGATTATCACCGATGCGTCACTGGACACACTGGGCTGGCATTTGGTTGCTACTGCCGTAACCGGCTTACCGGTGATTGGCTGGATGATCCACCTACTTAATCAATCCGATCATTGACCTCGTCATTATGCATATGACGGGGTTTTCTATTTGACAAAAATCCATAAAAGAGAGAAGGTAGTGCTGCAAGCCCAGCACCGCCCCGTGGCAACGCTGAAGCTTGAGTTCTTTTCCCTCATAGACCAGCTGTTGATATCAGCTATTATACTAAGGAGTGACCCGTGCAAACATTAGTGGTGGAATTCCCCGAAGAACCTCGATCGCCATTTCTAGCGCTACAGCTGCAAATTTCTGAGACAAGAGACGTGATGGATATTTGCTTGCAGCCCCAACCAGCGGATGGTGACATCATAAGAGTGGCTAGTTTACACCAGTCAGGCGAAAAGATCCTTGACCACTTAGGTCATTTACGAGCCCGTTCGGATGCTGAAAATCAGCAGCAGCAGCTGGCCGCCATACTCAATGCCTTTGTTGATGCGTCGATTTCGCTCCACGACGGCTATGGTCTATCGATTGACGATGGGCACGCTGAGATGACAGACTTTCTGGAGGTGCTTGATGAATATGCGCAACCACTATTGCACTTCATAGAGTCTGAAGTTTTATCAGTTCTACTCGTGCAACACCTCCAGGAACATTTCGTCGCTCGCAAAGACCCTTTCAGTTTGGCGCGGGAGATTTTCCTGTTTCTGGAATTTCAGGGCAATGTACGGGAACCCATGCAGAGCATGACTGAGGCCCTACCGCTCGCTAACGGACTTGGCTTGGTCAATACTCATAGTCGCTTGAAAAGTGTGCTGACACCTGTCACATAAATATTTACCACCCCTCCGCTGCGGCGGCGGGGCTTCTTTTTTTGCCCTACCAATTCTGCGCCTCATCCAGTATAATACCTGCATGTATTTACAGAAGTTGGAAATCCAAGGGTTTAAGTCATTTGCCAGCCGGGCGGTGCTGGAGTTCCCCTCCGCTACCGGTCGCGGCAAAGGTTTGACCGCCGTGGTAGGGCCAAACGGTTCTGGTAAATCAAATATTTCCGATGCCATCCGCTGGGTGCTGGGTGAGCAGTCCATGAAAACACTGCGCAGCCGCAAAGCCGAGGATGTCATCTTTTTTGGTTCAGATAAAAAGGCTCGGGTCGGCATGGCTGAGGTGTCACTCTATTTAAATAATGAAGACGGCCAAGCACCGATTGAATACAGTGAGTTTGTCATCACCCGCCGCCTCTACCGTAACGGTGAATCTGAATATTTACTCAACAAACAGAAAGTCCGGCTAACAGATATCCAGCTCCTACTGGCGCGAGCAAACTTTGGCCAGCGGACCTACAGCGTCATTGGTCAAGGTATGGTTGATCACTTCTTGGTAGCCAGCCAAGCTGAGCGCAAAGAGTTTTTTGATGAAGCGGCCGGAGTCAAAGAATTTCAAATTAAAAAACAGCAAACCGCTAACCAGCTGAAGCGGACAGAAGAAAACCTGCAGCAGACCGAGATTACCCTACAAGAACTGGGCCCGCGCTACCGCTCGCTGTCGCGCATGGTCAAGCGACTAGAGCAGCGGGACAGTGTCGAGGCGGAGCTGCGGGCGCTGCAGTTGCGCTACTACGGCTATCAGTATGGTCATATTGATACTCAGTGGCAGGCCTACCACGGACAGCTCAAAAGTCTGGAGGAGCAAGTGACCGCCCGCCGCCAAGCCTTAACGACTGTCCAGCAGCAGCTCGACTCACTGGAGCAAGAAGAGTCCGGCCAGGATGTGCTGAATGATTTACAGCAGCAGTTCACTCAACTATCTGAACAGCAGAATACACTGCGCGGTCGCCAGCTGGATATTGAGCATCAGCAGAAGCAAGCTAAACAGCAAGCAGCATCGCAGTTTGTACCAATGTCAGCCGATGCCATGGCTGGTGAGCTAGAAGAGTTGCTGGGTTTGCACGATGAGCTCCATCAATCAATTGGCGCTAAGGCTGAGGCTGAGCTCAAAAAACACATCCAATCAGTTATCGGTAAGCTCAAAGACTTGCTCAAGCGGGTTAAGCGACCACAGGCCACAGAGGTTGAGGATGATCCTAAACTCCAGCAAGAGCTGGAAACTCTTACGGCTGAGCTGACAACTATCAGTCAGCAGGTGACAGCAGTGCAGCAGCAGATGCGCGACTTCAGTAAACAGCAAGAGCACAAAAAAGGCGCTTTCTTTGACCTGCAACGCCAGTTTGCCGCGGAGCAGAACGAGCTGAACAGCGCTTCAGTTAAGTTAAACGACGTCAAGATTGAATTAGCTAAACTGGACACTCGCCGCGAAGACCTGCAGGCAGAAATTACCCGTGAGATGGATGACACTAGTTTGGCGCAAATCAAACAGGGCAGTGACGCGGAGCCGGCTGATGGACAGTTGCTGGGTGATATCCAAAAAATGAAGCGACAGCTGGAGCTGATTGGCGCTATCGATGATGAGTCGATGCAAGAGTTCCAGGAAATCAAAGGGCGCTATGAATTTCTCCAAGAACAGTTTGATGACCTGACTAAAGCTATCGCTGACCTGCGGGCAGTCCAAGACGAGCTGGACCAAGAAATCGAGCAGCGCTTTGATCAGACCTTTACCCAGATCAATCAAAAGTTTAGCGGTTACTTCCAAAAATTATTTGGCGGTGGTAAGGCCAGTCTGGAAAAGATTTTGATTGAAGATGTGATTGATGAGAGTACCGAGGAGGACTCAGATGAAGAAACCGCCAAGCCAAAGAAGCAGATAGTCAAAAAACGGTACGGTGGGGTCGATATCAAAGCCTGTCCACCCGGCAAGAAGATTGCTGATCTCAACACTCTGTCCGGTGGTGAGCGGGCCATGACTTCTATTGCCCTGATTTGCGCCATCATTGCCAGTAATCCGTCACCGTTTGTGGTGCTGGATGAAGTTGACGCGGCACTGGATGAAGCTAACTCGGAGCGCTACGCGGCTATCCTGGAAGAACTGTCCACCCACACTCAGTTTATTGTCGTCACTCATAACCGCGCCAGCATGCGGCGGGCTGATGTCCTCTACGGGGTGACTATGGGTGATGACAGTGCTTCGAAGATGTTGTCGGTTAAACTAGAGCAAGGTGAACAGTGGGCGAAATAACAAGCAACAATAATTATTAATTAATAATGCATAATTAATAATTAGGCAATCAGGTAATTAGGAATTAGAAAGAACTCTCGTCAGGGAGTTCTTTTGTATTAAGCAAATAGGTCCTCTTCACCCCCCCCGCGGGGGTTTTAGTTTACTTACTATTGACAATAAGGACTAGTGATGATACACCAGCTATGAGGGTAGCCCCGCCGTGGCACGGTTACGCCTCGATGTACCATTACAACCCTCCCCTGGCCGCAGCGCCTCCGGAGAAAGGAGCTCTATCATGAGCAAGCAGAAGCAGCGCTATTTTCAATCAGCTCAACTCATCGTCAGCAGGCCATTTGATGACACAGTCGACTATGACGGAGAGGTAATGATTGAATATGCGACCAAGCCCGGTGACTGTGATTTTACTTCACGGCGAGAGGTGTGGCTAGCACGTATCACTATGAACCAGGAACCATTGATCAATGATGGGTTCAGAGAATTTGTGCTCCCGACCCTGAAGGTGCTGTGTCGTCGCCATGCTGATACGTACACTGACGAACCGGCACTTTCTGTCTACTTGACCACTATCAAGCAATTGGCCCGCTACTTAGCTCACAAGCGTGACTTGAATAAGTTGCAGGCCACTATTCGACGCATGAATGACACGCAGCTCTGTCTGTTGGTTGAGCAGATGTGCGCGCTGTTTGTTGGTCCTGGTGGAGCCGCAGCTGCGGTGCCGGAGCAGGAGAAGGTATTTACGCACTTGCCTTCAATGGTTGGTAATCAGCAAGCCATCGCCTTACACAATGAAGGACATCACTTCCTCACCCCGCAGCAAATACTGCAAATGGATTTGACGTAAACCACAAAACCAAGCCCCCCTTCGCCATGGCGAAGGGGGTTTTCAAATATAATGAGGGCGCAATTTGCCATCTATTGACTAAATAAATTTTTTATATAAAGATGTGGTCGATTGATCGGGTTCATTTCATTCACAAGGATAAGGAGTAAGGACATGGGTCGGGTCGTTATTGTTTTGGTGCTGAGCGTGATCGTCTGGGGGATTTTCCGAGGCAAAGACGAGAAAGACAAGGAGAAGAAGCAGGGATATTTTGCCTTCTACGGTTCCTTGGCGGGTGCGCTGATCGACAAGATCACCGGCGCCGCCTCGAAGAGCGATTCCGCCACCAGCGAAACCCCGCGGTCCGGATCGTAGGCCCTCGGCCTACAACACAAAAACCCCCGTGCATCAGCACGGGGGTTTTACATTGACGCTATTTTTTTACTCCTCTTTTGGTCGCTCTAATTCCGGTATGTCGATGTCGACCCCCTGGCCGGTAATTTTGGTCACGTCTTTATCGATCTGACGGAAATGGTGACTACCATCATTAAAAGCATTGACCGCCGCTGACAAATTGCGGCCCAGCTTACCCCAGACACTTTCATAATTTTTCAGGTGCTTGCGCAACATATCGACGCGCTTAATAATTTCCTTGGTCTGCTCCTCTACTTGCAGCATACGCAAGCCTTGCATAACTGTCTGCAAATAGGCCAGGAATGAGGTCGGTGAAACGATAATAACTTTCTTTTCCTTAAAAGCGTATTCAATCAAATCCTGGGTCGATAGTTTAATAGCGCCAACCTTGTTAATCAATAGATCGTAGTAAATCCCCTCAGACGGGATAAACATAAAGGCAAAGCTCATCGTACCTTCATCGGGCCGAATATATTTACTAGTTTCATCAATCCGGTTTTTCAGGTCTTGCTTAAAGGCTTTTTCCAGCACCTCGCGCTGAGCCGAATCTTTTTCTTTGACGATGCGGTTGTAGTTTTCCAGCGAGAACTTTGAGTCGATCGGAATGATCTGTTCTTTGACAAAAATGACCGCGTCTACAATCTCACCATTTTTAAATCCATACTGCATCTGATATGATTGCGGCGGTAAGACGTTCTTTAACACTGCTTCTAAGTAGTACTCCCCTAGCACACCGCGCTGCTTCGGGTTCTTCAAAATATCTTGCAGGTCTTGCAACTGGTCGGCAAAGTTGACTACCTGTTGATTGGTCTGGTCCAGCTTGGTCAGCTTCTCGGTAATATCAGCGATCATCTGGCTACTGCGACTAGCTTCACGTTGGACAAAGGACAAGTTATCTTTAACTGACTGATTCATTTCTGTGCGAATCTCTTTGAGCGAGTCAGATAGTTCTTTCAGTTTTTCAGATTGTGAATCATCAACCTGCCCCTTCTGCTGGGATTGCCAAAAAAGATAGCCAACAGCCAGGAGTAGTATGATGATGATCAGGCCCAAGATAATGGTGATTGCCATAGAGAGATGTGATTGAATTAGACAGTCTGTTCAGGTAGGATTATAGCACTTAACGGCAGGTTGTATTAAGTCAGTTGTATGCCGCAGGAGATGAGATATGGGAGATGAGATATACCATATAACTAACTCCCCCATATCCCATATCTGATATCACATATCCTAATATATTGTACGACGCTTAAAAATATCTAAAATTAAATTAAAAAATATAAAATTCTGATAAACTTTTTCTAAATTGTTCCACGTGGAACAATTACAGTGCCATCGAAATAGCGTACTCCCCTGTCTGTTCCCGTAGTTTAGTGGATAGAACACAGCCCTCCGGAGGCTGAAACAGAGGTTCGACTCCTCTCGGGAACGTATGCCCACGTAGCTCAACTGGATAGAGCGGTTCCGTCCTAAGGAAAGGGTTGGGGGTTCGACTCCCTCCGTGGGCACAATAACAATTAACAATTTGACTAAATTAATTTATTAACCTTTAATCAAAACAGTATGAAAGAATTTGAAAATCCTCCACAGCAGCCACAATCAACAGAAGAGGCGGTGTCAGCCTTTCTTGAGGGAGATAATGATGCCGCAGTGTCTTATTTAAGAAGTAATCGTGATGAAATTGGGGAGTTTTGTTTGCAAGTTCGTGATACATACCAAGAACATGATACTAATACAGCGTTTCTACAACTAGCGCAATTAATTGATTCCCTATTATAGTTGGTTAATAGATTAACTGCTCATATACACGAGCATTGGTGATTAAAGAAAAAACCCCTACGAGAGGGGTTGGCAAAATGCCGATGTGACGTTATTTATGCCAGATTTGCACCATGCAAATCTTGGCTACACCATAACAGAATCAGAATGTTTAGTAAAATAAAATCGCCGCTGCTACGGCGATTGGCTAGAAGCCTGATGTGAAATACATGGCCTGACAGGTGGGCTAAGCATGCCCACAATGAGGCCCCCCATGATTGGCGCTTATAAAATAGCACATACATTACTCTATGTACAATTTTCCTAAAACAACCACCCTGGTTTATTTATTGCGAACAGAGGGTAATGTGCGACAAGTTTTGCTAGCGCGAAAAAAGCGAGGCTTTGGTCAAGGGCACTGGAATGGCCCTGGTGGTAAGGTCCAGGCAGGAGAGGAGATAGTCGATGCAGCTAAACGGGAAGTTGAAGAAGAGGTATGCCTAAAAGTTGACGATCTGACGAATGTAGGGTTTTTAGAGTTTGTCTGGGCCGATAAGCCTGATTGGAATCAGCGCTGCCATGTTTACACTGGCCAATCATTTACCGGTACGCCGGCAGAAACAGAGGAGTGTGCGCCGCAGTGGTTTGACATCGACACTATTCCACTGGATCAGATGTGGGAAGATGACCCATACTGGCTACCAGCGGTGTTACGGGGCGGCAGTGTTAAAAAGCGATTTTTCTTTGATGCAGACAACAAGCTGTCGGGCATGGAGGATGTTGACTAAAATGTTCCACGTGGAACAATTGGTTCACAAAAAAATGTAAAAATTCTCTTTTATATTTAAATTAGGGTATAAATAAGAGTCGTACAATGTAGTGGGATATGGGATATGGGATATGGGATATGGGATATGGGATATAGGGGAGTTAGTTATATGGTGTATCTCATCTCCCATATCCTGTATCCTTCACTATCTATTGCAGGTCAGTCCAAATTCTTTTATACTTCCCACTGCTACGATATCTATGGGCCCTTGGCGCAGCTGGTAGCGCGCCTCCATGGCATGGAGGAGGTCACCGGTTCGAGCCCGGTAGGGTCCATTCTTCGCTCGCTAGAGCAGAGTCTTATATATAGATAAAGCGTAATCACCTCACCAGCGGTGATTTTTTATTTTCTTTTTAGAGGCCAAGCGCTATGATAATCATATGCAGATATTAGAAATCAAAAAATCTGATTCTCTAAGGGGTTTGAAAAAGAATGTAGTCAAGGGGTTAAGAATTGATGGCTATGTTATCGTTAAGACCGAGACACTTCTTGAGGATGATTCCTCCAAAACGGTCAGGAATCTTTTGTTATGGGCAACATTATTAGGAGAATCATTGGGCGCATCTATTGGGCACCATATCATTGCAGGTAATGGAGATAACTACTCTTTACCAATTCATACGGAGGGGATTTATTATCCCGATGGTTTGTTACATTATTTTGTCTTAGGTTGCGTGCAACCTGCCACCCAAGGGGGAGAGACTCGCATTTTTGATGCTCGTAAGGCGGCGATACTGCTAAATGAGCGATATCCAGATTTGGTAGAAGTATCTGTTGACTATACTGCCAAGGCTCATCCGGATCAGCATGCTCACCATAACTTAGTGGAAATTAATACAAGCAATGAAAAAGTATTAGTGTATCGTTCACGGGTTGAAACTAATACAATATTAAATTATACTAACGAAAGTAAGCTGTATACGGCAGTCGATAGCATATTAGAGGAGTGTGTGTTGGTAACTCATTCATGGGAAGTAGGCGACTTGTTGTTTGTCGATAACTCTAGGACACTTCACGATCGCTTGCCATATTCCGGTGATCGTAAAATGTTGCGGGTTCGTTTTGATGATCAGTATGTTGAGGCAACATATTAAGAGGCGAGGAACAATGAAGCAGAAGATCATACACATTCTCCTGAACGCCTACTGGCGTATCTTTCGCCCCAAGACATATGGGGTGAAAGTGTTGATTGTCCACCCGCAAGACCCACATAAAATTCTCTTGGTATTACACAGTTATGGAGATACAACGCTGTGGAACATACCCGGTGGTGGCTACAATCCTCGTAAAGAGACGCCAGCTACCGCTGCTGCTAGAGAAGTGCGAGAGGAGCTTGGTGTGGAATTATCTGCCGTCCAGTCGATTGGTCAGTACTACACAGAGGCTCAGGGCAAGCGAGACACGGTCGAACTTTTTGTAGGCGTTATGACAGATAGTGACGCCATCACAGCTAATGAAGAATTGCATCAGTGGGAGTGGGCTACCGGCCAGCAGGCGCTCAGTCGTGATAATCTGGCACGTATTGCTGGTACAGCCATACGCCGACATTTTGCTCTGACATGACACATATAGCCGTTGCGATGCTCCGCAGCGGCCTTTCTTTTAGTTGGGGGTAGTTGTGTTATACTATAAACAGTTCTTTCTTTTTAATAATAACCACTTGGGTATGAAAACCTTGGGTATTGTAGCCTTTGCGTTGCTGATTATCGGCGCGCTGAACTGGCTACTGGTGGGCCTGTTTGGTTGGGATATTGGTGAAGTCTTTGGCGGACAAGACGCCATCGTTTCACGAATCATCTACATCCTGGTTGGCTTGGCAGCTATCGTCAAGTTGCTGGTAATGGTCCAGAAAGGTGGAGGCGGTGCAGCGGCTGGACCACAACCGCAGATGCCACAGCAGCCACCGCAGCAGCCAATGGCCTAGTTGCGGGACAGACTAAAGAGAGCAGCGTTAGTTGCTCTTTTTAGATACCCAGCTGGACAAGTGGTGACGGGCGCTCTACAATACAAGCCGTATGATTGATTTATTGTTAGTTTCCTCAACTTACCGCCATTTGCACTTTAATCGGCTGTGGTCAGCCAGTGCGCGGCAGGCTATACCGCGGGTCAGTGGGGTGGAGCCAACCCTGTTTTTGGCGCCGCGGATGATTGACTGGACTACATTACAGCTGCGGCCAGAATCGGTTGACGCTTTTTTCAATACCATTTTTCTGACCGGCGCGCCATTGACCAATGGTCGGCATGGTGTGCGGGTCCATGGTTTTACCGACTTTGGTCGCCGCGGCAACAGCATTCGCTACGCGGAAAATGAAAAGGCCAGTGTGGCCTTACTCAAGGAGCAAATTATTTTAACTAGTCGTTTGGCTGAAGAAGCTGGTGTTGATACAACCAAATACCATTCACTGTTTGTGATTCACTTGGGACGCAGTGGCGGGAAGCGCAAAGAAGAGTTGGGCCGCTTAGTGCGAGTGATGCGGCAGGTTGAACCGGTGGCGGCTGAGCATAAAGTAGTTATTGGTATAGAAAATGTTTTTGATGCGATGAAAGGGTATTCGTTGGGCTCTGAATTTTCTGATATTGCGGAAATTGTCCATGCTGTCGATAGTCCATTTGTTGGCGTGACCTTTGACTTTGCTCATGCCTTGATTCACTACCGTGGTGACTATGACAAGATCCGCCAGGAAATTAAGAAGTATGATCTGCTCAAACATATTGCTCATCTCCACCTGACCGCACCAGCTCCACACTACGTCAAGAAATTTGATAGCATTCCCAAGATTAATAATCTACTGTCCGCTAAGGGTATGTACTACTTAGCTTTCCGTAATCCCGACGCCCAGAGCGGCTTTAGTAAATTTTTTGCCGCTCACCCAGAAGAGCAGCAACAGTTACTGGACCTAACTGCCTTTGTAGCGAAAAATTCTCTAGTCAGCAAAGAACACCTGCACTGCGCCACAGTTGAGCTGACCTTTAACGTTCATGGCACAGACATTGGTGCTAGCGCCTCAGATATTTTCTTCACCATTCGTCAGCTGGAGGCGATTCTCTAACCTATGGCCTTATCTGTCGGTATCGTTGGCTTGCCCAACGTCGGAAAATCTACCCTCTTCACCGCCTTGACCAAGCAAACGGTTGACGCGGCTAACTATCCGTTCTGCACCATCGAGCCAAACGTTGGCGTGGTGGCAGTGCCGGATGAGCGTATTGATCAACTGGCTGCGGCTGCTCAATCAGCTAAGGTGCTGCCAACGGTAATTGAGTTTGTTGATATTGCCGGTTTGGTGGCTGGGGCCAGTAAGGGCGAGGGACTGGGTAATAAATTTTTAGAAAACATTCGTCAGGTTGATGCTATTGCCCACGTCGTTCGGCATTTTACGGAAGGTGATATCACCCACGTGGATGGACGAGTTGACCCGACGGCTGACATTACCACCATTCACACCGAGCTGTTGTTGGCTGATGTGGAGGTGGTGGAAAAGCGCTTGGCAGACCTGGAACGCAAGCTCAAATCCAGTGCAGATAAAGAAGCGGCTGCCCAAAAAGTGGTCTTAGAAAAAATCCGCCAACACCTATTGGCAGAAAAATTAATCAGCAGCTTGGAGTTAACTGATGAGGAGCGGGCGTTGGTTAAACAGTATAATTTTTTGACCAGCAAGCCGATGCTGTTTGTGGTTAATGTTGATGAAGGTAATGCGGCGCAAGATATTACGTTGCCTGGCATCGCGCCTGAGCAAACAGTGGTTATCTCAGCTAAGATCGAATCAGAAATCGCTGAGCTGTCAGACAACGAGCGCGTCGAATACTTGGCCGTCGCCGGATTGGAGCAGAGCGGATTGGATCGACTGATTCAAGCGGGCTATGCCGCGCTCAATCTGATTACCTTTTTTACCGCTGGCCCACAAGAAGCGCGGGCTTGGACGGTGACTGCTGGTAGCACCGCGCCGCAAGCGGCCGGCCGCATCCACACGGACTTTGAAAAAGGTTTTATTCGAGCAGACATTTGCAACTGGCAAGACTTTGTTGAGCACGGCGAGGCCGGCTGTCGCCAGCGCGGTTTGATGCGAACAGAAGGCAAGACCTATATCATGCAAGACGGTGATGTCTGCCACTTCCACCACGCGCCGGTGAAATAGTAAGGTGTTGATTTAAAAACCCTCGCTTTGCGGCGAGGGTTTTTTGTTATCTACTTATTGCTAATGATCTTATCAACCAGTCCGTACTTCTTAGCTTCCGTGGCAGACATGAAATAGTCGCGGTCGGTGTCTTTTTGAATACGGTTCAGTGGCTGACCGGTGTGCTTGGCTAAAATTTTATCCAGCTGGTCGCGGATTTTGAGGATCCGTTCTGAACGAATTTTAATATCAGAAGCCTGGCCTTCAGCGCCACCCATCACTTGGTGGAT
>CAZJZH010000016.1:0-18166 GCA_964550465.1 uncultured Gammaproteobacteria bacterium
ACCAGCAGCAGTTTAAGCATGTGCTGGTTGATGAGTTTCAGGACACCAACTGGGCGCAGTACCAGCTGATTAAACAGTTGGCCGCTCCGCAAGACAACCTAACTGTGGTAGGAGACGATGACCAGGCTATTTACCGCTTCCGTGGCGCTTCAGTCAGTAATATTTTGACCTTTACCAGTGATTATCCAAAGGCTAAGCAAGTAGTGCTGTCTGAAAATTACCGCTCCGCTCAGTCAATTCTGGATTTAGCCCACCAGTTTATCCAGCACAATAATCCTCACCGGCTAGAGGCGCAGCTACAGGACGACAGTAGTCTGGCCCAAGCCGCTAAGCAGCGCAAGGTCAGTACCAAGCAGTTTAAGCCGATTAGCAAGGCGCTGACGGCCGCTGGTCAGGTAGGTGAGGGGACGATTGAGCACCTGCACTTCACCACCGGTCAAGCAGAGGTTAAGGGAGTAATTGAAAAAATAACCCAACTCAAGGCGGCTGATGCCGATCTACTGTGGTCTGATTTTGCCATCCTCATCCGTGCTAACAACCAAGCCAAACCGTTTACCGCTGCTCTGCAACAGGCCGGTGTACCTTTTCATTTTATGGCCCTGCGGGGGCTCTACAGCAAAGAAGCAGTGCTGGATGTGATTGCTTACCTGAAGCTGCTCGATAACTACCATGAGAGCCCAGCCCTGTGGCGGGTCTTGAATTTGCCGACCATCACCATGACGGACAGTGATCGTATCGCTCTGACTCACCACGCTAAGTACAAAGGTATTTCACTGTACGAGAGTCTGCAGCAGGCTGATGTGTCTGGTAAGGTGTCATCATCTGGCGTTCAAACAGTGGCTGAGCTGCTCACCATGATTCGTAAACATACCGAGCTGGCGCGGACTAAATCAGCCAGCGAGGTCTTTGTCCAGGCCTTTACGGATCTGGGATACTTAGAATACCTCAAGGATTTGGACGGGGACGGTCAAGAGCAGCTGGGGTATTTACGGCAGCTGTTTGATAAGATGCGCTCCTTTGAGCAGACGCAGGATGAGCCGACTGTTAAACAATTCATGGCCATGCTGGAGCTGGAACGCGAATCAGGCGAAGAGGGTGGACTGGCTTTTGACCCCAATATTGGTCCGGAAACGGTTAAGGTGATGACAGTACACGCCGCTAAGGGCTTAGAATTCAAACACGTCTTTATTGTTAACCTGGTCCAGCTGCGGTTTCCGAGCACCAATCGGGCTGAGCCGATTAGCCTGCCTGAGCCACTGATTCGTGAAGTTACTACTGGCGGTGACCCGCACATTGAAGAAGAGCGGCGGCTGTTCTACGTGGCCATGACGCGGGCTAAAGAGGGGCTGTATCTGACCTCAGCCCAAGACTACGGCGGGGCGCGCAAGAAAAAACTGTCCCAATTTTTACATGAGATTGGCTATGAAGACACGCCGGCTCTAGGCGGACAGCAGGCAATGGTTGAGCCAGCAGAGGCTCAACAGAAACAGCCGACTGAGCTGACACTACCACTGCCCAAAAAGTTTGCCTATTCGCAGCTGTCCTCATACCAGAAGTGCCCGCTGCAGTATAAGTACGCCTATGTCTTGAAAATCCCCACTTTTGGCAATAAAGCCTTTAGTTTTGGTTCCACCATTCATAACACCTTGCAGAAATTTATTGCTCTATTTACCCAAGCTGACACCGGCCAAGGTGACCTGTTTAACCAAGATGATACGCCAGCCAAGATTCCACCACTGCAGACGCTGCTGGACATCTACGAACAGCAGTGGATTGATGCCTGGTACCCTGACCCTAAGACGAAAACAGAATACAGGGCCAAGGGTAAGCAGCTGCTGACGGAGTATCACAAGGTCTTACAAAAAACTAAGCCACGACCAATCGCCTTGGAGCAAGGGTTCACTATTAAAGTCGGGCCACACAGTGTGGGTGGGCGAATTGACCGAATTGATCGTTTGGCGGATGGCACGGTTGAAGTGGTTGACTACAAAACCGGAGCGCCCAAAGAGAGCCTACAGGCGGATGATAAAATGCAGCTATTGATTTACCAACTAGCCGTGGAAGGCCCACTACAGATGGAGCCTAGTAAGTTGACGTACTACTACATTGAGGATCAAAAGGCTATCAGCTTCTTGGGTAAGGAAAAAGACAAGAAAAAGATTGAAACAGAAATGTTTGATACCATTGAGCGGATCAAGAGCGGCGACTTTACCCCCACCCCGGGTTGGGCCTGTCGCTACTGTGACTTCAAAGAAATCTGTGAGTTCCGTGATCCTAATGCTTAGACTATGCAACAGTTGAACGACATTTTACAGCGCCGACTACGCCAAGCCGGGATTGCTCAGCGGGTGACGACGGCTCAGGTGATTAGTGCTGTGCCGCAGGTGTTAGCAGGTATTATCCCCGCCAGCACCCACAGCAAGGTCCAGGCGCTGTACATCAAAGATAAGGTGCTGACCATTGCCTGCCTGTCTTCAGTCTTAGCTCAGGAATTACGCCTGCATCAGCAGCAGATTATTGATGGATTGAACGAGAAATTTGGTCAGTCGGTAGTGGAAAGTATCCGTTTTTTGACCTAATGCCGACCATTGTTTGTTTGACCTCAATTTGCTAGGATATAAGGGTTATATCAGCTTATGGGAATTCGCGCCTACATCATCATTATGTCAATTATTGCCCTGATTTGCTTAGCATTATGGGTGGTGGTATTGAACATGATTAACCCAACGACGGCCGGCATAGTTGGCTTGATAATCTTTCACGTCAGCTTGTTTTTCTGCATTACTACTATCGGCGCGGTGGTTGGCTTACTGATTCGCCGTTGGCGCGCCCGTCAAGAGTTTGTACCACACCACGTGGTGACAGCTCTGCGACAAGGTGGACTGTTTGGTCTCTTTGTAGTCGGTTTACTGCTCTTCAGCGGTGCCCAATTATTTACGGTCGTTAACGTGCTGCTCTTAGTGGTCCTACTGGCGATTATCGAGTTTTACTTCTTGGGTGCTGATCAGGTCAAGACACCGTAATATTTTTTCTATGCGACAATCACAATTGTTTACCAAGACATTAAAAGACGCGCCACGTGATGAGCAGGCTACCAACGCCCAGCTGTTGATTCGGGCTGGGTACGCCTACAAAGAATTTGCCGGTGTCTACGCCTATCTACCCCTTGGCTTACGCGTGCTGGAGAAAATTAAAACCATTATCCGCCAGGAGATGAACGCCATTGATGGGCAAGAAATCATCATGACCGGTTTACAGCGCCAAGAGCTGTGGCAGAAAACTGACCGTTGGGATGATGAGAAAGTCGATGTATGGTTTAAGTCACAGCTGAAGAATGGTACCGAGGTTGGTTTTGGTTGGTCACATGAGGAACCAATCACCGATATGCTCAAACAATACATTACCAGTTATCGAGATCTGCCGGTGGCGGTGTATCAGTTTCAAACGAAGCTGCGCAATGAAATGCGAGCCAAGAGTGGCATTTTACGTGGTCGGGAGTTTGTGATGAAAGACTTATATTCATACAATATCAGTCAAGCTGCCCATGAAGCGTACTATCAACAAGTCACCGATGCTTACTTGCGGGTATTTGATCGGGTTGGTCTAGGGGCTGATACGTTTGTTACCTTTGCCGCCGGTGGAGCATTTACAGACTACAGTCATGAGTTTCAAACCATTACCGATGCCGGTGAGGATACTATTTATATTAATCGAGAAAAAAACATCGCCATTAATGATGAAGTGCTGAACGATGCGACATTACAGCAACTAGGCGTGACGAAAGATGAGCTAGAAGCAGTCACTACCGCCGAGGTGGGTAATATTTTTACCTTTGGCACTGATAAGTGTGACCAGCTGGGTCTAACCATTACCGGTGAAGACGGTTCAACCCAACCGGTCTACCTGGGGTCATACGGTATTGGTGTTACGCGGTTGATGGGTGTGCTAGTAGAACGCTTTCACGATGATGCTGGTATTATCTGGCCGGCTGCTGTAGCGCCGTACCAGATACACCTACTTGGCCTACAAATGGATCAGCCAGCTGTGGCAGATAAGGCCGAAGCGCTGTACAAGCAGTTGACTGCAGCCGGTATCGAAGTGCTGTTTGATGATCGAGCCGATGTGTCTGTTGGGCAGAAATTTGCTGAAGCGGATTTAATTGGTTTACCGGTTCGCTTAGTGGTATCTGAAAAATCTGGCGATCAAATTGAGTATAAACGACGAGACAGCCAGGAGGCGACGTTGCTGGACCCAGCTGCTGTCATCGCACAATTGGAGGGGTAATATCACCCTATGTTTATTGTTGACGCACTATTTGGCTCATTTTCCAAAGACCTTGGTATTGATTTGGGTACCGCTAACACCCTGGTCTATGTCCAGGGCAAGGGGATTGTCATTAATCAGCCCTCGGTGGTAGCTATCAACACCCGCACTGATCAGATTGTGGCAGTGGGGGAAGATGCTCAGAAAATGGTCGGTAAAGCGCCGCCACATATTCAGGTGACCCGACCGCTGGTCAACGGGGTTATCTCTGACTTTGAGGTGACGGAGAAAATGTTGAAGTACTTTATTGATCAAGTGCATGCTGAGTCATACACTTTTTTACCACGCCCGCGGGTGGTGGTCGGTGTGCCGTTAGATATCACCGAGGTAGAGCGCAAAGCGGCTGAAGATGTTGTCTCATCTGCCGGCGCTCGCCAAGCTATGTTGATCGAAGAGTCAATGGCAGCAGCCATTGGTGCGCGCATGCCGGTCCAGGAGTCTGTTGGTAACCTTATCGTTGATATTGGTGGTGGTACCACAGAAATCGCCGTCATTTCGCTGGGCGGTGTCGTCACCAGCCGGGTGATTACCACCGCTGGCGATGCTTTAAATAAAAATATCGTCCAGTACGCCCGGGAAAACTTTAACTTGCTGCTCGGTGAACCGGTAGCCGAAGAGTTAAAGAAAAAAATTGGCTCAGCGGGTAAACTGGAAGAGCCATTAGAGTTAGAGATGCGTGGCCGAGATTTGGTTTCTGGCTTGCCTAAAGAAGTACTGGTTAATGACTCTCATATCCGTGAAGCCATCAGCCGTTCAGTGAAGACAATTATTGAAAATATTAAAGGCACCTTGGAAGTGACGCCACCGGACTTGATTGCGGATATCTATGAGCGCGGCATGGTCTTGACGGGTGGCGGCGCGCTGTTGCGTAACTTTGACAGTGTTATCTCGCATGCTACCCAGATTCCGGTACGAGTGGCTGATGACCCCCTGACCTGCGTGGTCCGTGGTACCGGCATGATTCTTGATGACTTAGAGCGCTTCGGCGACCTGCTGATCCCGACCACCCAAGAATTAACCTAGTTGCTATGGAACCAGCACGACAGACAAGCCGGGCTGGCTGGTGGGTATCAACCATCGGACTGGTGGTCATTGGTGTGGTGGTATATTTTAGCGGCGCAGGCCACTGGCTGATCAGTCAATCAATTCGTCTGGCGGCTCCCGCTCAGGAGCGATTAGCGGCCGGTGCTGGCAGCATTGACCAGCGGCGCAGTCGAGACGAGTTGCTAGCAGAAAACCAGGCTCTCCAGGAGCAGCTGGCAGCTTTGGCATTTGACGCGGCCGCTCTGCGAACCCTGGAGCAGGAAAACCGCCAATTTCGAGAGCAATTAAACTTTATTGATAGCCAAGACCTGGCTTTTGCTGCCGCCCGGGTGATTGCTCGTGTGCCGACTGACCAGTTTTCTGGTGTAGTGATTAACCAGGGGCAACAAGCCGGCGTGGTAGCGGGCGCGCCCGTTATTGCCGGTGAAGGAGTGTTGGTAGGTCGGGTGGTCAGTGTGGAGCCCTATCAAAGTATTGTCCGGCTACTCAATGACAGTCAGAGTACTATTGCTGCCATGGTTCAGAACGGCACGGAAACCATTGGCATTGTTCAGGGGTTGTACGGTCTGAGTGTGCAGCTAGATATGGTTCCCAAAGAAGAACCGATTGCCGTTGGTGATACCGTGGTGACCTCAGGCTTGCAAGCCGGCGTACCGGCCGGTCTACTGCTCGGTACTGTTGAGAGTGTTGACACTGCTTCCAGTAGTATTTTTACTCAGGCAGTCCTCCAGCCATTGCTTGACTACCGAGCACTGTCAATTGTAACCGTGCTGGTAACTGAATAGCCTATGCGCATACCATCATGGCCACAATTGATCGGTAGCGGGCTGCTCAGTTGGTTGTTGGTTATACTGCAAACCAGTTTTATTGCTAGTTTGCCAGGCTGGTGGGCCCTGGTTCCACTCAGCTTGATGGTTATTATCTTTGTTGAGCTAATTATTGATTTACCAACAGCTGTCTGGATGGCTATTATTGGCGGCATGACGGTAGAGGTCTTTAGCCCCTTCACCGTTGGCAGCGTGGTGGTGCCGTTGTTGATCAGTATGGTGGTGATGAATATGTTGTTTCAACTGCTGTTTACCAATCGTTCGCTGTTGTCTCTCACCATGCTGGGCAGTGTGGGACTATTAGTTTTTCACACCCTGCAGTGGCTGTGGAATCAGGCTACTTACTGGCTTGGTATTCAACAGGTCCAGCCGTATTGGTCTTGGAGTATGTTCGTCCTAGAGTGGCTGTGGCTGCTGGTGGGATTGAGTCTATTATTTGTCATTAGCCAGTCAGCCTCTAAGCGTCTACGGTCAACATTTTTAGCCAGCGGGCGTCGCTAGTCTATGGATAATCCATTTCCTATTCAAGATGACAGTGTGGTTGGCGGTCGCCTCAGTGGTCGCCGCAAAACCAACTGGGTAGAGTCTATTTTTACCAAAGCAGCCGGCGTCAGCCAGACTGTTAGTCAGACGGTGCGTCACGAACAGAGCGCCCATTTTGTGGGGCGGGGAGTGTCGTATAGTCGGCTGACTATTTTTATGGTCATTTTGAGTATTGGCGTTGGGCTACTGTTTGCTCGGGCCGGCTACTTACAGGTGGTCCAAGGGGATGATTTTCAGTCTCTAGCAGAGGGTAATCGTATTCGCGTACTAGCCACCACCGCGCCCCGCGGCGTCTTTTTTGATCGCTATGGTCGTCAGTTAGCCCGCAACATTGCTAGTTATAACGTCTTTATTACCCCAGCTGACCTGCCAGACAGCGAGACGGCGCAGCAGCAGGTCTTTAGCATACTGGGACAGAGCATTGATTTGCCTGCCAACGCGGTCAGTACTTTAGTCAAGAACCGCAGCGCTGGACCATACCAGCCGGTGTTAATCGCCCAGGGTTTAACCTATGAGCAGATTTTAGCGGTGTCATTGGCGCAGAACGAGTTACCGGGCGTATTTATGCGGGAAGGTTTTCGCCGACAGTACAGCCTGGAGACGCAAGATGGGATCGCCCAGTCACTGTCACACCTGTTTGGCTATACGGGTTTGCTCAATCAAGGGGAATACCAAACCTTGGCGGAGCAAGGCTATGCCCTGAATGATATTATTGGGAAAAGTGGCTTGGAGCGACAGTATGAGGCGGCCCTGCGCGGCACTCCGGGTCGACAGCAAGTAGAGGTAACCGCAGCTGGTCGACTGACCACCGTCATTGCTGAGGATCCGCCGGTGCCTGGTCAAGACATTACCCTGGCTATTGATGCTGAGTTGCAGCAGCAGTCAGAGGCAGCTCTACGGAGCGTCTTAGAGCAGTACAATAAAAAACGCGGTGCGGTGGTGGCGCTCAACCCCCAGAACGGTGAAGTCTTAGCGCTGGTGTCACTGCCTAGTTTTGACGCCAACGAGTTTGCTGCCGGTATTGCCTCAGAACGCTACAGTCAGTTGCTCAATGATCCAGACAAGCCGTTATTTAATCGAGCGGTGGCTGGCGTCTATCCTTCAGGCTCAACTATTAAGCCGGTGATGGTTATTGCTGCGCTGGCAGAGGGTATCATTACCCCACAGACGACCTTCCTCAGTGTTGGCGGTATTGCCGTCAAGCAGTGGTTTTTCCCTGACTGGAAGGCTGGTGGCCATGGGCTGACCAATGCCTACACGGCTATCGCTGAGTCAGTTAACACCTTTTTCTATTCAATCGGTGGTGGGGTGCCCCGTGGCGGTAATCCAGCTAATGGTTATGAGTTTGAAGGACTGGGTCCGTATCGTATCACTCAGTGGTTAGAGCGCTTTGGTTTAGGCAGGGCTAGTGGGCTAGACTTTCCTCAGGAGAACAGTGGCTTTGTGCCTAGCGTGGAATGGAAAAACGACACTTATGGTGAGTTGTGGTATATTGGTGATACCTATAACTTATCAATTGGGCAGGGGAATTTACTGGTAACACCACTGCAAGTGGCCAACTGGACTGCGGTGGTGGCTAATGGTGGTACCCTCTATCAACCACGTTTAGCTCTGCGGATTGGTGATGAGCCAGTGCCACCAGTAGTCATTACTGACCAGATTGCCCCACCAGATGCTATTGCAGTGGCTCAGGAAGGTATGCGTCAAACAGTCTTACGTGGTTCTGCGCAATCATTTCAATCACTACCGATTACCGCCGCAGCCAAGACCGGTACGGCTCAGTGGAGTAATGCGGCTGAGCCACATGCCTGGTTTGCTAGCTACGCTCCGTTTGAAAACCCAGAAATTGTAGTGGTCACCCTGGTGGAAGAGGGCGAAGAGGGTAGTCGTACTGCTGCCGCAGTAGCTCGCCAAATTTTACAAGCCTATGCCCAACAACGCTAGAACTATTTTGGTTATCGGTGTGGCTGTAGCTATTATTATTAGTGCCACCGTCTTAACTATCCAGCGCTCAATTATGCAGACGAACGATACCTCACCACCAGCCTTGCCCGTGGAGACAGCTCGGTTGCAGGTGGGCAGTCACACTATCACTGCAGTTATAGCTCGTAGTCTGGAGGAACAAAAACAGGGACTATCTGGCCAACCGCACATGGCAGCTGATGTTGGTATGTTGTTTGTCTATGATACTCCTCGGGTGCAAAACTTCTGGATGGTTGATATGCGGTTTCCCCTGGATATTATCTGGATTAACCAAGGCAAGATTATTGGTGTGGCTGAGCAGGTGCCACCACCACAGGAGAATGAGCCGATTGCCCGCGTGTCTTCTGGTCAGCCAGCCGACATGGTACTAGAGGTTAATGGCGGGTTTTTCGCCGCTCACCAGCTACAGATTGGTGATGCCGTCACTATCTTGACAGACTAACGCCCATCAGCTATACTGTGGCCATATGAAAATTGCCGTTATTAAAACCGGTGGGAAGCAGTACCTGGTCAGTCCAGGGCAGACCATCCGGGTAGAAAAACAACTCGGTCAGACTGGCGATACCGTTAGCTTTGATCAGGTGCTGTTAGCTGGTGAGGATACACAGGCTACCATCGGCACCCCAACTGTTACGCAGACCGTTACCGGCACTATTGCCAAACAGGGTCGTTTGCGTAAGGTTGACGTGGTGAAGTACAAGAACAAGACCCGCTATAAGCGAACCCTTGGTCACCGTCAGTACTTTACCGACGTTACCATCGACAAGATTGCCTAACTATCAAAAAAAACACATCCGCTACGGCAGGTGTGTTTTTTTGATAAGAAAAAACCGAGCTGCAGGTACTCGGTTTGGTGGTTTGTGTAATAAGCGTATCCTTCGGGATCGAGGTGACCTGAGCTCTCTTCTGGCACACTGACCGACTACCGCCAAAAGATTGGCAGTACTAGTGGAACACCAGTCAGGGCCATACTCCGATACCTCATTAGACCACAGTCAGACCTCCAGCTGACTGCAGGAGGCGAAAATGAAAGAAACTCGCCGGTCATACTAGTCCATTCGACGGCCGTTCGCTTATCAGTTGATGAACTCCGCAGGGGTTATCCCGATACTCTGGCGCTATCAAGTGGCGGAGCGCTACACAAACAATGTAATGTGAAATGTACTGGAGGTTGGAGGCAATCATGCCAACCATAGACTAGCGCAGAGTAAAGATATGGTCAAAGTGCGGTATCAAGAAAAACACCTCAGACGTTACTCTGAGGTGTGCATGTGGGCGCAGTCATTAAGCTGTTTGATGATGTCACCAATATCAGCTAGGGCGCCGGGGCCATAGTCACCACAAGCTAATTGTTTAGCAATGGGCGGGATTATGGTCAGTGCCGTGTGCCAGCGGGTTAGTTGCTCAAGGTGTTGTTGTGTAGCTGGGTGTTTCCACATCAGCGTGTTCATTGCCGGAGCAATAATTAGCGGCTGATGTATATCCCAGGCGCGAATTACGCTGGTTAGCAAATTATCAGCTAGACCGTGAGCCATTTTAGCCAAGGTATTAGCTGACAGTGGTGCAATCAATAGAACATCAGCCCAGCGTCGCAGTTCGATGTGCACTACCGCTTCACCTGATTGGTACAACCGCTCGGTAGGCCACTCATCAGCATCTCGATAGACTGGTATGGTAATAGCCTGAGGGTCCCAGAAACAACACGAGGCTTCTGTCGCTATTACACGCAGCTGATGCCCAGCTGCGTGTATCTGTGTGATCAAGGTAGGGCTGAGGCAGGCAGCAACGCTGCCAGTGACACCAAGTAACACCTTAGTCATGACTACTCCAGTGGCGCAGTATAGATGGCTGTGCCGTCCGTCAATGTTTCTGTGTGCTTCAGACCATGACGAGTGTAGAAATCAGCTACTTGGCAATCGGGAATGGTGCCAATCTGGAATTGATACCATTTAATCAATTGTACCAAGTGCTCTCCAAAGCCGTGACCACGAAATTCAGGTGATAGGTGAATGGAATACCAGCCAGCTGTATGTCGGGCCGCTACACCAATAGGCCGCGCCTTAGCCCAGATAGGAAAGAGATGTAGCTCCGGCAAGCGATCGTATTGATCGATATCTTGGAGATGTTGATGGTAGGATGATTGTGCCTCCTGCCATTCTAGCGCTAGTTGGTCTAATTCATCTTTGGGGCGACCAATAAGATACCCATGAAACACCATGCCTAAGCAAAAGCGCTCAACAGGGTTATCAACATACTCCAGCGCAGATGCTATTTCGTGGTATTCCTCAGCTGTGCCACAGGGATAAGGGAATTGCGTTTGCGTGTCACATAGCACCCAAGGGGAATGTGTGTGGAGCAACATACCAATTCGAGGAAACTGCTGGTAGAGTAGCGCGTGCACGCCCGTATCGATACTGGGCTTGAGCTCAGGTAAAAAAGTTTCGTAGCGAAGCAAGCGCTGCTCCACTGTTACCCCTGCCGTTTCCACACGCACCAAGTGTCGCGCAGTGATGGTGGATTTATCTTCAAGTCCTCGCGGGGTGATCCATAGGCCAGGGTACTGCTCTGCTAACTCAGTTCGCAGCGATGCATTACCACTAGCACTTATGAAGATATTGAGCGACTGCGCTAACTCCAGGAGCTTACTAGCCTGTGGGTAATCAGGGTCATTCCATGAACCCTCATTAAATTGACTACCACGACTGTGCCACCAGCGAGTATTGACTCGCTTATCGATAACCCGAGCTACAAACTCGGCAGTCACATTGCGAGACCGGTCATTGCTACTCGTCCTGATTGCCCCACCTTCAGGGGTAAACAGGGTGACGGGGTGTTGCCCGTCACGCAACTCAGATAGGTCGTTATGAACCACTAAGTTGCAGCGGTCTTCATACAGCTGTTTGCGAGCCGCCGCTTCTACTTGATCAAGGCTGGCGCCACTAGTCAGCTTGAAGCCAACTAAGAATGTGGTGACTGGTAGGCGCTGTCGTAGAGTCGATATGATCTTTGGCAACCGGCGTAGCGTGATGGTTAGTTGTTCTTGGTCAGAGGGTAGTTTACCCTCAGCTACTGTATCTGCACCATAGTCAGACACGGCTGCTGCCATCAACAAAGCATCAGGTGCTTCGAGGGATACCGCTTCATCAAGGCGATTAACCAGATCATCATAGGTCAGGAAGGGGAGTAGGGTGATAGCTTTTGGCAGCGCAGCATGGCTGACGCGCTCAACTAGCTGACGACTACCAATGACAGTTACGCGCCAACCCATTTGAGCAAAGGTGAGAGCGATCTGCCAGGGAAACCGCCCACCGGATTGATTGGTGATTGAACGGACTGCATCAATAGGCACAACTGTGCCGCCAGCGGTGATAATAACGTGTCGAGACATAGTGTCCTCCAGGTGAGTTGTAAAAGAGCCGGGATCTACAGGTAGCTTATCGGTAGTAGCGCAAAGTGTTAATATGTGTTTATAATCTAATATAAACAGTTAGTCATTATCTAGGAAATTAACTATTTTCATTATCAACCACTATTGACAGAGATCAGGCCAGCCGGTAGGGTACCTTATTATGACTACAGAAAAAGCAGACAAAATACAAACAATGTTAACCACTATCGGGCTAACCACAACTGAGGCTCAGTTGTATACCACGGGTTTACAGTATGGACCTCAGGGGGTGGCAGCTTTAGTGACGCATACTGGCCTTAATCGAGCCACAGTCTATCACGCCATCGACACCCTGCTAGAGAAAGGTTTAGCGGCAAAAAAGCAGTATCAGGGAGTACTAACAGTAACCATGTCTGAGCCTCAGCATTTGGAGCAGTATCTCAAGGGCCAGCAAGCAGCCCTCAGTGCTAAACAAGCGCAGGTAGCGGCTGTTGTACCATTACTACAGCAACAGCATAGTGACCAGCAGCGACCAGAGGTATTGCACTACCAAGGGGTGAATGGTGTTCAACAAGCGGTTGAGGATGCACTATACTGTGCTTCCCGCCACTGGGATATCATTGCGCCAGTCAAAAATTTCTTTTCAGAGTTTGACGCACAGTACGCACAGTACTTTATTGACACTCGGCAGCGACGAGGTATTACTGCTCGTTCACTATGGGAACCTAAGGCGAGTCACGTTAACCTGACCACAGAAAGCATCGCACAGCGGAACCCGCGGATCTTACCGCCAGCCATGCACGGCAGATTCAAGGGAGTGCTATGCTTGTATGATCAGAGCATGTTGTTTGTATCCTCTACTGATGAACTTACGGCCGTGATTATTCGCTCGTCAGAATTCTACACTATGCAAGCGGCTATTTTCGAAGGTCTATGGACCAGTGCTACGCCAATAAGAAAACCGCTGTAGGGTAGGTACAGCGGTTTTGGGCGAGTGATTGCGTAGTGCCCCACACAATATGTCCCTCCGGAAGGGATAGCGGAAATTGTGACCCTGAGTTAGACAGGTATAACTCAAACTATAACTCCTACCAGTCATAACTATCAGCGCAATCCACGGCGGGTGACAGGGGGAGTTTCCGGATCCCCACCACTACCATCACTCAAGCTTATCTGTGTGAAAAAGTACGCCTGCAGTTTAGGCTTTTTAGTCTTTTATGTCAAGATTATTCCACTGGCTGGCGAGCTGACAAAGCGTTACCCAGAGTCACTTCATCAGCATAGACCAGCGAGCTGCCCATTGGCAGGCCGCGGGCCAGGCGGGATAGGGTAATGGCTGGAAATTCGGCCAGTACTTTTTGGATTTGTAAAAAGAGAAGTTCGCCATCACTATCAGGGTTGAGGGCGGCAATAATTTCTCTGACATCGGCACCACGCAGGCGCTGAATCAATCGCTGCTGTTGCTGTTCGGACAGCTCACCATCACGACTGGCACCCAGCACATGGTAGCGTCCCTGGTACTGACCAGTGCTCTCCAGAGCTGCCAGGTCGCTGGTTTCTGCCACGATGCATAGCAAAGCACCGTCTCGCTGATCGTTTGAGCAGATATAGCAGGGGGATTTTTCAGAAAACGTACCACACTGTTGACAGGTAGTAACAGCGCTACTGACTTCAGCCAAAGCGGTGCGCAGGGGCTCAATTTGTTCTTTACGATCAAGCAGATAAAAAACGAAGCGCTCGGCCGTCTTGGGCCCAACGCTCGGTAAGGCAGAAAACGCCTCAATTAATCGCTGAATGGTTGGGGGAAACTTGGCCATGACGTTGGTTTAGTTCAACCCAGGAAATCCACCCATTTCTTGCATCTTCTTGGCCATAATCTTTTTGACCTTGTCCATGGCATCATTAATCAATCCAGGGATGAGGGACTGCGCCTGCTCAGCCGTCATGTCAGCTGGTAGTGTCAGGCTAACTACTTTTTGATTACCATCCATCACCACTGTCGCTCCGCGTTTTTCGACGGTGACGGTTTCTTCGGCCAGGACATCCTGCAGTTGCTTGGCTTGGCTGCGGAGGTCTTTGATGTGCTTGAGTTTACTGAGCATTGAAGACATACAGTTGTTCGATAACGAGTAATAGTATTATTTAGGCTGGTGGTGGCGGTGGCGCCATTTCAGCCATATTGGTATCAAGGTTACGGAAGCTGGTCCGCGCTTGGTCGAAGTAGGCCTCTATCTGACCAACTGGACCATTACGGTGTTTAGCAATAATGATTTCCGCGACGTTCTTTTC
Organism: uncultured Gammaproteobacteria bacterium; assembly: GCA_964550465.1. Taxonomy (GTDB): domain Bacteria; phylum Patescibacteriota; class Patescibacteriia; order JACRDY01; family JACRDY01; genus CAZJZH01. Next base: position 14,398 of record CAZJZH010000016.1, read on the forward strand.
TTCTTCAGGTACATTAAAGCGAGTTTTATCCATAGCCTTACGGTAGATAAACATTACCACATCGGCATCTTGTTCGATAGAGCCGGACTCACGCAGGTCAGCCAGCTTTGGGATAGCAGGGGAGCGGTTCTCCACCGAACGGTTGAGCTGCGACAAGGCTAGTACCGGCACATCAAGCTCACGAGCTAAGCCTTTAAAAGCTCGAGAAATTTCTGCTACTTCCTGGACTCGGTTTTCTGCACCAGAGCGGCCTTCCATCAACTGCAAGTAGTCAACGATAATCATACCCAGTCCATGCTCCATCTGCAAGCGCCGGGCTTTGGTGCGGATTTCCATGACGTTTGTATTAGCTGAGTCGTCAATATAAATTGGTGCTTCAGCTAGTACGCCCATCGCATGCCCAATACGAGTGAAGTCGTCGTTATCACTACCATCATCACTCAAGCGACCAGTCCGCATTTTCCATAAGTCGACCCCAGCCTGAGCACACAGTAGACGGTCTACCAGCTGCTCCTTACTCATTTCCAGTGAAAAAAGACCTACTGACACCTTTTCATTGACCGCTACATGACGAGCAAAGTCTAGGGCTAAAGATGTTTTACCAATTGACGGTCGAGCCGCTAAAATAACTAGGTCAGATCGCTGAAAGCCGGCTAAAATGTTATCCAGGTCTCGTAGACCAGTCGGGATACCACGCAGTTTACCTTTGTTCTGATGGAGTTCATCAATGCGCTCAAAAGCACCAGACAAGACTGTCTTAATGGAAGTGAAGTTGGCCTTGAGGGTGTTCTGCGAAATGGCGAACAGTTTTTGTTCTGCTTGGTCTAGTACACTGCTAACTTCCTGTGATTCAGAAAATCCTAGTTCAGCAATCTCGCCAGCGGCGGTAATGAGGCGGCGCAAGACCGCTTTCTTGGCCACAATTTTCCCATACGTCACCACGTGGCTGGCAGTCGGGACAGCATTGGCCAGGGTAGCTAGGTAACTACGACCGCCAACCCGCTCTAGGTGGTTGGTTTCCTCTAAGCGGTTACCGAGAGAGAGTAGGTCAATAGGCTCACCATTAGCGTAGAGGTGGAGCATGGCATCAAAGATGCGGTTGTGCGCTTCTTTGTAAAAATCTGGTGGCGCCACAATTTCAGCCACCTTAATAATGGCCTCCTGGTCAATCAGCAGGGCGCCGAGGAAGGATTGTTCGGCCTCTATGTTTTGCGGGGGAACCCGAGTATCAATATCTGCCATCAGTCATGAGTTTAGATCCTTTTCATTGTAGCGGATTAGGGGCTGAGTCACAATGTCACCGTCACCCCCACCTTGAGCACAGCTTATCCCAAGGGAAAATAGCTAATTATAGGCAAAAATATATAGTATTATTGACAAAAATATCTAGCTGTGCTATGATTACCACCATTAGTTCTTTTGATTTCACATATTTCCTTTGAGGAGGGCTTATTTTGCCAAGGAAGCGCAAATACTATTTGGTGAAAAAGGGCTCCACGGAGATCTTGGCCACCACCTGGGCGGTCAATCAGGACCGGGCTCGCAGCAACTGCTGTCATCAGCTGTGGGAAGCCACGCCGGGCGCCACGCGCCTCAGTGCTGAGCAGCAAAAGGCTGCTTACGAAGTTATCCCGGCACGACGGTGGGATGCCTATGTCCGGCGGCATAAAGAGCACCAAGCCTTGTGCCGCAGCTTAGTGGCTCAAGGTCGGCACCTACCATGTCACCTGCCGCCACTCAAAAAACCGACTCCGCCACCCCAGAGGCGAGCGGAGCAAATCAATCTTTTCTAACCATATACCCCCGCTGACGCGGGGGTATTACATTTTAATAAACTAGTTCAGGGTAGAGCGGATGCGCCGCGGCTAGTTCAGCCACGGTTTTTTTAATTCTCTCTTGCGTAGCGGTATCGTTTGGTTGCTTGAGGGCATCAGCAATTAAGCCGCCAATAATGTGCATATCATCAGTAGTAAAGCCGCGAGTAGTCAGAGCCGGCGTACCAATCCGTAGACCGGATGGATCCCACGGTTTACGGATGTCATTAGGGATAGCGTTTTTGTTGGTATGAATGCCGACATGCTCTAGGGCTGTCTCTGCTTCAGCCCCAGACAGGTTAACGCTACTGACATCCAGCAAAATTAAGTGGTTATCAGTACCGCCAGTGACTAGGCTCATACCAGCATCGAGCAAACTCTGCGCCAAGGCCTGGGCATTATCAACCACTTGCTGCTGGTAGGTCTTGAAGTCTGGTTGGAGCGCTTCCTTAAAAGCTACAGCTTTAGTACCAGGAAAAACAGCGCTGTCAATTTTTTGAGCTAGATTTTTCTTATCATCAGGGTGGATGCGGTCATTTTTTTTGCACATAATCATAGCACCGCGCGGACCACGCAGCGTTTTGTGGGTGGTGGTGGTAACGACATCACAATGAGGGATGCAGTCAGCATGGACGCCAGCAGCAATCAGGCCGGCAATGTGGGCAATATCAGCCATCAGATAGGCGCCAACCTCATCAGCAATAGCCCGGAATTTGGCAAAGTCGATAGTGCGCGGATAGGCAGAAGCACCACAGAGGATGACCTTTGGTTGATGCTCCAGGGCTAACTGCCGCACTTGGTCATAATCAATCAAGCCCTCTGGGGTGATGCCGTAGGGGATGATGGTATAGGTGATGCCAGAGAAATTAACCGGGCTACCGTGCGTCAAGTGGCCACCTTGGTCTAGACTCATACCCAGCATAGTGTCACCGGGCTGCATCAGGGCTAGGTAAGCAGCGGCATTAGCCTGTGAACCAGAGTGTGGTTGGACATTGACATGCTCAGCGCCAAACAGCTCTTTAGCCCGAGCAATGGCCAGATCCTCCGCTACATCAATAAATTCATTACCAGCGTAATACCGCTTATGGGGCAGGCCTTCGGCATATTTGTTCGTCAAAACAGTGCCGGCCGCTTCGAGGACAGCTCGACTGACGAAGTTTTCTGAGGCGATCATTTCCAGTCCGTCGCGCTGGCGCTGCAGCTCTTGCTGGGCCACTTGGAAGATTTCCGGGTCGTCTTGACTGAGATGAGGGAGTGTAGTCTGCATATAAGGAGAGTATTATGATTGTTGTATTCATAGTACCGCCTTTCTAAAAAGAAGGGAACCCCGCCATAAAGACGGGGTTTGCGACTGTAGTGCCTACCAACATAGCTGTTTGCAAAACTATGGTTGCTAGAATCTTCGTTATGCCCAAAAGCCGTAGCGTTTGGTGAAGGGAAGGTCGGCATGACCATTACGACGAACACTACAGTTGGTGGGATGTGTGGTAGGTCGTATGGTAGCAGGCGCCTACTTTCTAACATATTACATACGTGCAGTCAATATTTTTTGACTGGAAAATTACCACGCAAGGCGCTATACTATTGCTAATGAATATCTCTCTCAACAGCATTCATCGCGTCCACTGTATTGGCATCAAAGGAGCTGGCATGACTGGTCTGGCACAGATTCTGGCGGCCATGGGCCAGCAGGTGTCAGGTAGTGACGTAGCAGCAGAGTTTTTTACTGACGCGGTCTTGGCGCAAGCCAATATCCCCGTGGCGGAATTTTCTCCGGACAATATCACTGACGATTTAGACGTGGTCGTCTATTCGACTGCTTATACGGCTGATAATAACACCGAGTTTGCAGCGGCTCAGGCCAGTGGCTTGCCAATGATTAGTTATCCGCAGGCCCTGGGGTTGCTCTTTGCTGACCGACGAGGTATTGCGGTCTGTGGTACGCACGGCAAAAC
>CAZJZH010000017.1:0-550 GCA_964550465.1 uncultured Gammaproteobacteria bacterium
ATAGCGAGAAGGCTAACAATTGACAATTGACCGTTGACTGTTAATTTTTTAAAGAAAAAACCCACCTCGGGATGAGGTGAGCTGTATGTTAGGCAGCTTTTTGCATGGCCGCTGGGCCAAAATATTTAAACTCGTGACTCAATGGCATAATCCCTGCGCCCCAACCGCCATGGTCCTCGCCATGCCATATCAGAGTAGGGACAGCGAATTCTTCGCTACACGGTATGCGGTACACCATGCGAACCATATCATTGATCCGGTAACGCCGTGATGGCGCTAGTACCGTGGCCCAGAAATGTATCATGCCCTCCAGCTGCCATGCCTGGGGGATTTCCTCTGGATGCACTATGAGGTAATCACGCACCGCCAGTCCCAAGACCGGCTTACCGATTAACTCTAACCATATTCCGCTACCGTCATAGGGCACCATATCTCTATCTGCAAAGTCATATAGTTCAACTGCTTGCGGGCTCCAGATGAGTGAACCGCTCGGCTTGTGCATCTCAATGATGCTACGATCAGTATTGGGTGGACGTGCATCACAATCAAT
>CAZJZH010000017.1:560-18161 GCA_964550465.1 uncultured Gammaproteobacteria bacterium
CGTAGATATCAACGGCTGCGACATTGTGATTCTGTAAAGAGCGTATATCTAGACTATCGCTCACCTAGTAAATTGTCAACCAGTATACTTATATCGTGTAGGGGTGACCCATCAATCACCCCCTACAGATTCAGAAAGACGAACTCTTTCAAGATGTTTGGGGGTCCGGGGGATCCGCCTATGGCGGACCGAAGCTCGCCTCTGGGTGGGCAGCGCCGCGGGCGATGAGCAGAGCGGCGGCAGGCCCGCACTTCGTTCCGCTTCGCGGAACTACGGCGGGTAAAGCGGTGGCCTACCTAAGGCTTTCTTGTCCGCCGAATCGACCACACCTATGTATAGGTGTGGCGAGAAGGCGGATGGCCACTTTTGGCATCAAAAGTGGCGAAAGAAAAACCTCCCCGCCACAACCTGCAGCAGGAAGGTTTTATAAAATTCTCGTAGAATTATACTTCAATCAACACCGGCAAAATCATCGGTCGTCGTTTGGTCTTTTTCCAGAAGAATTCACCTAGCTCATTACGAACCTTGTTCTTCAGATAATCCTCAAAGGCTGGTGATTTCTTGTCCTTGTCTTTCATGATCTGCTTGACCTTACGGCGCGTCTCCTCCACCAACTTCTTACTCTCCTTCATGTGAATGAAGCCACGAGAGATGAGGTCAGGATTTTGGACCAACTGACCGGTGCGGCGCTGAATGGTCATGATGACCACAATCATGCCGTCTTCGGCCATCATCCGCCGGTCACGCAACACCACCTCAGAGACATCACCGACACCCAGCCCATCAACAAAGATGTATTCGGTCGGCAGTTTTTCTGTAGTCAGTCGCGCGCCCTGCTTGGTCATCTCTACCACCTGGCCGTTGTCAGCCACAAAGGCGTTCTTGGCCGGAATCAGTTTAGCTTCCACCGCCGCTCGAGCATTCAACTTCAACATGAAGTGATTACCCTCGACTGGCATGTAGTACTTGGGCTTAATCATGCGGATCAAATCTTTCAAGTCTTCCTGACGAGCGTGACCACCGGCGTGGATGTCCATCATTTTATAGTGAATGACGTCCACATCATGGCGATACAGCGCGTCCATCAACGACTGCACCGTTCGCTCATTACCGGGAATAACCGAAGAAGAAAACATGACCGTATCACCCGCTAACAGCTTGAGGTAGCGGTGTTCATTGTTAGCCAAGCGCATCAGCACCGCGTTACGCTCACCCTGAGCACCAGTACAAATAATCATCAGCTCGTTCTCTGGTAGATGCTTGGCCTCCTTCCAGTCCACCATGGTGTTCTTGGCAAACTTAATGAAGCCGAGCTCCTTGGCCACCTCGACGTTGTTGGTCATACTGCGCCCCTCAATCATCACTTTGCGGCCGTGTTGTTCCGCCATGCTAATCAATAACTGGACACGAGACAGGTTTGAGGCAAAGGTACCGACAATCAAGCGACCTTTGACGTTATCAAAGATCTCACCCATCTGCATACCGACCTCTGTTTCTGACAACTGATGACCTGGTCGCTCCGCATTGGTACTGTCGGCCATCAAAATATCAACGCCGCGCTTGGCCATATCCTTAAGATGCGCCTCGTCCATCGGCTCTTCATTAACCGGATTATGGTCAAACTTAAAGTCACCGGTGTGCATGACCGAACCAACCGGCGTCTGGACATACAGCCCGTAACTATCAGGGATGTTGTGGTTAACGCGGAAAAATTCGACCTTAAATGCACCCAGCTTAATAACGTCCTTTTCTTTAATGTGCTGAATCTTCAGCTCCGGCGCGTTGGGGTACTCTGCTTGGCGACGCTTAATCAGCCCGGCTGTCAAAATACCAGTGTAGAGCGGCGGATTACCAATACCAGACATCAAATGTGGCACACCACCAATGTGGTCATAGTGACCATGGGTAATAATGACACCGCGAATATTCTGCACCTTGTCATGCAGATAGGTAAAGTCATTAACAATATAGTCAACACCGGGCATGTCCTCTTCCGGGAACTGCAGCCCCATGTCGACAATGATAATATCTGAGCCATACTCCAGCACGGTACAGTTGCGGCCCACTTCTTCGTTACCACCCATCACCATCACCCGTAGCTTGTTACCAACAGTTGATGGCTTACGGCTCCGGCCTTGTGGTTTACTCTGTGACTGGCTGTTATTTTGACTATGAGATTGACCGCGGGTAGCAGCAGATCGTCGGCCGGTAGTCCGCGACCCCGTTGTAGTACGGCGGGTTGAACGCGACGACTTATCAGCCGCGTTACTCTGTCGCCGCCGGGGCGGCTGACTGGTTTTATTTTTTGTCACCATAAAAAATTATCTTGATTAGATACACCTCGCCAACCCGCACTGTAATACTGTAATAGTGTGCTGGGGATGACGTGGTATGTAGTGTGAATTATAGGTGAGAGTTTCCAATGTTCAGGAATCAAGCCTGAAGTATTGAATACTGAACGGGAAAACCCTGATAATGGTAGTATGACAGGTTTTGGGGTGGGAGTAAATGAGGTGTTTTTTGTGTTAATTTTTAGCGTGAAAAGGTAACTAGTTATTAGTCATCAGTAATTGATACATATCGTATGTGGTATACCGTATAACGGGGCAACATATCACCTCCCTGCATACGACATACCGCATACGATATACGGTGACATCCTAATTACTCGTTACAAACTACTCATTACACCTATTGCCGAAGAGAGGACTCCCGCCCATTTCCTTCGCTCCGCTGCGGAATGGTCGGGCACGGCGAACCTCCACTGTGGCCGATCCCCCTTTAGCCCGCGCAGGCTGGCGTAGCCAGTCATGTCGCGGGGAACCTCCACGAGCACAAAAAGCACTTTATCATTATTGCCGAAGAGAGGACTCCCGCCCATTTCCTTCGCTCCGCTGCGGAATGGTCGGGCACGGCGAACCTCCACTGTGGCCGATCCCCCTTTAGCCCGCGCAGGCTGGCGTAGCCAGTCATGTCGCGGGGAACCTCCACGAGCACAAAAAGCACTTTATCATTATTGCCGAAGAGAGGACTCGAACCTCCACGAGCACAAAGCTCACAGCGACCTGAACGCTGCGCGTCTACCAATTCCGCCACTTCGGCATGGTTAGCGTAACCACACCCGTTTAGTTTTAATGTATCGTTGTTCCATGTCTGACAACCGCTCGGTGGGCACCGCAATAGTCTCAACTGACGAGCCGTCCACTCGCTCATTGATCCAATACGGATAGAACGGCCGGTACAAGAACAGGGCCGGCACCTGGTCAGCCAGAATCTGACTAAACTCCGTGTAGGCCTCAGCCCGCTCTGTCCGATCAGTCGTTTGGCGAGCTTGTTCCAGCAGGGTATCAGCTTTTCTGTCAGCAAACAAGGCCAGGTTCAGCCCTGGGTCTGCCACCTGTGATGAGTGCCAAAATGGGTACGGATCTGGGTCTGGGCCCAAGATTTCGCTGTACAGCAAGGCTTGGTACTGCCGTGGTCGCAACACTGTCCGCCGCACCTGAGTCGGATCAACTAACACCACGTCCGTCATCACACCAATTGATTGCCAGTTGTCAGCAATCACTGCTGCTACCGCCGCGCTGAGCGGCTGATCAACGGCGGTCAAGGTAATCTGCAGCACCTCATTGTCATCAATGCGGAAGAAGTCTTGTTCACCTGGTTCCGGCAGCGTTGGCTGACCATCATCATCCAGCGTTTCGGCCCGCAGCTGCTCATAGTCATCCCGATCAATAGCCGGCCAACCAGCCGCATCGAGTTGTTCTGCCGCGGCAGTCGGACGATACTCGACTGCGCCGACTGTTTCGTCATAGCCTGGCATGCCAGCCAGAATCGGTCCGGTCACTACCTCGGCCTCACCAGAGAAAATAGTCCGAACAATCCGCTGCCGGTCGATAGCCTGTGACAGCGCTTGACGCACTGCTAGGTCTTGCACGGCAGTGTTGTTGTCCTGGTTAAAGAAGATGGCGCTGTATTCTGGCAGGTTGAGCAACTGCTGCTGCCAGCCCTTGGTAATGGCCCGGTCAGTGAAATCAGCTCCCCGTTGACTGATCGGCAGGTAGCTGGCCGCTAAGACGTTTTTATTTAACACCGCTGTTTCCAGCTCAGCAAAGGTGTCATAAAACTTAAACGTCACGGTATCAAGGTACGGCCGACCGTCATGATAATCATCAAAGGCTGCCAGGGTCAGTGAGCGAATAGCACCTTGGCGCTCACGCTTCAGTGAGTCAAAGGCAAACGGCCCACAGCCAATCGGTTTGAGATTTAGCTCAGACAATCGCATAGCCGCCGGGTCAACCCCGGCCCAGTATTTCTCTGGCAAAATACCAAACGTCAGTGTGTGGAGGAATGGTGGGAACGACTCATCGAGGATAAACTGAATAGTCCGCTCGTCAATTTGTTCCGCCCGCACGCCGGCAAAGGTCTTGGCTAACGGTGAGGCTACATCGGCATCTTGAATCAGATCAAAAGTAAACAAGATGTCGCCAGCTGTCAGCGGCGTGCCGTCATGCCACTGCACGTCTTGGCGCAAGGTGATGACATAGACCTGCGCATCATCTGACACTGTGTAGCTTTCCGCCACATCTGTCACCAGCTGACCATTGTGCCGGTCCAGCAGACTACAGAAGACCAGTGAGCTGATGTCATTATCTACTTCGTTAGCAGCCGACAGCACCGGATTGATAAATTTAGGCGCGCCAATCAAACCTTCTGAATAATCACCGCCATTGGCTGGAATCGGTGTCAGGGTAAAAAACCAGAAATTGATAAACAGAATAGCACAGGCAATCAACACGCCCAGTCCGGCAATGCCAACTGTCTGTCGCTCAGTAGCAGACAAAAAACGTGGCAGCTGTTGCAGCTGTGTCCAGCTCGGTACTCGGCGATTTTTTCGCTTGGTTACTTTCAACACCAGCTGCCGATCATACTCCCGCTTGGCTTCGTGCGCCGCCAACTGTTCATCGGCCTGCGTACGTGGTTGACGCTTTTTCAAAAATGCAAAGCGGCCGCGGGCAGCGCGGTCAGTAGGTGCAGGAGTGGTATCAGGGGTATTGGAAGGAGTATCGTCAGTCACAAAAGTGATTCCAGCTCCGCCTCCGCGGTAGCGGTATTAGGCGAAGAACTGGAGGAGTGAGAAGGCCATGAACAAGGCGGCCAAGACAATGGTTGCCCAGAAGAGGAATTTCTCTGGGCCACGTTTGGTTTGATAGACAGCGCCTTCACCTCCAAACAGGGCGCCCATGCCCGCACCTCGACGCTGCAGCAAAATAACAACAATCAATAAAACAGAGACAATGATCTGAAAAATCGACAGTAATGTGGTGGTATCCATAAGCAATTACACGAGTAAACTTCTGCTCAGCAGTCTATGATATTACACCCTTTTTGTCAATGATGATATACTACTGACATATGCCAATCAATCAGACTATACAGCCATCCGTCAGACCACCACGTAAACCGTGGTGGCAGCGCTGGTGGGGAGTATTAATCATCATTATTGCCGGGTTGTGGCTAGTGGCGGCTTTTCTGATTCTTTTCCGCGCTGTTGATATTATCGGTCAGTGGCAATCCGGTCAGATCAGTCTGAGCGATCTTGATGTCGGCACCAATGGTGTGGTAGTGACTGACCTGCGATCGGTAGCAGAGAGTGCTGATGATCCGTTTATCGGGAATCCGGACGCGCCGGTGGTGATTGTCGAGTTCGGTGATTTCAATTGCCCCTACTGCGCTCGGACCGCGCCAATCCTCAAGCAGTTGCTGCGGGAATACCCCAATGATATTAAAATTATCTACCGCGACTTTCCAGTTATCGACCCCATCACCAGTCCCCTGGCTGCCATGGCCGGCCAGTGCGCCTATGACCAGGGCCAGGGTCTGTTCTGGGCCTTCCATGACCAGCTGTTTAATCTGCAAGGTAACATTGATAATGAACGTATCTTGCTGGCAGCTAATGCCGTCGGCCTCAATGTCAGTCAATTCAACGCCTGTCTGACCAGCCAACAGTACCGCCAAGAATCACAAGATGATTTGCGTGATGGCATCGCCGTGGGAGTTAAAGGCACGCCCAGCTTCATTATCAATGGTCAACTGGTCGGTGGCCATCAATCGATTGATAATTGGCGACGGGCTATAGACTATTTATTAGAACAGTAGGAGATCAAAAAAACCTGCGGGGTAACCCGGAGGTTTTTTGGTTGATTGAAAATCGTAACGCGTAATTGGTAATTAGGGTGTACTTGTATGCAGGAAGGCAACACAGAAAAGAGAAAGAAGAAAGAGGAAAGGGGGTGTGTGAAACCGGTATAGCACATATATCTACCCCTTTCTCCTTTCCCATTTCTTCCTTTCTGACGGCATTACCTATTGCCGTATTACGATTTACTAATTACGTTCCCTGCGACGCATTGAGCAGCACTTCAACCACAAAGATGGTAATAGAATAGCTCATCAGCACAATCGCCAGACCAATAGCAGCGTTGCGCATCCAGCTCTGGGCCTCACTGACCTGTTCGCTGTTACCACCAGCCGTCATCCAACGGAAGCCAGCGTAGACAATAATCACTACGAAGATAATACCGAGAAAGCCCAGTACCTCTCTAATCAGGCGGTAAATAGTCAGTTGGAAATCTTCTGTCTCGCCATTATCTTGACCATAAACATCTTCACCAATTTCTTCAAGACCGCCGTTGGAGACTGTCTGCCACAGTGGGTTGTTGTCAATTTCCGCATTATCATCAGCCATGACTACCTGCGGCAATAAGATGCTGCTAGCTAAGAGTAGAGCCATGACTGATAGTAAGAGAGAGCGCATACTAACTTGGGCTAGAGATAAGAATAATAGTCCGTGTCACAAAGGTAGTGATGACATAACTCATGATGACAATCAGCAACCCAATGACTGCGTTGCGTAGCAGTTGCCGAGCTTTGCTGACCTGTTCATCGTTACCACCAGCCGTCATCCACTGAATACCAGCGTAAATAGTCAAGATAAGGAACAGGATGCCAACAATACTAAAGACAATGATGATGCCATTAGACACTACCCGCGCCCAGGGGTTTTCCCACTCAGCGGTCTGTTCATCAAAGCCAGCTTGTTTACCAACTTCAATCAAATTACCACCAATGGTAGTGTCTTGAGCCAACACCGGCACCGCTACTGCGGTCATCAGTAAGCTAGCTAAGGCGATTGTCATGACTAATTGTTTCATAAGCCGCTAGTAGAGAAAAGAAGTTGAATAAAGCCGGCCCCCGGACCAAGGTTTGAGCCATCATAGCCACCACTAACCCCGGTAAAGATAACGATCATGTAGGTAATGGTGAAAGCAAACATAGTCAACGCAAAGCCAATAACAGCATTCCGCAGCTGGGTTTTAGACTTTTCCACCTGCTCATCATTACCGCCAGCCAGCATCCAGCGTAATCCGGCAATAACTGCCAAGATTAAGAATACCACACCAGTCAGCGATAAAATAGTCTGGATAATCTGAGCAATCACCGCACCGGTGCTCTCTGCTGTTTGTTTATCACCATAGCCAGAGCCGCCCAAGAAGCGATTGAGCGCTTCTTCGCTGACTGCCCCAGCACTTTCGCCACTGCCATCGCTGGGCTGCGCCTGCACGGTTGACACAGTCACCGCAAACAAGCTAATGCCGAGGATAGTGACTGCCAAGATTGTGCTAATAGTCAAACGCATATTAATTACCTGAGGCGACTCGTAGGGCGGCAAAGACGGTCCAACTGATCACGCCGGCTGATAAGACTAAAATGATGCCGATAGTGTTGTTGCGCAGCAGCCCCTTCGCCTTGTTAACTCGCTCTTCATTACCCCCAGCCGAGAACCAAATAGTACCGGCGTAAAAAATGTAGACAAAAAAGAAGACACCCAGCAAGCTCAATAAAATATTGACCACGAAAGCGGCGGCGTCAATCAGGGCAGTCGATTCATTGATATCAGTATTAAGTTGCGCACCCTCTTCACCGGCCAGTAACTCTAACCGACCACCAATATCTTCAACTTTGTGGCTGGTAGTAGTACTGTCATCATCATCGTCCTGACTAAAAACTGGCTGAGTTGCTGTCAGCAACCCACCAAATAACAGTGTTGTGATGAGCGCAATGCGAATCGTCATAGTATTTATGCAAATATCTGCTGGAACAATAGACTGACCCCGCCAATTTGCGCCACACTGCCCAGACTATTGACCACAAAGGTGGCAATGGCAAAGGAGGTGAAGACAATCAGTAGGCCAATAGCGCCATTGCGCACCCAGCCCTTAGCCTTGTCAACCTGCTCAGCATTACCACCAGCTGTCATCCACAGGAAGCCAGCATAGACTGTGAAGAGTAACATCACCACTCCCAACAGTGCGATAATGCCCCGAATCAGATTACCAATAAACACCGATGGCTTATTGCTAACACTATTACCACTAGCATCAAGAAACTCCCCAGTGGTATCAAAATCAGTCAATGGGGCAAAGCCAGCCTCTGGCAAACTCGTACCAGTCTGAGCGTCTACTACTACTACTGGCAACAAAAAACCTCCACAGACCAACAAGATCAACAGCAGTACACCAAATTGTTTGACTGTTGCCTGCATAACAATACTTATTTAAAACGTAGCGGCTGGCCCAGAGGCAAGTACCCCAATCAACCAGTTAGTCAGCATAGCCGCCCCAGCCAGTAAGACCAATGCTACAAATGACCCACGTAGTACAGCCTTAGCTCGAGTAATCCGCTCTTCTTGACCTTCTGCCGTCATCCACAGCCAACCAGCTAAGATAATAAAGATGCTAGCCACTACCACGCCCAGGGCATTGGCTGCTAATACTATGCGCCCCGCTATGAGCACTAGTTGATTGGAATTTTGCCCTTCCGGCGTGGTGTCTTCAAAGCCAGCCTCATCACCAATATCACCCAATCGCTCACCACCGTTCTGTAGACTTGGTAGCGCTTTGTCCTCAGCCTGCGCTAAGGCGGCAGTGCAAACAAACAAAGCTCCACAGATAATAACCAGGAGCTTGAGTAGCCAGCTATGTCGATCTAGTGCCTGCATAAGGATTAGGTAACGGCGTCAATGACTCGATCAAGCACAAAGGCGGCGATGGCATAGGCGCCAAACAAGATAACTACCGCGATGACAGAATTACGAATAGTATTCTTAGCCTTAGTAATGCGCTCTTCATTACCCTGAGCGGTCAGCCACTGCCAAGCAGCAATAACAATAACGATAAAGAACACGATACCGATCACCCCCATGGCGTAGCCAAAGATTTGTCCGGCCGCTACTTCTGGCGCTACCGCCTCTGAGCCCAGTCCACTCCTCTCAGCGGTAAGTTTAGCTTGGTCAGATGCATCTAACAATCCAGTGTTTTCATCTGGTTGCGCTAAGGCCGAAAAGGCCAGCGCTCCAGCTAGAACAGTCATAGCTACAACAATAGCCAGGCGAATAGTTATAAATGGTGGTTTATGAACGGTAAACATAGGCTATGATCCGCCTTGAGTGGCTTGAATAGCCACATCGAGGACGTAGTCGGTAATAACGTAGGCTGAGACGGTGATAACCATGCCGATGATGCCTTGGATAATCGTCTTGCGAGCCTTGGTAATTTTTTCATCGTTGCCATCAGCGGTCAGCCAGCGTACACCGGCAATAACAATCTGGACTAAGAAAATAATACCCAGCAGCGACAGTAGCACACCGACTACGTTACCAACCACTACAGCTGGTTGGGATTCTAGGTTTGCGACATCTTGTTCGTACGCTTCTTTGGCTGCATCATTGAGGCCAAAGTTGTCATCTTTGTTAGTGCCACCGGTCTGAGCCTGTACCAAGAATGTGCCGCCAAATAGTAGTGACACTACCACAGCAGCAACTGATAATCGACGAATAATTGGGGAAATGGTCATAGACAGTATTATGACGAAAGAGCACCTGCGTGACGGACTTCCTTACTAGAGAAGGCCCATCTTCGCAGGTGCTCGCAGTAAAATCGCTACTGATTAGGAACCTGAAGCGCTTTCCAGCACACTCAAGACGAAGCGGGCGATACCCCAGGCTGAGATGATGATAACCAGACCGATCACACCAGCGCCAATCAATTGACGAGCCTGACTGACCTGTTCTTCGTTACCACCGGCAGTCATCCAGCGGAAACCACCAGCCAAGATGATCACTACGGCCACGATACCGAGGATACCCAGCGCTGAGTTAATGATGTTTGAAACAGTCACTCGGATGTCTTGGTCAGACAATTCGAGGTTGTCACTGACAACACCGGTACCGAATGGGTCATCTGGGTTGAATTGAAATTCCCCACCACCGTTACCGTTGCCATTTTGAGCCAAAGCTACTGGCGCAGCCACCAGGGTGACGGCGAACAGGGCGACCAGCATGGCGGCAAATAGTTTTTTCATACGTATTTTTGTTGAATTATTTTAAATTTTTAAGCCGAGGCATTGACAAGCACCTCAATGACAAAGCGAGCAATACCGTAGGCTGACAGAATAATAGCTAAACCAATAACTGAAGCACCCATCATCTTACGAGCGTTACCCACCTGTTCATCATTACCACCAGCCGTCATCCACAGGAAACCAGCGTAAACGAAGATAACCACGGCGATAATACCAAGCAAGCCCAGGGCTGAGTTAATGATCAGAGAAATAGTATCACGGACATCACCGGTAGCTAAGCCAGTTTTGTCAGCATATTCGAGGCCTAAATCGGCAGTAGTCAACTGGGCTGAAGCTAGCTGTGGCACTACCATGCCACCCAGTACCAGGGTCAGCAGCATGCCAAAGAGGAACGCATAGTTTCGCATAAACATGTGGGTTAGATAAGTGAGGAAATGATTATCTTTAGATTTACTCCATTGTACCGATTTTTGCCATTTTGCGCAAACAAGTTGTCAAGCAATTGTACACAGACTAGCTGCTAATACCAGTAGCACCGGTCAGGCTGGTAATAACAAAGTTGACAATAATATAGGCAGCAAAGACCGCTACCAGGCCGGCCGCTGCCCAGACAATAGTCTTTTTAGCGGCATTGATACTGTTTTTTCCATCTTTATCACCGCCAGACTCTTGACCGATAATCAACTGAACGCCACCGACCACTAACATCGCAAAGGCCGCCGCGCCCACTACACCCAAGAGCACATTGACGATATTGCCAGTCAGATCCTGCACTAATGTATCGCCGGTAAATTGCTTGGTTGGTAAATCTTCTCGCAGTGAACGAAAGCCGGTGTCTGACTGGGCCCAGCTACGGTGCGGCAGAAAGGTGCTGAGGAAAGCGACCAGATATAAGAAGGTATAACGTTTATTCATAGTAGTCATTAAAAGCTGCCGTCTGGACGCTCAGGGCCTTGCGCGCCCTCGGGTCTGGCACATGGATTGTCCCATGGTCGACCAAACAGCGTTTCAGCCGCGCCACGATCCGTACCCTCCCCCGCGCCAATCACCACTAGGACTACGTGGACAATCTGCCAGGCAAAGGCGATGATAAAAATACCAATAACTGCGTTAACTAAGATACCTTTGGCTGACTTAATCTTATCTGGACTACCAGCCGAAATGATAAAGGAAATACCGCCCCAGACAAACATAGCAAAGGCAACGGCGCCAAAAATGCCAAAGATAATCCGGGCCAGCTCATTGGCTAAACCGAGGAAATCACACAGCGTACAAGACCCACAGTAGACACAGGCTTTGCTGACTCCCTTGAGCAGGCCACCATGCTGAACGCCGCTAAACAGGGCCGCATAGGCACCATTTGATACCGCCTCACCGGTCTCTTGGTTTTTTGGTAAACACTCTTGTGGAATACCATCCTTTTCTTGAGCCAGGACCGGTTGAGCAACTGCCAAGAGTAAGCCACTCAAAGCGGTGATGATGATAGCTATAGTCAGTAGCTTTTTCATAGCCTAGTAGGTTTGAGAAACTTTACTGGCCGCAATCTGGACCGCTTCCCGGACTGTTAACTGGCCAGACACTACTGTATTAATCAAATCAGCAAAGGCGGCTTCGGCCGCGGCCGGGTTCTGACCATGGTACCAGCTCTGGGCCGTCAACAACTGTTCAACAAACGGCCGTAACGTTTCTTGCTCAACCTGGTAGGCGATCAGTGAGCGCAGTGCGGTTGGCTTCTGGGTAGCGTCAACATATTTCTGCGCCTGCTCAGGCTGTGTGGCGGCAAAGTTCAAGAAATCCCAGGCCCAGTTAGCGTGGGCTGTTTTTTTCGACACTCCTTCTATCCAGTAATTTGCCACATTGACCGTCGGGTTGCCCTCAATCTGTGGGGCGGTAGTGTAGCCAAAGTTGAGTTTTGGTGCCCGATTCTGAATATCTACCAAATGGTATGAGTAGCCAAAGAAAAAGGCTGATTCACCGCTAATAAAGGCATCAAAGGAATTAGGCATTTCATCGTTCCAGGTGTAGACCTCTTTAGCTGGGTAAGCAAAGTCGGTATAAAAAATAGTGGCTTCGTCCCCCGGCGGGATATCCCGCTTGCCTAGCTGGGCTGGTACTTGGTGAAATGTAGCGCGGTTGCTGTACTCCATGACTGTACCGTTCTGCATCATCAGTAGTGACAAAATATCAAAAGAGCGGGTGACGTTATCAGCCGTGCCGATAGCCGCACCGGCTTGAATGATATTGCCGTCTCGGTCTTGGCGGGTAATGGTTTTGACTTGGTCCTGGAACTCTAGCCAGGTCTGTGGTGGCTCAGGGATACCGGCGGCATTGAGGATGTCTCGATTGTAAAACAGTACCATGGTATCAACCGCCAACGGCAAGCCATAAATCTGATTATCAATCACCACATCATCTGCCACCACATCAACAAACGTATTGCGCAGCTGTGACGGGCTGATCAACTTATTGGTGATGATGTCGATGCTCTTGTCAGTTTTGAAGCCACCTAGTCGCTCTACCACTCGTTCTTGAGTGACCGGCACGCTCGCTGGAGCGGCTTGCAGCTTTGACTGGTACTTACGCATCCAGGTGTTATGGACGGTGAAGAGGTCCGGCCCCCGATCTTCGGCCAATGCTTCCAGTAGCTGCTGTTCGTATTCTGCAAAGCGCAAAGTCCGCACTTCAATGGTGACATTTGGGTGCTGCGCCGAGTAGGCCGTGATAATGTCTTCCATGTCACGAGGGCTGTCCCACACCCGCCAGTAGGTCAGCGTCACTGGTGCGTGAGCTCGCTGAGCATCTTGTGAAACGGTATTACAACCAAAGCCTGTAGTCACCAGCACTACCATTAACACTAGTACCGGTAATAATTTGGTTAATCGTTTGAAAAACATAGGTGAGGAAGATGTTTGTTTTACAGCAGCTGTTTGAGGTAGCGTTTGAGCTCGGCTTTCATGTCTGGTCGCTGCAAAGCTAGCTCAATATTGGCTCGCAGTAGCCCCATCTTGGAACCAGTATCATAATACGTCGCATCAACCGCTGCTGCATAGATGGCTCGCCGCTGGGCTAGGGTAAAGAGGGCGTCTACCAGCCACAGTTCGCCGGCTTTGCCAATCTTTGTCTTGGCCAGAATAGGGAAAATGTCCGGTGTTAAAATAAATCCGCCCAGTGACGCCCAGCGTGAAGGCGCTTTTTTTGGTCCTGGCTTCTCAACAATGGATTCGACCTGCAGCACGCCTGGCTCCACTTTTTTGCCATCGAGGATGCCGTACTTCTTGGTACCTTCAGCGTTGGTCTTCATAGCAGTCAACACCGGGTCACCGTATTTTTCGTAGACATCCATCAGCTGACGCAAGCGTGGTCGCTGCCCAACAAACACATCGTCAGCAAACAGTACCGCAAACGGTTCATCACCGATAATCTCTCGACAGTTGAGAATAGGCGTACCATTACCATATGGGCCCTTTTGCCGCACGTAGATAAAGTTAGCCATACTGCCAATCTGCTGGACCTGTTTGCGCAACTGCGTCTTGCCCTGCGCGTCCAGCCACTTTTCTAGGTGCGGATTGTAATCAAAGTGATCCTCAATGGCCCGCTTGTTGCTGCCAGTGACGATAATGACATCGGTAATACCGGAAGCCACCGCTTCCTCCACCACGTACTGGATGACCGGCTTATCGATGATGGGCAGCATTTCCTTGGGCTGGGCCTTGGTAGCCGGTAGCATGCGGGTACCAGAACCAGCGGCAGGGATGATGACTTTGCGGATCTTCTGCATGGGGAAATTATAACAGAAAAAACGTGGGAATAGAAATGAAGTGGGAGTAATGAGGGTGCCCCCGTATGCCGTATGCGGTATGTCGTATGCAGGGATGCACTATATCTTCTCCATCATACGGTATACGGCATACCACATACGCTATGAATCAATTGGCTATTACATAATTGCTGACTACTAATTCCCTGATTGTCTGATTCCTGATTACCCTCCCTCTAAAACCCCAGCACTTCCCGAATCTCTGGCGGTAGTGGAATCTCTGAGCCGATTGGACTGACTCCCGGATAGCGCCAAGCAGTGATAACTTTAATCTTGTTATCATCAGTTGATAGCTGGTACATAGCCCAAATCTCTGAGGTGTGTTTGGGGGTGGCTGGCTGCATCACCGCCGTAGTGTCCGGCGCGATCCCCTCTTCAATCCGCTTGGGGTGACGAATGACGCGCACCACCCGGCTATCAGACAGACCATACTGATTCATTTTATCGCGGGCGTGAAAGGTCCAGACAAACTGCTGGTAACGCCGCGACGGTTGCTTTTTTGCTGGTTTTCTGCTTAAGTGCATATACTGATCTTTACAACATACTATACCACTAGTGGTATAAGGAGGATAGAAAATGGATCAAACAGACGAAACTGGTGACCTTCATGTATGGGGTCTGGCAAAAAGCTACCCTGCCCTACTGATGCTAGACTGCGGTCATGTTGAATTAATCCCCTTGGCGCTATTGTCGCTGATACAGCTCACTCGACACGGCATTCGCGTGCACTCAACTCATGACCTCTTATCCGGCCTTATCGAGGCGCTCAGTCTTTGGGACGAAATGACGGCTAGCATGGATGAAGATGAGAAAGACGGTATCGTCGATCGCATGGCCACTAAGGAGGTAGCCCGCCTGGGTGATAAAGAGGATCTATCAGTACATGACCAGGTTATCCTAGCTATGGTACGGTTCAACGCAGAAACGGTCGGGCTAGTGCGGACTGTCACTCGCCAGCCGCTGGATATGGCCGCCGTGACCCGTGACTTTGCGCTGCTGCGCGAAAAAGGCAGCTGCTATAAACAACCAACACACCCTGAGATTGAGGAGGATTCCGATAATGGCTGAGCAACACTTTATTGTCGCGGCGGAGCGGAGGATCCGCTATTACATCACCGTGCCGAGCAACTTGCTCGATAGCTTAGCTGCTCTCCTACTGGAGCAGTCGCCGATAGATCTACAATCCTTCCAGCTGGTAGAGCCTATCACTCACGAAGAAGATGAGAGCATACCAACTTTCCACACCGTAGTGAGTGTATGGCTACTACCGGAACAAGAGCCGGCCCTGGTACGCAAATTGAGTCAGTTTGGCCTTGAACACGGCATCGACATGACCCAACCGGTTAATGAAGCCGATGAGGAGCCGATCGGGTATGACGGTCACTTCATGAGCGGTATCTTCGACTTCATTACCCAGATCATCAACGAAGCGGACCTGGATGAAGAAACAAAGGCGGCTGCCATAGCAGCTATTAAAGATGCTCAGCAGCAGATGACTGAAGTATCCACCTCTACCCGACAGGGCTTTGGGCTGCTAGCTGAAGCTGGTCGACGAATACTCCATGAAGCCTGGGCGGGATTCGAGCAGGGTCGCAAAGGTGGTGAACAAAATCATCAACAAAAGGACGCCTAATGGACGAAGACGATTTGGTGATTGTCAGCCAACAGCCGCTGCGCGAAGTCACCTTATGGGTGCCTAGCGCTATGACCAATGAAGTCATCAAGGTTATCGATAACTATGTGGTGATTGATGTCTCACAACAGCCACCAGCAGACGGCGCTATACCAGACAACCACTTGCAGGTAGCCTTCATGGCTACCCCTGAGGAACTGGCAGAGATTATGGGAAACATCCGTCACCTCTGTGAACAGCTCGAAGTGTCGGTTATCGAAGGCCTTGCTGGTGTTCAACAAGTCAACGTGGCTGCCATGGAAGTTTGGCCAACTGATGAACCTAAAAAAGCCAACTAATGTCACTAACCAAACAGCCCCACCTACTAGGTGGGGCTTTTTTTCATCAATCGCTACAACTCTTACCAATTGGCGCCGCCGGGCGTCCAGTAACCAATGGCACAGTTGTCATTAGTCGCATCAGTCCGTACCGGGTCAGCTAAACTAGGGTGCTCCTGCTGTAAGCGATCACAACCTTCAGGATTAAACGAAATAATTTTGTAATCCGTATCATCAGAGCGGTAGAGGTACTGGTGTAGTGGCTCTGTGTCATTGCGGGGGTCGCGCGGCAGGGCGTCAATGTAGGTCGGCGCTAAGCCGGGGATCCAGTCTGTAGTAGCATCACCCCATAACGTGTAAACGCCGTCCCAGTCCCCGCCACTATCCGGATAATTACTGTAATCGTTATAGTAAATCTCCAGCGCCGTTCGGATGTTGCGCAAATCAGCCAGTCGACGAGCATTTTTAGCCTGGTTGCGGGCGCCACCAATACTAACCGCCACCGTCACCGCTAAAATACTAATAATGGCGATAACCACTAATAGCTCGATTAAGGTGAATCCGTTCTGCTGGCGAGACATAGAATAGCTATACGGTTAATTACTACCTGCATCATATCATATGGTCGACAGTGTGAACATATGATACTCCATGACTAAAACAACATTCGCTGGACCGCTTGCTTTTGCTCAGCAATCACGCCCTGCTTCTTTAGCTCAAAGAAACAGCGACCGGTGGCCCTGACATCTGCCTCCGCGTCATGGGCGTCACTGAACCCGGCGTTAAATAATTTCTGATGCAACTCCGCCAAACGTGGCGGTTTTTGATTTGGCAGGTCACAGAAAACCGTCGAAGCCCGCATGGTACAAATCTTCGGCAAGTTGAGAAAATTACTACTAATACGATTACGCAGTAGCTCAGCACCGACCACCTTTTCATCGTACTCAATGTTATGCGCTACTAAGGTAACGTCTTGGCGCGTCTTCAGCGTCTGCACAAAGTCAGTCAAGGCATTCATGATAGACACGCCCTCGCGCAAGGCCTGTTGCTGAGAGATGCCGTGCACCTTGGTAGACTCGTAGGGAATGGTAAATCCATCCGGGCGGACAATGACATTACCCACTTTCAATTCATGCCCCTTTTCATCATACAGTACCCAGGCCAGCTGAACGATGCGCGGCCAGTTATCAATTTGAGTCACCGGCGCGTTCCAAGAAATCGGCAGGCCGGTAGTTTCAGTATCGAAGACAATGTAGTCCATGGGAAATACAATTACATGATTTGTATACGACAGGTAGTATAGCATGATTGGCGGTGGGGAACGAGTACCAGATCAGAACAGAGCAAGCAGGTAATCGGTAATTGATTCATAGCGTATGTAGTATGCTGTATACCGTATGACGGAGAAGATACAT
>CAZJZH010000018.1:0-16993 GCA_964550465.1 uncultured Gammaproteobacteria bacterium
GCGCCATCTATCGCTTTGGCGAACAAGCAAATAGTATCCAGCGCCACCCCGCTGATGAAGACAAAATCTACCGTTGGTCACTCACCAGCCTGACTGACGCCAATGGCAACAGTGTCCGCTACGACTATCTGCAAGACGCCGGCCAGGCATACCTATCAACCATCACCTATACCAACAGCGCGGCTGGTGATGGCCCCTTTGCTGTCAGCCTCAGCTACGAACCACGGCCAGATGTCAGCCAATCATACCGCTCGGGCTACAGCATCACTACCAACCAGCGGCTAGCTACAGTTACCACGACATTTGAAGGGCAGCCAGTGCGCCAGTACCAACTGAGCTACAGCACCAGCCCAGCTACTGACCAGTCATTACTGAGTAGTATCGATGAAACAGCCTGGGCAGCGGACGGCTCGACTCAAACACTGCCAGCTACCACCTTTGATTACAGTGATGGTCACACTACCTGGACAGAGACTGATATCTGGGATGACTTTCCAATCTACCTCGGCGGCAGTAACGGTATATATGGCGTGCGAATGATTGACCTCAACGGTGACGGTTTGTCAGATATTGTCCGCGCCACTCGTAATACTAATGAAATCTATCTCAACACCGGTGATAGCCAATGGGAGAGCGAACCGATTGTCGGTAATGTACCACTACCATTCTATGAAAATGGCGAAAACGAATATCGCGCTACCCGCTTAGCGGAAGTCAACGGCGATAATTTGATCGACATCGTCCACTCGTTTGATGACAACAACGGCCCAGCCCGCAAATATGTCTACATTAACCAGGGTGACACTACCTGGCAACTAGACAGTAACTACGATATCCCTGAACTGTTTTACGAATCAGATCACGACGCCGGCATCCAAGTAATAGACGTCAACGGTGATGGCTTAGATGACATCGTCCGCTCATATTACAACACTCAGCAGTCGCGGATAGAAAATTTCGTCTACCTCAATCGCGGGGATGGCACTGGTTGGGAATTGGATCAAGACTACAGTGTGCCAGTACCGTTCTACAAACATAATGATGATGAAAAAGATAGCTTGGGAGTTAAACTAGCTGACATTAACGGTGATGGCTTAGTCGACATCCTCTACTCTACCAAACCAATTAACCGCGCCTTCTTAAACACTGGTGATGGCAGCGGCTGGCAAGAGAGCTTTGATTACCCGGTACCAGAAGACATCTACTTCCAAGACTTTGACAGCGACCTAGCTCACCACTACGCCACCACTTTGACCGACATCAACGGTGATGGGCGAGCCGATATTATCCGCTCCATTGCTGGTAGCGACGTTGGTCGCAACAATCTCAATGGTGTCTATATCAACCAGGGCGCTGGTCAGGGCTGGGTTAAGAGCCAGCGCTATATGGATGATAACGGCAACTCCACTATTCCGGTCACGTTCTACGAATCTGGCGAACGAGAAGACAAGGGCACACAAATGTTAGATAGCAACGGTGACCAGCTATTAGACTTCATCTGGTCATACACTAATTCCGGCAGCGGCACCTACGTGCGTAAGCTCTATACTGCTGATGCGACCACACCAGCTGACTTGCTGACCACGGTGACTGAAAGTAGTGGCAGTAGTATAGCCGTCACCTATGGCGCCACCGGCACAGAGCGCGATGAAAGCAATAACCAAGCTCACCCGCAGCTACCTCTGACCACCACCGTGGTACAAAGCGTCACTCGTAGTAACGGGCTAGGTCTGACCAGCACGGTCAGTTACGACTATCGTGACGGCCAATACTACTATGACCCGACAGATATTGATCAACGGCGCTTTGCCGGCTTCCAGGCAGTGACCATGACCCGACCAGACGGCGGGCAACTGACCTACTGGTTCCACCAAGGCAATGACAGTGACAGTAGTAACGGTGAATACCAAGATAGTCAGGCCAAGATTGGCCGGCCGTACCGCCAAGAACTGCACGATGCTGCTGGTAATCTCTATCAGCTAGCTATCACTCGTTGGGATAGTGCTGACCTGGGCCATGACCGACAGTTTATCTTTGCTAGCCAAGAACTACAACGATCGTTTGATGGTGATGCTGACAGCCGCGATACCGCCAGCAGCTTTACCTATGACACTACCCACGGTGGACTACTTCAGCAGACCGATTGGGGAGAGGTCAGTGGTAATAACGATGGCACGTTTAATGACAGCGGTGCTGATAAGCGCACAACCACTTGGACATACACTACCGGACCCATCACCGCCACCGCTACCGAAACCATCACCGATGCTGACCAGCAACAGCTGGCCGCTAGTCAGCAGTATTATGACGGCCTGCCGCTGGGCCAGGCCAGCACGGGTAACCTGACGCTGTCACGGCAATGGATAACTGGCAACAGCTGGGCAGAAAACCGCTGGAGCTATAACCAGTACGGGCTAGCTACTACCGAAACTGACGCTAATGGCAATACTATTACCTATGACTACGACAGCTACTTCCTCCAGCCAACTGTAGTGACTAACCCACTAGGCCACCAGCTGACCAGTACCTACGACTACGCCCGGGGCGTGGTCAGTAGCAGCCGAGCCGCCAACGGCCTGCGTGTGGTTAACACCCATGATGGCTTTGGTCGCCTCCTCAGTCGACGCCAGTCTAATCCAAACCGGCCAATCTTCTTAGTCACCACTGAGCAGCACCAGTACGATGACGTTAGTCTGCCACGATCGCAGCGTAGCACTGAGTTTAGCAGCGCCGATCGTAGCCGTACCACCATCACCTACAGTGATGGTTGGGGCCAAGATATTCAGACTAAAACGGCGGCTGCTACCAGCGGCCAGTGGACCACCACGGACACCATCTATGATGAGCTGGGTCGCATCAGCCAGCAGTCACTGCCGTACTTCAGCGCCAGTGACAGCTACAGCCCAGCTACTACGGACACCACCCTGTACACTACCACCAGTTACGACGTCTTGGACCGACCAATTAGTATCACTGATACTATTGGCACCACCAGTCATAGCTACGACCAGTGGCGAGTGACTACTATCGACCCACGTGGTGTTACAAAAAACACCCGCTATGAAGCTTTTGGTAACCTCATCACTGTGACCGAGCACAATGACGGCGACAGTTGGGACACCAGCTACCAATACGATGGCCTCAACCGCCTGATTCGCCAAACAGACGCCGAAGGCAACAGGCGTGCCATGACCTATGATGGGCTCAGCAACCGATTAACTGCCCAAGACTGGCACGCAGCCGGACAGGATGAAGTCAGTACGTGGCAGTACCAATACGACCCCGTTGGCAACCTGACGAGCACCGTCACCCCTGAGGGTAAAACCATGACCACGACATACGATGCACTGAACCGCATCAGCTACCAGCAAACCGCCGGCACTGATGGGCCAACCAATTGGTTTACCTACACTTACGATGACTGTGCCTATGGCACCGGTAAACTGTGTAGTATCACCAGTAGTGATGATGCCTTCAGTACCAGTTATCAGTACTTCATCACCGGTGACGTGGCCAGTGAAACAAAAACTATCTTGTCACTAGCGCCGCAAACTACCAGTTGGCAGATTGACTACCAAGGCAATCCACTGGTCATGACCTACCCAGACGGTGGGCAGCTGGAATACACCTACAGTGACAGTAGCTTCTTAACCGCCATCGACTACGTCAGTCCGGACGGGCGACAGACCATCGTCACGGGTCGTCAGTACGGACCAACTGAACAGTTGATCAGTCAGCAGCTCGGTAACGGTGTGACGGAGCAGTACACCTATGAACCAAGCCAGCGTTACCGCTTGACCAATAAACTGACCACAGCCGGCAGCCACACCCTGCAAGACCTGCACTACACCTATGATGCTAACCACAACATCACCCAGATCATTGATGATACCGCCACCGCCGCCGAGCAGCCCCGACAAACAAACTACACCTATGACGACCTTAATCGCTTAGTGAGCGCGGTAGCAAAAAATAGCAGTGATGTCACGGTGTACAACCAGGCATTCACCTACAGCCCGATTGGCAATATCACCTGGACTAGTCAAAACGGCACCTACCAGTACGGCCAAGACCGCGGTGGCGTAACAGCTTCGCCACAGGCCGCCACTGCTGTCGGTCCATACAGCCTGACCTATAATCGTGACGGTCAATTAACTAACGAGGGCAACCGCGTCTACCTATGGGATGACTGGGGCAATCTGCAGTACAGTGCTACCTGGCGTGATGGCCAGGGTGTACCCCTGATCACCGTGGTACCAGACTTAGACTACCTGCTGGGATCAGCTGAGCAGCCACAGGGCGAAGCCGCTGACTGGAACGTGGCTCAATACTGGTACGACCACAGCGGTCAGCGCACGGCCATGAAGACGTGGGATGAAACGGCTATGCGCTACTACGTCAGCCAGCAGTATGAAATATTGCCTGAGGAAACGCGCAGCCGAGTCTTAATCGACGGCCAGTCTATCGCCACCATTAGTCACGGTGATGATACTCGTCAGACAGTCTGGCACCATACCGATCACCTCGGTGGCGCGGCCGTGGTGACAGATACTACCGGTCAGGTGATTGAACAAACCACCTACCAACCATATGGCGCCACCCAATGGCAGCAGCGTAACGGTGACTTTACCAGCACCCACCTGTTCACCGGCCAGACCTATGATGATCATACTGATATCTACTACTACAACGCCCGCTATTACCGTCAGGGTGTGCACCGCTTTATTAGCCCGGATGCTTGGGAAGGTGATTTGGCTGACCCGCAGACACTCAATAGGTACTCGTATGCCCGCAACAATCCGGTGATTTATACTGACCCAAGTGGCAACTTCCTAGATACTTTCTTTGATGTAGCCGTGACCACCATTGACGTAGGGCGCGTAGTTAAAAACGCTGTTGAGACAGGGGTGCACGCCGCTAAAAAGGTCTACCACGAAAAGGTGACTCACGACGTAGCAAAAGCCAATAAAGCCGCTGCGCAAGTTAAGAAAAATGCATCGGAGCTAAAATCAGCCGCTATCGACATGGCCCTAGACGCAGCCGCCATCGCCGTACCATTTGTACCAGCTGGCACACAACACGTCGTCAAGGGCGTAACGAAAGCAGCAAAAATAACCAAGGCAGCTAAAACCACAAAAGCCGCCAATACAGCCGCCAAAACCACTAAGGCACTGAAAAGTAGCGGCTTGCGCACAACTTCTAAGCCAGTAAACCTGAGCTCAGAACTGCAAGTATTTGACGACCTAAACACTGTCATGAAAAGCACGCGTTCTGGTGTCAGCAAATCAACCAAAGGCAGTGGCCTTGAGCTACTCAATGGTAACAGCACGAGTAGCCCGCTCTTTGAAGCTCGTTACTATCTGCGAGACAAAACTACTGGCAAGATTATGAAGCATGGTACTACTGATGATGTTTTCGGTCGTTATACAAAACGTGAACTAGGTGGTCTATATATGGAGGTACTCGACTATGGCTCTAAAGCAGTCCAACGTACCAGAGAAAACTTTTTGCTACGAGCACTAGATCAACTTGGTGAATCCGGCAAATACCTCAGAAACTACAACACGCGGTAAACTGCCTTCGTAAAAACCCCGCCTGATATCAGGCGGGGTTTTTGGTTGCTGTTATTGTAGAACAGGATTAGCTGGTCGGGCGGCGGCGGACGATCAATTGTCGATCAATCTGCAGTGTAAAGAGCTGTGTCGAATACTACATTCGACACTCCTTTCTTACCGGAAAAAAGACGTCGTGTCAATAACGTAGATTGACAAGAGGTGCTCTGATTGCTATATCTAGAGACAGATTCATTGACAATTCACCTTCTGCTGAAAAGGAGCGCCTCATGCTTTTCACATTGACTATTTGTGTCTTATGTCTTGCCGTCGTCCGTGCGGTAACATGGTGGCACGACAAAGGCAATACCACCATCATCAACCCTATCTTCCGCCCCTACAAAGCTGAGCAATTCGTTGACGACTTGTTGGCGCATATCAAGCAAGATGCGCCTGACTACGCCAGTGCTCGGACGCTCTGCTGGCGCAATCCGACAGACCCCTTCACCGCCAACTGCAGTAACATCATCAGTGCTGCTGAGCATAACCCGATCGGCATTTTCGCTCAGTACAAATTGAGCCGCAAACACCTCTCAGAAAGCCTCGAAGCAACCATCTGGCGACGATTCGATATACTCGGGAAGATTGTGGTATTGACTGGCGTTTGCACATTTGGCTCGCTCTGTGTGCCCGAGGCATGGCGAGAATTGGTTGGCTTGCCGGTGCTAGCCCTCTGGGCCCTAACCATTCTGACCAAAGTTGAGTTCCACTGGCTTCGCACCCGCAAACCAGCCGACCTAGCAGCCCTCCACCGCCTGCACGTACAACTGCGCCTCTTCACTGGCGACATCAGCAGCCCAGACCAAGCACCAACCATCGAAGACATCGAGAAAGAAGAGCAGCAAAAGTTGCTCCGGCAGATGGCTGAAGCCACCTAATCACACCACCCCCGATTACTCGGGGGTGTTTTGTATCTTCGAATCTCACAATCTATTAGCTGAGTTACTGGACTATAATCTCCAACGGATCAAGCCAATTACTGAGCTGACTCTCCCTACTGACATAGCCTGCCAGCTCTATGGCTGATCCTGTATGAATAGCAAAATGTAAATGCTTACGCTCACCGTCCGTGTCTGCACTACCACCCGCACCCAAGACAGCCAGCTGCTGACCCGGCGCCACATACTGACCAACTGATTGTTCAACTGAGCTCAGGTCAATATGCCCGTACACCACCGTCACTACCTGGTCATCAATCAAACATTCCTGCACCGCCACACCGCCGTACCCACTGGCCGTCCGCTTGAGTCGCAGCGGACCACCACAAAAGGCGTAGACCGGTACGTCACTATTTTCTTCGCCCGGTAAAATTTCAAAATCAATGCCGGTATGGTGCCCACTGAAGCGTTCTGGTGAGACTGGTGAATTCTCCGGCGTGATAAATATACCAAATGGTTTCTTCGTCACTCGCTCATCAATCTGGTCCATGGGCGAGACCAAGCTCTCCTGGTCATTGTGAAAAACCAGCGAGTCAATAAATTGCGCGAAGTCATCTGCGGGTAACTGCGGATTACGAGCCAAGACATAAAACGGTGAAGGAGCATTGTCCGTCAAACGAATATCAATCAAGTCATGCTGCTGATTACGCCAACTAGGCTGCTGGGGAAAGTCCGCCACCCCGGGTTGTTTAACAATCTCATAGCGCACGGCATCATGACCACGCACCGTCGTCTCCTGGCGCTGGAGGATATCAACCGTCGACAGCGTCAGGAAGCGGTTAGCCGTAAAGTGACGGATAAAAATCTGTGACTGCTGCCGGACACTATCACCAGCAGCAGCCGGATCATAGATATTAATCGACTCAATCCCCGGCACATACTCCACCTGCCACTTCGCTGGTAGTGCAGCAGTAAAGCGGAAGACAGGGTTGTACTGCGCAAAGTCGACCATGATTGTCTCTGGCTCGGCTGGTGCCGATTGGGTAATTTCTTTGACCTCATTAACCATCCGCTGCACCGGCTCAGTCACCACTTGCTGAGCAGTACAGCCAGCTAACAATACGACGCTAGGCAGGAGGAGTAACAATTTTTTCATATGTCTGTATAGTACCATACTTGCGGTGTGATTAATCTAATCGCTGCATTGACAAAAATAGCTGCTCGTGCTATTTTTTAGTGTCTCTTTGACAACCAAACCCTACACCTAAGGATGGACAAGCTGATGCTATACACGTTATTTTCAACGATCCTCTATACGCTCACCGGCATCTCCCTAGTGCTGTACATCATACAGCACATAAAAATCCAGCCGGGGTACCGGTACCGGATTTTGACGGCAGAAGAGCAGCTGGAGAAAGCGCGCCTGCACGGCGTCGAAGGCACTGTGCTGGACGCTAACACTCCACACTATGACGAGCTGATCAAAGTTTTGGCAGGCATGGTGCGGACGGCTCGACACAACGCTCGAGAGTTGTTTCGAGCACACCAGCGGTCCTACTGGGCCTTGGCTATCAGGTATTTTGGCCGGACGCATAACCTGAATATCACCTGGTACCTGCAGTTGATGCTACTTGGCGCTGTCGGCCTTGTACTCTTTGTTGCTTTAGCGCTGGGCTTGCCGGACACCATTGCTACCGTACCGCTGTGTGGCATGCTGGTATCAATCAGCTTGACCCAAATGTGGCGCATCGCCAATGAGGGATTCTACGAACGGGAGCTGGAGGTCTTGGACTACTACTACGCTACCCTGCGGCAGCACACCGAGGTGACGCCGGACGGGGATGATACTATCGTCCTACCGACCGATGTGACGTCGTAACTGCATAAGTTGGTCGCCCCATTACACAAACAATAACCCATACCCCTCCGCCGTGGCGGAGGGGTTTTCTTTCCATAACAATGCACCTATTCTGGGCCCAGGAGAGCTATGGGAGGAGTTTAGAACTACCCGACTAAACCCCAGCGATTTTTCATTTTTTGATAGTACGTCTGCGCTAACTTTTTACTAACCTCAAAATGAAGGCTATTAAACTTATTCAGTTTTCTTTCCATTTCACCAGCCATCTGGTTCTTATCTATCCAAGCCTTGAAAGCTGTTTGAAGTTTAAGATCCGCAAAGAAAGCAATAACGTCAGCGTCTTCGATTATTTTTTTCTCAATGCTATCATCTGGTCCAGACAAAATCTTTTTTAATATGTTGTGCTGCTGCTCAGTAAGATAAATCGTGGCTAAAAAATTTTTACTCACCTCATAACCTAATTTGTCATGATCAGCATGAAGTGTTTGTTCATCGGCCCTGAATGTCTTACCGATGTCATGGAGCAACGCACCGATAGTTATAACAGTCATATCACAATTTATCTCACGTCCTATCTTCTTTGCTAACTTCATCACAAGCAAGCTATGGTGATACATAATGCGCCAGTTATTGAAGCTGTAACTGGGATTGGCAATGAAGGCGCGGCGAAGATACTTTTTTGCTCGGTAGGTGTTGAACATAGCGTCAGTATACCAAAAAACCATTCGTACTAGCGAATGATTTCTTGGTGGGGAGACTAGAGGGAATCGAACCCTCGTTAACGGGACCACAACCCGCTGTTCTACCATTGAACTATAGTCTCCATAATTTTTGCCCCGAGAGGGACTCGAACCCCCTCTGCTGGCTTGTATTATACTGTCCCCGGTAGGATTTGAACCTACAACCGACGGCTTAGAAGTCCGCTGCTCTATCCAGTTGAGCTACGGGGACATAGGCGATGAGGAGGCATACATCCAGTTGCCCGCCCGTCGCGGCCCCATGGGCTCGCGCGGCGCGGGTCCGTTCACTCCGCTCAGCGGAGATGAACGGAAGCTACCGGGGCGCGGATAGGTGTATATACAAGCCATGACTTGAAATACTGGCGTACTGTAACAATTTACTCTTTATTTGTAAAGATAGACCTTATTTCTTTCGCTGCTTGCCATGAAAGGCTTTGTACACCTCTTTCAAGTGCTTATCAGCAATATGGGTGTAAATCTGGGTAGTGGTAATGGAGGCGTGACCCAACATGGCCTGGACAGAGCGGATATCCGCCCCAGAGGTCAGCAGATCAGTCGCAAAGCTATGGCGCAGGGTATGGGGTGTAATCCGCTTGGTAATCCCGGCCAGCTTAGCATACCGCTGGACCAGCCGCTGAACCGAGCGTGGT
Source organism: uncultured Gammaproteobacteria bacterium (assembly GCA_964550465.1). Taxonomy (GTDB): domain Bacteria; phylum Patescibacteriota; class Patescibacteriia; order JACRDY01; family JACRDY01; genus CAZJZH01. Next base: position 9,739 of record CAZJZH010000018.1, read on the forward strand.
GTCAGGTGTTCCTGACCAGCAATCTCATCCCCCTGCAGCCGCTGCTGCTGAGCCCGGTCATGACCAATAAACAGATAGGACGATGTATCCCGCCGCGCCTCCAGATATTTCTTAATCCAATGCTTAGCCTGATTAGATAAAAAGACGATCCGATACTTATCACCCTTGCCCCGGACCGTAAACTCATCCTTAGATAAGTTGATACCATCTTTACGCAAACTAACCAACTCAGACACGCGCAAGCCCGTACAAAATAATGTTTCCAAGATAGCTTTATCACGTAACTGGATAATTTCCGGTTCATCGGCCTGCAGCGGTGACTCCATAAAGCGTGACAAGTCGCTACCCTCCAGATACTCAATGTGTCGACTGGACTGCTTAGCTAGCTCAATCTTATCTGGCGCTAGGGAAGTGATGTCGTTCTTGGCTAAGAATTTTAAAAATGTTCGTAGCGCAATGAGGTGATAATTTTGGGTACTCTTTTTGAGCGATTCACCACTGTCTGTAGTTAAGCGATTAAGGTACAAGCGGTACTGGCGAATCAGGGGAGCGGAGATGTCTTTGACACCAAAGCTTTTCTGCTTTTGGCGCGCCCAGGCAAAAAAACGCTTCAGATAAAAACCGTAATTACGCAAAGTAGCATCAGAACGCCCCCGCTCAACTTCGAGGTATTCCAGAAACTGGGTGATTAACTTGTCTTCGGCTGGTTTAGGCATAGCATGGCTCTCTGTATTGTACGACACTATACCGGTCACGACAAGCGTGATGAGTAACAAGTGATACGAACGGAGTCGCCGATATAGCTCTTTAAAATCAACTACTCAGCCATCACCCATCGCCAATCACCTCTCCCATTGACTAAAATCAACCTTTCTGCTACAGTGGAGGCACTAATTTACCGGCGATTGACTCGGTTATGGGCTTGAGCCCCCATCACTGGGCGATCCGCTAAACAAACAACATATGCTCACCAAGCGAAAGAAAGATCGCATTATTGAGAAGTTTAAGACCCACGCCAAAGATACCGGGTCTTCACAGGTGCAGATCGCTATTTTGACCGAAGAAGTCAAAGAGCTGACCAAGCACTTGAAAGAGCACACGCACGACTACTCGTCACGCCGTGGGCTGATCAAAAAAGTAAACGAACGGAAGAAACTCCTGCGCTACTTGCGAAAGGAAGATCCGAAAGCCTGGGAGAAACTGGTCAAGGAATTAAAGCTCAAGGTGTCTAAGGTAGTCGAACGAGAACAAGAAGAACGAGCCGCCGAAGAAGCCATGCTAGCCGCTCGCGAAGCTGCTGCTGCTGACTCAGAAGACGAAGAAGAGTAAATTGCAAAAGCCCAGGCAACTGGGCTTTTCTGTTCTTAAAAACAAAATTATTTTTAACCTGCATATCTGATACCCTGTATCCGATATCTCATATTTTCATATGATCAAACATCCAAACCAGCGCGTCGGCGTCTTTGTCGACACGCAGAACATGTACCACTCGGCCAAAAATCTCTACCGAGCTAATTTAAATTTCAAAGAAGTTTTGAAAACCGCGGTTGATGGCCGCCAACTCATCCGGGCCATTGCCTATGTCATCGAATCAAAAACTCAAGAAGAATCAACATTCTTTGACGCTCTTGATAAGTCCGGCTTTGAAGTAAAGAGTAAAGACTTGCAGGTATTTTTATCAGGCGCAAAAAAAGGTGACTGGGACGTCGGTATCGCTGTGGACGCTATCAAGATGGGCGCTAAACTAGACTCGATTGTCTTAGTCTGCGGTGATGGTGACTTTGTGCCCATGGTTATCTACCTCCAAGAAAACTTTGGCTGTATGGTAGAAGTAGTAGCCTTTGGTAAGACTACCTCCGCTCGACTGGTAGAAGTAGCCGATGACTTTATTGATCTGGATGAAAACCCTGGCAAACACTTAATCGGTCGCGGTCGGTTGAGTTTGAAAAAATAACCCAAGCATATGGGGTATCGGATATGCGATAGTAGGTGATCATTCACTAGTATCCTCATATCTGATATCTCATAGCTGATATCTAACTAAATTGCCAGCCTAAGCCCTTTTGCCACATACCCTGATTCCCATCCTGTCGATGGCGGTCAGTCATGTGTCAATACGCTTTGGCCGGCAGATAAGCCAATTCACATGAAAACACCACAGACGTTTTCGACCACATTTGCTGGTCAGGAGCTGACGGTGGAGGTGGGCAAGATTGCTCTCCACACCAACGCTTCATGTACCGTGCGCTACGGCGACACGGTTATCCTCGCCACCGCGGTGATGAGTCCACAGCCTCGTGAAGGACTGGACTACTTCCCACTGATGGTGGACTACGAAGAAAAAATGTATGCCTCAGGTAAGATCAAAGGCAGCCGCTTTATCAAGCGCGAAGGCCGACCACCAGAGTCTGCTATTATCACTGGTCGGATGATCGACCGCGGCTTACGTCCGCTGTTCCCAGCCGAACTACGCAACGATGTTCAGGTTATTTTAACCGTCCTATCTAGTGACGGCGTCAACGACCCGGGCATCTTAGCTATTAACGCCGCTTCACTGGTACTACACCTGTCTGATATCCCATGGAATGGGCCGTTGGCTGGTGTACGCATCGGTCGGATCGATGGCAAGTGGGTCCTAAACCCACAAAACGGGCAACGTGATGAGTCAGACTGTGACATCACCTTCTCATCCAGTCGCGACCGTGTGGCTATGTTTGAAGCCGAAGCTCAAGAAATCACCGCTGATGACTTTTACGCCGCAGTGGCCTTTGGTATGCAAGAAAGTCAGCCACTGCTGGACTTCTTTGAAGATGTCCGTAAACAAGTCGGCCTGGAAAAAGTCTCTATGGCAGAAGTGCTAGCCGAAATGGCAGAAGCGGAATTCCCAGCGGCAGACACTCCAGCCGAAGCTCAAGCTGCAGAGGCTGACATAGAGCAGGTAGAAAAAGAAACCTATGCCTTTATCCTCGACCAGCTTGATCAGTATCTCTTTAACCAGCCAGTTGGCACCAAGCGAGAACGCAAGACCGTACTGATGGGCTTGAAAGAAACGGTTGAGAACCGACTAATTGAACAGAGCGTCAGTAAAGAAATGCGCAAAAAGGTATTAGATGACTTTGACGGCTTCATCGAAGCGCAAATTACCAAAGCTATTTTGGAGCGTGACCAGCGGGTTGATGGTCGGTCATTGACTGACATCCGCAGCCTAGCCTGTGAAACCGGCTTACTACCACGCACCCATGGCTCAGCGCTGTTCTCTCGTGGTGAAACCCAAGTACTGTCTACGGTGACCTTGGGCTCACCGGGTGACGAACAGCTGATTGATACCATGGATGAAGACAGCAAGAAGCGCTACATGCACCACTACAACGACGCGCCGTACAGCTACGGTGAAACCGGCCCCCTGCGTGGCCCCGGTCGTCGAGCGATTGGTCATGGTAACCTAGCAGAAAAGGCGCTCCTGCCGGTTCTGCCTGGTAAGGAAGAATTCCCTTACACTATTCGCGTTGTCTCTGAAGTGATGAGCTCTAATGGGTCATCATCAATGGCCTCTACCTGTGGCTCAACTCTGGCACTGATGGATGCTGGTGTACCAATCAAACGAGCGGTGGCCGGTATCGCCATGGGTATTGCCCAAGACGATGAGGGGAATTACAAAATCTTGACCGACCTACAGGACCTAGAAGATGGTGAAGGGGGTATGGACTTTAAGATCACCGGTACCCGAGACGGCATCACCGCTGTCCAGATGGACACTAAGAGCGCTGGGCTAACCCTAGAGATTATCCAGGGTGCCCTGACCCAGGGCCGAGAAGCACTGATGCGTATCCTTGATGTAATGGAACAAGCTATCGGTGAACCACGGACAGAGATGTCACCATACGCACCACGCATTATCTCTATTAAGATTGATCCGGATAAGATTCGTGATGTGATTGGCCCAGGTGGTAAGATGATTAATGAAATCATTGATGCCTGTGGGGTAGATATCGACATCGAAGATGATGGCTACGTCTTCATCACCGGTGTGGGCAGTGAAGGTCCGGGCAAGGCTAAGCAGTGGGTTGAAAATATTGTTAAAGAAGTTGAAGCGGGTGAGATCTATGAAGGTACCGTCACTCGTACCATGGACTTCGGCGCCTTTGTCGAGATCTTGCCTAAGCAGGAAGGCCTGGTCCATATCTCAGAAATTTCAACTGAACGGACTGACAAGGTGACTGATGTGCTGAACATTGGTGACAAGGTCAAGGTGATTGTCAAAGAAATTGATGACCAAGGTCGGATTAACTTGTCTATCAAACGCCTCGACCCGGATTGGAAATCAAAACAAACCAGTACCGGTGAAGAGCGCAGTAATGGCAAGCCACATAGCCGTGGCAAAAAGCCATTCTTCAAGCGATAGACCATAAAGAAACACCCCCGAGTATTCGGGGGTGTTTTGTAATCTTGTTGTTAGGCGCTGCGCCGCTGCGCAGCCAGCGCTGCTTTGAGATCCACGCTGCTGGGTCGCTGCCGCGGCCCACGGATCAGCTGCTGCCACGTGGCCAGCTGTTCGGCTAGATGCTCTTCGCGCGCCGCAAACTGGTCGGCGTTGAGCGAAGTCTGCCAATCAGTTCCCATTAATTCTACCGATTTCCGAAGGTAGGTAGCCGCGTGCTCTCGTCGCTGCTGTTGTAGGTATTCGTACAGATAGCCGTAGCGACCGGGCCGATTGTACCATTCGCCAATGACCTGAGGAATAGCCAGGCCAACCTCCACATGTCCACTATCTTCTCCGCCGCCTGTTTTGAAGAAGCCGTAGAAGTAGTCCAGCGGCAAGATACCAACCACGCCCAAGCGTCCCATCAGAGTATGGTTAAACCGACGAGCGTCGACCTGCTGCTGCGGCACATCGCTGCATAGTGGAGATTGGTACGGATTAATACCGGCGCAGTTGATCATGTTCAAGAACGGCGCGGTCGGCACCAGCACCTTCAGAGCGGCATAGATCAGCAGTGATGACAGCGGCTCTATTGACTGCAAGGCTCCTAGATTGAGGTTGCACTCGGAGTTTTGGCAAGTGATGCTGCCGTGCCAAACTAGCCCCGGGCTGGCTGTTGCCCAACTATGAAGAAAGTGATTATCCGCAGCCACAGGGCCAACCCTAACTGTGTCATCGCAGGGTCGGAAACTATACCCCTCAACCGTTGTATAGGGGGTATCACCTAGCTGCATATCGCCAGCGTGCAGCAACCGCCCCTCAAGCAGATCTTGAACTAATTGTTCGGCGACGCGCTGATCTTGGATATCAACACCAGGGTCAGTCATAACCCGAGGGATAAACACCACCAGACTGTCTCGCCTGACCGGCCTTCTCTGCCCGCTAAAATCATATCGCCCTGTCGGCAGGTCAGAGATTGGATACGTATACTCTCTCATCGGTAACTCCTTTTGCCTGGCGTCCATTTACACCACCTGGGTGCAAACACGCCACCAGCAAAATGTGTAGACCTAGCACCAGCCCCATGCCGATACTAGTATTGTGAAGAACTATGAGGAGCTTAGCAGCTTGAGCCGGAATATCAAGGGCAGATTGACAAAATAGCTTTTTTAGTTTAACGTCTAGATGTTATGCCATCATACGGCGTAACCCTTGTAGTCCACGCAATAACTCGTCTGACGCACACTCAGCCGGGGCTGGATTACACGGAGCTCTGCACGATCACTGCAGGGTAAAGCACGTTGAAAATTTTCACCTTAACCAAGGAGTAGCACATGGCTACCAAGCAGGCATCGACGCATACTCGACGCCAAAAGCGTAAACCGATCGAGAAGCTACTGGCTGATCTGACCATGCTCTTCACCACCGCCGTTGACCTGATCAACAAAGGCAAGCGCAGTGAAACAATGGTCACTCTGTTACTGCAAGCCCTACAACTATTTAAACAAGGGCGCTTGGCGGCGGTACTGCCGGTTGAACTGGGTCAAGAGATACTGCCTGATAACTTTCAAGCGCTACTATCTCTACCCGTCAAGGATCAGCCCATAGCACGTCGGACGCAAACATACCTGACTGAGCACGGTGTGTGGTATGTGGGTGAGTTGTACAAACTCTGTGACCGAAAGACGCATAAGAAATTAAAGGCGATTGAAGATGTCAAAAAACTTCTTCGTCATCTGGGCCTGCCCGAGTCACTAGACCCCATTCACGCCGGCTGGCAACCGCCGTACTGGAACGACCCGCAAGTCCTAGCCGTGTTGAATGTGGCGATCGCGGACAAGGATGAACGCGATGGCTCATTTTGGCATCGGTTTAACGTTCACTACTTGGGTGACATTATCACTAAGCGCGGCAGGGGCTTGTGGCACTTAAACAAAAAACAGCAATTACTGTCTCGGTGGGCAGGTGATACGAAACTCCATGGTGCCATGTACCCACCACCAAACTGGCAAGCACCATCAGATCTGCCCCAAGCACTGCTGGATTACCAGGCAAAAGTTGCTGCTCAAGCGGAAGCTGCTCAAGCGGAGCAACTGGCGAATATCGCCACAGCACGCACAGACTGGCTGGAAATAACGGCAACCAGGGAAGATCGATTAGCATTCAGACAGACAATCATCAGCGTCTTATGTGCCAACCCTGCCGACTACATCGATTCTGTCTCCGTTAGGACTACTAACAGCTTGCGTAATTTGGGAATTGAGCAGCGGCACATTGCCTTTATCGGGCAGCTGGTACAGATGACACGGCAGGAATTACTACGGTCTAAGAGCTTCGGCAGCACTAAAGCGGTCAACGAATTAGAGGAGTGGCTGCTTGATCACGGCCTACACCTAGGCATGTCAGCAGAAGAGCCGGTCATTAAGGCTTTTAACGACCTGGTAGCGGCTGCCAATACCATGCACGATACGGCGCAACAAAGCGCTAAATAATAAATCCCCCAACACCTATACCCCGTCGCTATCGCGGCGGGGTTTTTTAATCCAACTCCCAGTCACTAATCGCGCATCACCCCTTCTAATTGTTAATTGTCAGTCGTTGCGTTACACTATAGCTATATGGAAATCCTTATGTTGCCCAACGAACGACGCGTCCATCCATTGGTGTGGATTGGTTTGTTTGTGTTATTAGCCGGGCTGATCGCCACGCTGATCCTAGTCAGCCACCAAGCAGAAGACGAAACAGACACTATTCGTCAATTTATCCCCGCTGACGCTCAAGTCTATATCCACTTCAATTACCAGCCGCATCGTATTCAGAGCGAGCAGACCCGAG
>CAZJZH010000019.1:0-1929 GCA_964550465.1 uncultured Gammaproteobacteria bacterium
CATCGCGCCCATTCACCACCATTTCGAAGCCAAGGGCTGGCCACCGTATAAAGTAACTATGCGCTTCTGGCTGGTATCCAGTGTGGCGGCGATTGTTGGTTTGATTGTTTTCCTAGTTGATACGGCCGTCTGATAGTATTTGTCTATGCAGCTTGATCTTCGCGACAAACAGGTACTGGTGATGGGCCTTGGCGTCCATGGTGGTGGGGTGGGCGTGACGCGCTGGTTAATCAAGCAGGGGGCGCGGGTGACGGTGACTGATTTACGGACTGAGGATACACTGAGCAACGCCCTGCGCGGACTGAAGGGGTTACCGGTGACCTACGTTTTGGGACGGCATCGGGTCAATGATTTTAAAAAAGCTGATTTGGTTATTAAGAACCCAGCTGTACCCAATAACTCGCCGTACTTAGTGGCGGCCCGGAAAGCTGGCGTACCTGTTGAAACTGCCACGGCGTTGTTCTTCCTCTACTGTCCGGTGCCAATTATTGGCATTACTGGTAGTAAGGGTAAGAGTACCGTCACTGCTTTAATTGGTCATTTGTTCCGCACGGCGGGCAAGCGCCCCTTTGTGGTGGGTAATATGGGCGGTTCGCCATTTGATATTATCGATAAAATTGGTCCCACTCGGGCAATCATTTTTGAACTGTCGTCGTGGGATTTGGAGGGTCTAGCTAAACACAAGATCAGTCCCCATGTGGCGGTGTTGACCAATGTCTACCATGAGCACCTCAATCGCTACTCATCGTTTGCCGCCTACAGTAAAGCCAAATCATATATTACTGAGTGGCAATCTGCTGGCGATTTGTTTGTGGTTAATCGTGATAATGCTGAAGCAGCTAAGATCGGCCGGCAGACACCAGCCGAGCGGCTGTGGGTATCAGTCAAGCCGTTTGCCGAGGAGAATGGTATCTTTATCAGGCAGGGGCAGATAGTGTGGCGTTTTAATGGAGTGGAGAAAAACATTGTGCCAGTAGAAAAAATTAATCTGCCTGGGCAGCATAATCAAGCCAATGCCATGGCGGCAGTAGCGGTAGCGCTCAGGTATAAACTCTCGCTGACAGCTATTCGTAAAGGCCTGCAAACATTTGAAGGGCTGGAACACCGGCTGCAGTTAGTTCGTCAGCGTGGTGGCGTGGCGTGGTATAATGACACTACTGCTACGCAGCCAGATGCGGCTATCAATGCTATCGAGACGTTGGCTCAAGCACATGATGGGGTAGTATTAATTGCCGGCGGGACAGATAAGAAATTGTCTTTTGATCAGTTAGCTGCGGTCATTCATAAACAAGTGAAGCACTTAATATTGCTACCAGGCACGGCTACGGACAAACTGCGGCGCCAGTTGAACAAGCGGGGCTATTCAGCTGTTACTACGGTAGCGGGGATGCAAACCGCTATTCATCAAGCGGCAGAATTGGCTAGTAGCGGTGATGCGATAGTGTTATCACCTGGTGCGGCTAGCTTTGGTCTGTTTAAGCATGAGTTTGATCGAGGTGATCAATTTGTAGTGGCGGTCAAAGCATTACCTAAACTGAAATAAACATGAAGCAGCGCGGGCACGAACCAGACTATCTCTTCATCGGCGCAGTCATTATACTGGCGCTGTTTGGTTTTATTATGTTGTCCAGCGCGTCAGCACCGATTGCCTACCAGCGATTTGGTGACGAATATTTCTTTGTGAAGCGACAGGTTATCAGCGGCATCATTCCGGGCTTGATTGCCTTTTTCATCTTATACAAGTTCCCGATTGAGAAACTGCGCCGTTTAGCGCTACCGGCCTTGATTGCCTCTATTGTTTTATTAACGCTGGTATTTATCCCTGGGTTGCAAGCGGAGTACGGCACGGCCCGCAGCTGGATTTCACTATTTGGTTTTTCGTTGCAGCCATCCGAGTTTGTTAAAATCACTTTTCTGATTTACCTAGCG
>CAZJZH010000019.1:1939-4174 GCA_964550465.1 uncultured Gammaproteobacteria bacterium
GTCCGCAGTAGTTTAATGCCATTCCTCATCACCACCGGCGTCATTTCGCTGTTGATGCTGCTGCAACCAGACCTCGGTACCCTGTCGGTGATTATCTTGTCTGCCGTGACGGTTTACTTTGTAGCGGGGGCTAAGATTTCTCATCTGGTGGCACTGGCTGGTGCCGGTGTAGTAGGGGTGATTGGCTTGGTGGCAGCGGCGCCGTACCGATTAGCTCGTTTCACTGCCTTTTTACATCCGGAGCGTGACCCACAAGGTATTTCCTACCATGTCTGGCAGGCTTTGATTGCTGTTGGCTCTGGTGGCTTGTTTGGCGTAGGCTTGGGTCGATCGCGGCAGAAGTTTGCTTACCTACCGGAAGTCACCGGTGACTCTATTTTTGCCGTCATGGCCGAAGAGATTGGCTTTATTTTTGCTACGTTGTTTGTCTTGTTATTTGTCTACATGCTTTACCGCGGCCTGCAGATTGCCAAGGGGAGTACGGATCGTTTCTCCCGCTTGCTGGTGGTAGGTATCATGGCCTGGTTAGGCTTTCAGTTTTTCCTCAATGTGGCGGCTATGCTGTCATTGGTGCCGATTACCGGTATCCCACTACCGTTTGTTAGTGCTGGTGGCTCGTCGCTACTGGCTACCTTGGCGGCGGTGGGTATCGTGACAAATATCTCTCGATTTAGTAAGGTGAAGGCATGAAAATTTGTCTATCCGGCGGTGGCTCAGGGGGGCCAGTGACGCCATTACTCGGCTTAGTCGAGACCTTACGTCAACAGCTGCCCACCGCGCAGTATGTCTGGATTGGTACACGCACTGGTCCGGAGCAGCAGCTGGTCCAAGCAGCTGACCTACCGTTTTTCGCCATCACTGCCGGTAAGTTGCGGCGCTATATTTCTATCAAAAATCTAGCTACGCCGTTTCAGGTGCTGGCCGGTTTTTTTCAGAGTCTGAAGATTCTTCAGTCAGAGCGACCAGATGTGATTATCTCGGCTGGAGCATTTGTGTCTGTACCAACTGCCTGGGCGGCCAGGTGGCTGAAGATTCCAGTCATTATCCACCAGCAAGATTTACAGCCAGGGTTAGCTAATACGCTGATGGCCAAGCGGGCTACGCGCATCACAGTGACCTTTGAACAGACACTGGCTGCCTTTCCCACTAATAAGACGAGCTGGACGGGCAATCTCATCCGGCCCAGTATTGTCACAACCACTGATGCGGCAGCAGCTCAGCAGCACTTTGGCTTCAGCGCTGATGTGCCGGTAGTGTTGGTAGTTGGTGGTGGTACGGGAGCAGCAGCGCTCAATGCGGCAGTAGCGGCGCAGCTGGATGAGCTGACTGGTTGTTGTCAGGTGCTGCACATCACTGGTCAGGCTAAAGCTGGTGCGGCAGATACTGCGCGGTACGTTCAAAAAGCTTTCCTTGGTGATGATATGCGATTAGCCTACGCCGCTGCAGACGTGGTGGTGTCACGTGGGGGGCTGGGTACTCTGACAGAGTTAGCTGCCTTAGGTAAGGCTAGCGTTATTGTGCCGATGCCAGATACTCATCAAGAAGCCAATGCCACCTTCTTTGCTCAGCGCAACGCTGTTCGTTACTTGCCACAAGATCAATTGTCAGCGCAGTTGGTGACTACTATCAAACAGCTGCTAGATAATCGGTCCGATCGACAGAATCTGGAGCGTAATATCAACAAGAGCATGAAGTGGGGAGCTAATGAGGTGTATGTGCAGTTGATTGAACAGTTGGTAGTAAAACGATAATACCCTTGTTTTTTTACAAGAAGTTAGCTATCATAGCTTCCGCATCTTGAAAAACAGAGTCTATTGCTATGGGTCCGTAGCTTCCGCCTCCGCCAAGGCTACGGCGGACAGGCAGTTGGTTAGAGCGTCCCGCGAAGCGGGAGCGTCCTGGGCGGTTATTTATTGCTGGATATGTATTCTGTCTATATTTTGAAAAGTCAGAAGAATGATCGCTATTACATCGGCAGCACCCAAGATATCGACGAGCGTCTGTATCGTCATAATGCTGGCCGATCTTTAGCAACGCGTCCACATCGGCCATGGTCATTGGTGTACCTAAAAAGGTTTATTAATAAGACTGAGGCGCTAAAATTTGAGCGGCACATTAAGAAACAAAAGAGTCGTCAGTATATTGAAACGCTCATTAGTAATAGTTCGTAAACAAATAGTGTCACGTGGGTCCTTAGCTCAGATGGTTAGAGCGCCAGCCTTTTAAGCTGGGCGT
>CAZJZH010000019.1:4274-13264 GCA_964550465.1 uncultured Gammaproteobacteria bacterium
CCTGGGTTCGAGTCCCAGAGGACCCAAGTGACACTATTGGTTAGAGCGTCCCGCGAAGCGGGAGCGTCCTGGGTTCGAGTCCCAGAGGACCCAAGTGACACTATTGGTTAGAGCGTCCCGCGTAGCGGGAATGCCTCAGGCGGATTTGTCACGCGGACGATGGTTGACCAGTTGTGAGTAAAAACGTTCTGCATATAGCAGAACGTTTTTATTTTGTGCTATACTGAGTGCCATATGGAACAACTCATCTCAGGTATCATCTTAATCGTCATTGCTGCAGCAGCCTGGTATGTCTACCAGCGTCAGCAGAGTGGTGGTGGTATGCCCAAGATCACGCCTATTAGCGGTAAGAAGGGCAGTTTTTCTGCACCGACGCTGATGCAGCACGCTCGTGACCTGACGGCTGCGGCAGAAAACGATGAGCTGGACCCTGTCATTGGTCGAGAAGAAGAAATTGAGCGGGTTATCCAGGTGCTGTCACGGCGCACCAAAAACAATCCCGTCCTGGTCGGTAAGGCCGGTGTGGGTAAGACGGCTATCGTTGAAGGTTTAGCCCAGGCCATTGCTGAGAGCAAGGTGCCAAAAACCCTCAAAGGGCAGCGGGTGCTGTCACTGGACCTCAGTGGCATCCTGGCTGGCACGAAGTATCGCGGTGAGTTTGAACAGCGCTTGAAAAAAATCTCTGATGAAATGGTAGCTGCCAAGCGGCAGATTATTTTGTTTGTTGATGAGGTGCACTCGCTAGCTGAAGCGGGGGAGGCTAGTGGTGGTATTGATGCCTCAGATATTCTCAAGCCAGCCTTAGCGCGCGGGGATTTGCAAATGGTGGGAGCAACGACGTTTATTGAGTATCGTAAATTTATCAAGCCAGACGCCACACTCGATCGTCGTTTTGAACCGATTCTGGTGGATGAGCCAACGCCGACTGAGACCAAGGAGATTCTCCATGGTATTAAAGATGAATACGAAGAGCACCATGGGGTGACTATTACCAATGCCGCTATTGACGCCGCAGTAGCGGAAGCTAAAAAAATTAAAGATAAATCGTTTCCAGATAAAGCTATCGATCTGATGGATGAAGCGGCAGCGCATGTGAACTTGGAAGTAGTGGAAGGTAAGCGTACTTCTAAACAAGTGGGTAAAAAAGATGTTCTCGTGGTAGCACGTGAACGCGAAGAAGACGCCGAAGCTGGTTTATAATAATATTTTGTGGTATAGTGTAATCACTTTTAGAATCATAACTCTCTTTTTCTATGGCTCCACGACGGGCAACCACCAGCCGCAAGAAAGCGGCACCACGAGCCGCCGCTACTGCCACGGCAGTTGAGGCTGGCACGCAAGTAGCGACTATGACCACCGTACTGTTAGCAGTAGCAGTGGTAGTAGGCGCTATTTCACTGCTTAACGCTTTTGCGGCCGGCGCGGCGAGCGGTATTAGTAATTTGTTCCTACCACGCCTGACCGTTGATGTTGTTAACGTCGAGCAGCAGCATGAGATCGCCCCAATTGATTATCAGCTGGCCCAGATGGAGATTAGCAGTAGTAACGATAAAGACGTTCACCTCCAGCAGCTCAGCATGAGTCTGTTGACCGATTTAGAGCCATCAGACATGGGTCGTTTTTGGTTGATTGATCGTGTGCGTGGCGCTATCCCTGTCCAACAAGCACGATATGATCAATATAATCAGACGTTAACCTTTGTCTTACCACAAAATTTCACCTTTACCGGTACATTGTCACTAGACGTCTTTGCATCAGTCCAGGAAATTTCTTCGCCACGTCGTATCCGCGTAGCCATCAAGCCATCTGAGCAGGTAGTGGCCTATGCAGCTAAGCGCGGACAGTTGGAACGGGTCAAGGTTAAGCCGCGATTGACTCGCTTGGGCACCAAGACAGTCTTTACGCCAGGAGTAACAGTTATTGGTACGCTTGATGTGATGGATGCCAATGACCAGCTACGGTATGATCAAGATATCCAGGTGACCGGTGGCCGGACGTCAGATTTCTTGGGTGCAATGCAGTTTGTAGCTCGCTATGAAGATGTATTGGTTAAGGATTTCGGCTTGTTTGTGGAGGATGCTCGGGTTGGATTGGTGCGTGAGCCTAACACAACGCCACATGATGATATTAGGGCGGTTGAGCTTGTAGCAGCTGATGGCACTACCATCATTGGGCGCAGTGATGATTTCCAAGAAGGAGATTATGATGGAGATGCTGACTTAGACGACACGTTGGTTACCTTTGATAACATGAACTACACAGTCTCTGAAGGTAGTCCGCAAGTTGTGTATGTCCGCTTTATTGCTAATGAAATTGGTAATGGGCCGGAACAGATTGCCTACAGTGGTTCTCATGTTGATTTCCAGATTGCTGGCGGTAGCTTTGCTGTGGAGGGAGTTGAATCAGGTCGTCAGATTAGTATGGATTCAGCGAGCAACCCAAGTCCCAATGACGACCAGAGTCAGTATGATTACCACTATCAGACCAATACGGCTACCATTTACGGTGCTACTGTTAGCTCAATTACCAACGACCTGTCTAATGGTTTCTTGACCAATGGTCAATCAGTTGTTGGTAAGTACAAGATTACTGTTGATGCGGGTAATAATACTTCGCCAACAGGAACAGATGCCAGCTTTAACTTTGAGGACGTAGTAGTGACATTTAGCTACGGTGGTATTGATGTAGATGGTACTGCTGCTGGCGATGCTGACTTTTATTACTACCTATCCTCTGATCCAAGTCGAGTTGTTACTGTCACTGACTTTATCGATGGTGATACTACTGATGATGTTGATCTTTCATCGTTACGTGACTTTACCGGTACAGAGACGCTCGTCATTGAAGCAGCACAGGTCAGCGGTGCTGGTGCGGCGGGTGACTATCTACAGACCAAGCTTGGTTCTATTAATGATGGTCACTTTGAATGGAATGATGGTACCAATGGGGAAACGATTAATGGAGTGGCGCTACCATACACTCGGGTAGCTGGCGGTACGTTGTCGAACTAGCGCTCCAACAGAGTAGAGTATAATCTATACCTATCACCACGTCGCTGGCCAGCGACGTGGTGTTTAGTTTCTCTTGTACATATAGCTATAGCATGATAGAGTGTGTCACGGTACATTTGATAATCATCAATGGAGGATGAGGTAGTGAGTTATGATGTACATAGGGGTATGCCGGAGAATTGGCGGATCATTCAAGCGTTAATTAAACGGGCAGAAGCCACGGATCCACGTGAAAAAGGTCGTATTGCCGCTCAGTTCAACCGCCGTCCCAGTGATAGGCCGCTGATAGCAGATCGGTTGGGCATTGAGCCTAGCGATGATAACCCAGCTTATCGGCAGTTTTGCGCTGGCATGAAGGAGCGACGTCACCAGCCCGCTCTGTCAGCCTAAATAAAACGATCGCACACCATACCCTGCTTCATGAATGAAGCAGGGTACTACTTTTTCCACAGCCACCCTTGACCATATGGAAAAAACTCCGTACGGTGAAGACTATGTGGTCCCCACAAGCTCTTTTCTCCCCCCAATCGTACACATGGAGGTACTCCCCAATGAACAGTCGTTCCAAAGAGGTTGAACAACTTCCTCACATCATCCACACCATCAAGGCTGACGTCGAAGCCAACAATGCCACTGACCCGGAGGAACTGGGTCAACTGACAGCTGCTCGCCGCGTACGCACTGTTGATTTGCCGGTGGCAGCTGAGGCGCTCGACTTGCCGACTGATCTCGCTGACCCCGTTTTCCGCCGCTTCGTGCAAGGCGCGGGAGTCCGCCCGGATCATCCGGAGCTGCAACCCGATGCTCAGCGGATGCTCCATCTCGTGTAGAGGCGTCACGTCTCTACCGCCACAGACGCCATTCCACCGCGGAGTGGCGTTTTTCATTTTGTCTATCAGTGACGATAGGCAACATGATTGTGCTATAATACGGCTATGGAACACGCCAAGGCTTGGCACCATTTTACTGTTGCCAAAACATTGCAATCACTCCAGACAACAGCCCAGGGACTGTCTGCTGCGGAGGCAGCGGCGCGGCTGAAGCACTACGGTGCTAATGCCTTGCCTCGCCGCCGCCGTTTAACCCCACTGAAAATTCTCCTCAACCAGGTTAAGAGTCCACTGGTGTGGATTTTGTTTTTGGCGGCTGCCGTGTCGTTTGCTTTAGGCGAGCACGTGGACGCGCTGTTTATTTTTATCATCGTCTTGATTAACACAGTCATTGGCTTTATTCAGGAAAATAAAGCCAATAACGCCTTAGAAAAATTACAGAGCATTATTCACTACCAAGCCCAGGTCATTCGTGACGGGCGTCAACAGCTGGTGGATACACATCAACTGGTGCCGGGGGATATTATTGCCTTGGAGGCGGGTAATAAAGTACCGGCTGATGCTCGTTTAATTGATGTCCATGATGTCCAGGTAGTTGAAGCGGCCCTGACGGGGGAGTCTAGCCCTTCGACCAAAAACACCGAGCCCACCAGTGCTGATGCGGGCGTAGCGGACCGAGAAAATATGGTCTATATGGGGACTGCCATTGCTCGGGGGCGAGCTATGGCGGTAGTGGTAGGCACCGGGCAGCAGACAGAGATTGGTCATATTGCTTCGTTGGTCCAAGGTGGTGGTGAAGAAGAGACGCCGTTGCAGTACAAGCTGCGCAAAGTGGCTCAGTGGCTGGCGATCATGGTTGGCGTTTTAACCACGTTACTCTTTACTATTGGGTTACTGCGTGGTCGAGAAGCTATAGAAATGTTTGTCATCAGCGTGGCAGTGGCGGTAGCGGCTATTCCGGAGGGACTAGTAGTGGCCCTGACGGTTATTTTAGTTATTGGCATGCAGAAGATTCTGCGCCAACAGGCACTGGTGCGGCGCCTGATTGCCGCTGAGACACTGGGTGGTACCACAGTCATCTGTACTGATAAAACCGGCACCCTGACAGAGGGCACTATGCGCGTCGCTAAATTTGTCAGCGCGGCCGGGAAAGTGACTGACCAGCTAGAAAAACCAGCTGATGGCATCAGCCTAGGGCTGCAGGCGGCCACATTATGTAACGATAGTGCCATCCAGACGCAACCAGACGGCAGTCAGCAGCTGATTGGTGACACTACCGAACAGGCTTTTCTGATTGCGGCTGAGGCTATTGGTATGGACTACCAGCAGCTACGGACAGATGTCCCTCGAGTCAACGAGATTCCTTTTAATTCCGAGCAAAAATACATGGCCACCCTCCATGCCGGCTTTGGTACGGGGCGAACACTGTTTGTTAAGGGTGCGCCGGAGGTGGTGCTGGGTATGACTGGGCGTATTTTTGATGGCAAGGCCAATAAGGCTATGACGGCGACTGATCAGCAGCGTATTGCCAAGCAGATAACAGCGCTGGGGCAAGATGGCCTGCGGGTGTTGGCAGTAGCCTATAAGCCTGGCGTGTCTGCTCGGCAGAAAATCGCCGGGGCGTTGGATGACCTGGTGTTGATCGGACTCTTTGCCCTAGCAGATCCCTTGCGGCAAGACAGTAAAGAAACCATCGCCACTGCTCAGCGGGCTGGCATTCGGCCAGTTATGATCACCGGTGATCATTTAGTGACAGCCATCAGTATCGCCAAGCAACTGGGATTACCAACTGGTAAGACGCAAGTCTATGAAGGCAGTGACCTTGACGCCCTAGATGAGCGAGGCTTTGCGGCGGCTGTCAAGCGAGCCAGTGTCTTTGCTCGAGTAGAGCCGCGACACAAAATGCGTATTGTCCAACAACTACAGCAACAGGGAGAGGTGGTGGCTATGACTGGCGATGGGGTCAATGACGCGCCGGCCCTCAAAGCAGCTGATATTGGCGTGGCGGTTGGTTCTGGTACTGATGTGGCCAAAGAAACAGCCGACCTAGTCCTGCTCAACGACGCCTTTTCTACCATCGTCAGCGCCATCCGTGGTGGCCGGGCGATTTTTGATAATATCCGTAAAGTGGTGCTGTACCTGCTGTCTGGTGGGTTTTCTGAGCTTATCTTGATTGCCGGGGCTATTATTGTGGGGCTGCCACTGCCCGTGTTGGCGGTCCAGATTTTGTGGGTTAATATTGTTGAGGATGGCTTGCCGGCCCTAGCGCTGGCAGCTGATCCGGAAGACCCAACTGTGATGCAAGCAAAGCCGCGGGGGCGCGATGTGCCTATTATCGATCGTAACATGACTATTCTCATTGCCAGTATCGCCATTTTTTCTAATCTGGTTCTGGTTAGCGTCTTCTGGTGGCTGTATCATCAGCAGGTCTACTCGTTGGAGTATATCCGCACCATTATGTTTATTGCCATTGCTATTGATTCGGTCTTCTTTGTCTTTGCCTGCCGTTCGCTCCGTCAACCAATATGGCGCTACAACCCGTTTGCCAATTGGTACCTCAACGGCGCTATTATGCTTAATATGGTGTTGATGGTAGCAGCGGTCTACGCGCCGTTCTTGCAGTCTGTACTCGGTACCGTCGCTATTGATTGGCAGGCGTGGGTGTGGTTAGTGGGCTTTGGCGTCTTTAATGTCATAGTGGTAGAAGTGACCAAACAAGTCTATGTATTCTTTGATCGTTTTCGTCTGACCGCATAATACCTATGAAAGCTCAGCGTCTGATAAAACGTATACCATTACAGCCAGGGGAGCGTATTCAGCTGGTGGTTCGCCAGTGGGCACCGGCCCTGTGGGGTCAGTGGCTGGTGGCGGCCATCGCCTTTTTCTTGCCGTTCTTTTTACTCTTCCCCTTGTTAACCTGGCAACGGTGGGGCCCGATACTGTTCGGCATCTTGATGATTATTGGTCTGTGGGTGGCGGCCAGACGGATTATCCGTTGGCAGAATACGGCGCTGATCATCACCACGCGTCAGCTGGTTGATGCTGATCGCCAAGGATTGTTTAGCCAGGTCATTTCTGAAACACCGCGGGACACGGTGGCAGATGTCCATGTTGAGCAGCACGGATTGTGGCAGACTATGTTTAAATACGGCACGCTCATCTACCAATCAGCTGATAGTGGTCAGCGTATTCGCTTTGGCCCTGTTAAACGACCAGAACAACTAGCCGCTCGTTTACAGGCCGACACACCTGCACAGACAGCAGCCCCGTCAGCCGGCGTAGTGACTGTCCAGTCACCAGAGGAGCTGGCTACGGCGCTGTTGGCAGTCAAAGAACAGATTGGCGCGGCCGCCTTTCGCAAGCTGCTCAGCAAGGTTGACCCAGGCTATCGGGCCTATCGCAAAGCTAAGCGGTTGGCTCGTAGTCAGCAGGCTGACAGTGACGCCTAATCGTGCTATACTGCAATCATCGCTATGACCTGGCTGTTGCGCATTATCAAGTCAAAAATCGTCATGCTAGTCCTGCTAGCACTGTTGATTTGTTTGCTGTTGGTGACAGCCCGGGCCTTTCTGCAGCGCTACGCCTTACAGCAGCAGATTGACCAGCTGGAGTCAGAAATCGCTACTGTAGAATCCCAGAGTCAACAATTCAGCGATTTGATTGAGTACTTAGAAACCCAGACCTTCACCGAGGAAGAAGCTCGCCTCAATTTGGGCCTAAAAAAGCCGGGTGAGGAAGTGGTGGTGGTCGAAGGTCATGATGCGGCTGTCATTAGCATTGACGGGGCAGAAGAAGCAGTCTCAAACCCAGTGCGCTGGTGGCGGTACTTCTTTGTCCACGAGCCAGCGCCCGCTGAAGATATTTAATTATTGAAGATATATTTATGTCAGAGGAGATGAATCCAACACCACAGGAGGATATGCCGGTGCAGCAGCCGGTTGATGAAGAGATGACCGCTCATGAAACAGCGCCAGAGACACCAACTGAATCTTTCCAGCCCGGTAAGATTTTGATGTGGATTATCGCAGCGGTTGGTTTGATCGCGGCCATTGGTTTGGCGGTCTACTTTTTTGTTGGCGGTAATGGTGCCAACTGGGTCCAGACGGTCAAGCCCGTAGCGGTGGTTAATGGTGAGCGGATTAGCTATGCCGAATTTGAAGAAGATTACCAGGCGCTGCAGTATTACTTTGCTAATGCTGAGGCGAACGGTATCCCGCTGGGTGCTGTGCCACCAGATGATGCTACGTTGCAACAAAGCGTGCTGGACCAGCTGATTAACCTGACCTTGGTTGAGCAGTTAGCAGCTCAGTATGATTTGTCAGTCAGTGATATTGAAATTGAACAAGAGTGGCAACAGAATATTTTGCCAGAGTTTGCCAGTGAAGAAGAAGCCATCCAGACGATTGAACAGGTCTATGGCATGTCAGTAGCAGAGCTGAAGGAACGAGTGATTGCCACCAATATTTTGCAAGAAAAAGTAGCTGCTGCCGTGGCGGTGGATCCAGAACTGCGGGATGCTACCCGTCAGCGGGCCCAAGAAGCTTATGCTGCTGCTATGGCTGAAGGAGCTGACTTTGCTGCCGTAGCTGGTGTATGGAGTGAAGATGAGTTAACGGCCGCTGATGGTGGGCAGTTGGATTGGTTTGGTCGCGGTGAGTTTAGCCAGATTCCTGACTTTGAAGAGACAGCCTTTACTCTAGAACCAGGAGAGATTAGTGAGCTGTTTGAAACACAGTACGGCTACCACATTATCAAGGTAGAGGAAAAACAAGCAGCTGAAGGAGAGACACCTGAGCAGGTACGCGTGCGGCATATCTTGATTAACTTCCCAACACTGGCTACGCAGTTACAGACAGCTCGCGATACGGGCGATGTACAGATTTATTACGAACCGTCAGCCTAGACAGTACTGGAGGGTACATAAAACTCCTCACGGATAGTAACCGGAGGAGTTTTACCACAGGTATCCTGGAGCCACCGGCCAGATTTGAACTGGCGACCTTTCCCTTACGAAGGGACTGCTCTACCAACTGAGCTACGGTGGCAAAAGCGAGATACGGGAATCGAACCCGCCTTTCTAGCTTGGGAAGCTAGCGTACTACCACTGTACGAATCTCGCTCGGGAAGTAAATTGACAGGGTCTCTAGCT
>CAZJZH010000019.1:13274-15926 GCA_964550465.1 uncultured Gammaproteobacteria bacterium
GCTTGCCTGTCCTCCGCAGTCCCACTTTGTGGGGCGTAGGAGGAGGAAGCTAGCATAATAACCATTATACGACGCCCGCAAGTTATCAATAAATACATTGTAACACTTGCCCGACTCATTGGCGCAGCCTAATAGAGGTGGGCAGGAGGGCAACAAACACGACCGAGTATATATGAAAATGTGGCAAAAAGCAACGATGGTACTGAGCGCGGCGGCACTGTTAGTGCTGCCGTACACCACTAACGCAGTCACCTTGAATGAGGTTGATGTCTACACGGTGCCGTTTGATGCGGAGCTCATTAGCAAAGGCTATACTATTGCTTCACCTAGTAATGACTTTCGTTTAGGTATTTTCCCAGATGTCTTGTCTGGGCCAACTGATTTTGTGTTGAAGCGGAGGGATTTTGCGGCTGCGCCGGTACTACCAGAGGGCTGGGTGGCACTGAGTGATTACTGGGAGTTTGATGTGGTTGATAAGACGGCCTATGATGGCACCGCGCCAGTGATTGTCCAGATGGAGTATCAGGATTTGCCGTATCCGAAGAAAGTGGTTTTCTGGAATGGTACGGAGTGGCAAGAGATTCCTAGTCAACTAGTAACAGTTGAGAATAAACAGTTGATGCGAGCCTTTTTTCACTTGCCCTACGCTCGCTTCCTGGTGGTCGGTGAAGAGGTGATGACCAGTGGGGTGGCTTCGTGGTATGCCTATAAAGACTGTGACTGCGCTGCTTCACCAGACTTCCCTAAAGGATCAGTGGTGCGAGTGACCAGCCAGTACAGTGGTAAGTTTGTGGATGTGACCATTAACGACTATGGCCCGGATCGTAGTATTCACCCTGACCGGGTGATTGATCTAGACGTCGTGGCTTTTGAAAAACTAGCGCCATTGGGAGCTGGCCTGATCAACGTCGATGTTGAGCCCCTCAGCCTATGATTCACTTTCGCAATATCAGCAAAAAATATAAGGGTACTGATCGGGCGGCTGTGCACAATGTGACGTTGCATATCGCGCCCAAGGAGTTTGTCTCTATTGTTGGCCAGAGTGGTACCGGTAAGACCACCCTGGTGAAGTTGTTGATTGCTGATCAGCGGCCGGATGAGGGACAGATTGTGGTCGGTGGTTGGGATATTACTGACATTCGCCAGAGCGAAGTGCCATTTTTGCGTCGTCAGATTGGGGTGGTCTTTCAAGATTTTAAACTGTTACCGCAGAAGACGGCTTATGAAAACGTCGCCTTTGCTCTGGAGGTTTGTGGTACCAGTAGTAAGCGTATCAGCACCATCGTGCCGCAGATGCTGAAGATTGTGGGTCTCGATGGTAAGGCTGAGCGCTATCCGCGGGAGCTGTCTGGCGGTGAGGCCCAACGAGTGGCTATTGCCCGGGCCCTGGTACACCGGCCAAAGATTCTGGTAGCTGATGAACCGACCGGTAACCTGGACACCGTCACCTCGCGGGAGATTATTGATTTACTGCTGCGGATTAATGAATTTGGTACGACGGTGCTACTGGTGACGCATGATCCGGACGCGGTTAACTATGTTAAGAAGCGGGTTATTCAGATGGATGGGGGAGAGATTGTCAGTGATCAAAAACACGGTAAATACGTTTTGTCTTAGTCTATGGCTTATTTTTTACGCGTCCTCAACTTTGCCTTTCAAGATTTTGTCCGCAACATTTGGTTGTCGGTGGTGACGATTAGTATTCTCGTCCTGACGCTGTTATCTATCAATGTCCTGGTGATTTTTAATGTCTTGGCTAATACGGCTATTGATCTAGTAGAGGAGCGTGTCGATGTCAGTGTCTACTTCAAGCCTGGCGTTGATGAAGATCAAGTATTGTCTATCCGGCAGTACCTGTCTAGTCTGCCAGAGGTCGCGACTGTTGAATATGTCTCGCCGGAGCAAGCCTTAGCTGACTTTCGTAGTAATTTTTCTGATGATGATGTCATTATCAGCGCGGTTGATGAACTGTCAGACAATCCACTGGGGGCCTCCCTGCGAGTCAAAGCGCGTAACCTCGATGTCTACCCAGAAATCTTAGCGGCCTTGGATCGAACTGACTTTAACCAGTATATCGAACACAAAGAGTACCAAGATCGTCAGCAGATTATTGGTACCATCTCTAACTGGATTGATACGGGCAAGCAGGTGGTGTGGGGCTTTATTATCTTCTTCTCGGTTATTTCCGGTTTGATTGTCTTTAACACTATTCGGGTGGCCATCTATACCCACCGTGAAGAAATCACCATCGAGAAGTTGGTTGGGGCCACTAACTGGTTTGTCCGGCTACCGTTTGTGGCCAGCGCCATTATCTACGCCATCATCAGTGTGCTGGTGACTATTGCCGTGCTCTATCCATTGTTTGGCCTGATCCAGCCGTTCTTCAATCAGTTCTTCGGTGCCGGCACGATTCAGATTATCCAGTACTTCAATCAACACTTCTTGACTATTTTTGGCCTGCAGTTAGCGGCTGTGGTGCTGCTCAACGTCGTAGCCAGTTTGACTGCGACGCGACGCTATTTGCGGGTCTAACCTTGACGTACGCCGCTTGGGTCGGTAGAATAGGGGCTAGTTTATTGGGGCGTCGCCAAGTGGTAAGGCACATGGTTTTGGTCCATGCATTCGGGGGTTCGAATCCCTCCGCCCCAGCCA
>CAZJZH010000020.1:0-3400 GCA_964550465.1 uncultured Gammaproteobacteria bacterium
TACTGCCCACCGGCCGCTTTACCCGCAGCACAGCCCTGGTTGATTTTGGCACCGTTCAAGCGGCCGCTGCTGGCGCGCGGCCGGTAGTGCAAGTATATGATCAAACAAATTTGGTGCAGCATGAATTTCTAGCCTACGCAGAGAGTTTTCGTGGTGGAGTCAATGTGGCTACCGGCGATGTGACCGGGGATGGCGTGATTGATATTGTCACTGCGCCGGGTGCCGGTGGGGGACCGCACGTCCGCATATTTAGTCAAACCGGTCAGTTGCTAGGACAGTTCTTTGCCTTTGATCAAGATTTTCGCGGTGGGGTCAGTGTAGCAGTGGGTGATGTTGATGGTGATGGTATTGAGGAGATTGTTAGTGCACCAGCGACCGGTGCTGGGCCGGATATTCGCATTTTTGATCTGAGTGGACAGCTGCAAGCAGCCTTTCCCGCCTATGCCAGCGGCTTCCGCGGTGGCATTAGTCTAGCGGTGGGTGATGTAGATTTAGATGGTCAAGCAGAAATCATTACTGCGCCATTATCCGGTGGCGGGCCGCAGGTACGGATTTTTGATGACAGCGGCGCTGTCCATAGCCAGTTCTTTGCTGGGCAGCAGTCACGCCGAGACGGCCTACTGGTAGCAACGGGCAATATTGACGCTGATCCACAAACAGAAGTAATTACCCTGGTGCCAGGCACTACACAGCTGCAGGTGTTTGATCAGTATGGTGCGGCCAAAACAGCGCCATATAGTCTTGATCAGCCACTGGACAGATTGGCTGTGGGTGATAGTCTGGCTAGAGGCATAGATCAGCTGACTGGGGTGACCACGGATGGGCGTATGGGTATTTGGTCTCACCGCAACGAAGCTATGTTTGTAGATATTAGTCAAGAGTATCCGACGGGGGCGACAGTTGCTATAATAGACTAAGCGTCCTATGACCATGCGACAGTCTTGGTGGTGGGTCTTGAGCAAGTTTGGATTGGTAGGGGTGAGTAATACAGTGATTGATTTTTTGATATACCTGTCACTAACTCGACTGTCAGCCTTTTGGGCAGAGCAGTACCTCCTGGCCAATGCCATCGCGTGGTTTGGGGCCAATCTGTATAGCTTCGTCGTCAATCGCTCCTGGACCTTTAAAGCCAATCTGACTAAAGAGGCTATTGACCGTCAGTACAAACGATTTGTGATGGTCAGTTTGATGGGCTTACTGATTGTCGAACTGATACTGTGGATAGGGGTGTCTCAGTTCGGTTGGCATGATTTATTGGTTAAAGGTGTGGCTATTGTGGTAGCGGCAGTTGTCACCTTCAGCCTGCACCACCGGTGGACATTTGGTATATCTTCTAAATAAATAAGTTTATGGCTACAGCTACAAAAAAGAATATTTTAGTTATTGGTGGGGCCGGCTTTCTCGGTTCACACCTCTGTGACGCTCTGGTTGAGCACCACAATGTGATTTGTGTTGATAATTTTTCATCTGGCTCGCAGTCAAATATTGATCACTTGCTGCGCAACCCACAGTTTAAGTTTTTGAAGCACGACATGGTCGAGCCATTAGACCTAACACAATTCCCAGAGCTAGAATCGTTGCGTCTGACCACCTATGGTATCGCCGAGGTGTACAATTTAGCCGTACCCACATCAGCCAAAGAATTTGAACAGCACCGCATTGCTACCTTAGAGACCACTTCATGGGGGACGCGTAACGCGCTGGAAGTAGCCCGGCAGTACAATGCTAAGTTCCTCCACTTTTCATCATCAGTGGTCTATGGACCACGGCAGGCTGATGAGAAATTTTTCAGTGAAGATCATGTTGGCTGTGTTGACCTACTGTCACCACGAGCCTGTTACGATGAAGGTCGTCGCTTTGCTGAAACGGCGGTGGCTACTTATCGGCAGGTCTATGGCCTGGACACCAAGATTGTCCGCGTCTTCCGGGCCTATGGTCCACGGATGCAGCTGTTCGATGGCCAGATGATTCCAGACTTCATTACCGATGCCCTGGATGGCAAGGATTTGGTGGTCTATGGCGATGAGCAGTTCTCCACCTCGCTGGTCTATGTATCAGACGTCATTGATGGCGCTATTAGTATGATGGAGTCCCCAGAAGCGGGGCCGATTAACCTGGGTAATCCGACAGATTATAACCTAGGCGAGGTGGCGCAGCAGATTATTACCATGACCGGATCGTCATCGAAGGTGGTTTTTGAGCAGCCGCTAGACTTTATGTCGCCACTGGGGTTGCCAGACATTACTCGTGCCAAAGAGCAGCTGGGCTGGTTACCGGTCATTACCCTAGAAAACGGCTTACAGCAGACGATTGATTACACTAAGGCGGAGAAGGGGATTATCCGTGATACCGTATAAGCAACAGTCATGCGGATTTTTGCGGTCGTGCCGGCCTACAACGAAGCGGGGCAGATTGGTCAGGTTATTGCTGACCTGGTAACGCAACTACCGGCTGAGCAGATTGTGGTGGTGGATGATGGTTCAACCGATGCGACTACTGCTACCGCACAGCGCAGTGGGGTAGTAGTGCTCCAGCACCCGATTAATCGTGGTCAGGGCGCTGCTCTACAGACCGGCACAGACTACGCCGTGGCTGCGGGGGCAGATATCATTGTTCACTTTGATGCTGATGGTCAGCACCAAGCTAAGGAAATCCCTGAGTGGACAGCGCCGATTGAGCAGGGTAAAGCTGATGTGGTGATCGGTTCACGTTTTTTGGGTAAGCAGCAGCATCTGCCATGGAGTAAACGGTTATTCTTTCGAGTTGTTATTCCGTGGCACAACTTGTTTATTGGTCTACCGTTAACTGACTTACACAACGGCACCCGAGTCCTGTCACGCAGCGCTGCTCAACAGATTCGTATTACGCAGGACCGCATGGCGCATAATTCAGAGATCAGTAGTCAGATTGCTCACCTCGGTCTGCGCTACACGGAGGTACCGGTCGAGATTCTCTACCACCACTACGGCCAAAGCATCGGCAGCAGCTGGCGGATTATCCGAGATTTATTGAAGCGAACATTATTTGGTAGTTAGTCTATGTACATCCAGATTGTCATCTTCATCTTCATTATTTTTGTCCTAGGACGGACTACCATGCGGTATGTGCGCAAAGACCTGCGTGGCCGCGAGTTGATTGGCTGGTGGATTTTTTGGTTGGTGGTGGCAGCAGCCGTAGCCTGGCCGCAAGCTACTGATGGTCTAGCGCAACTAGTGGGCGTAGAGCGTGGAGCTGATTTGCTGGTCTACCTGTCGGTCTTAGCTCTGTTTTATGCTGTTTTTCGCATTCTCGTGTCGTTGGAGCGTATTCATCAGGACATCACTACTTTGACGCGAGCAGTAGCATTACAGCCAACCGAAGATGATGAGCAGGAATAATTTTCTATGATTGATCGTCTAGC
>CAZJZH010000020.1:3410-13490 GCA_964550465.1 uncultured Gammaproteobacteria bacterium
GATTACGCTGACCGCTACCTGGCCGAGTGTGTCGACAGCCTGCGATCGCAAGATTGGCAGGGTGATTTTTTGTTGGTGATTGTTGATAACCAGACAACGCCGCAGTCACAGGCGACCATCAAGCAACTAGCGCCAGAGGCGGTGCTGGTGACCAACGAACACAATGACGGCTTTGCTAAGGGCAACAACGATGGTATGCGCTATGCTTTTGATCAAGGTTATGAGCATGTCTTGCTGCTCAACATGGACACGGTAGTGCCCTCTGATGGACTGCGCCGGTTGGTTGATAGCGCCAATGCTAAAAAAGATTGGGGCGTCATCCAGGCGCGACTGATGTTGCCTGATGGCCAGACCATTAATAGTGTTGGTAACCAGTTGCACTATTTGGGCTATGGATTGTCAGACGGTGGCTATCGTCAGTGGAATGACGTAGCCGATCAGTGTCAAAATGATCCGGCTATTACCACGGCCTCCGGTGCGGCCATGTTACTGCGTAAATCAGTCTTGGACCAGGTGGGATTATTTGATGAGAAATTTTTCATGTACCATGATGATTTAGATTTATCCTGGCGTATTGTGCTGGCTGGCTACCCGCTTTACTTAGCTACAGAGGCGGTAGTGATTCATAAGTATGAGTTTTCCCGCAGCATCACCAAATACTACTGGATGGAGCGCAACCGAGCTATCTGGTTGTTGGCTAGTTACAGTCTGTTGACGATCATTCTGATCAGTCCTATGCTAGTGGTAATGGAGCTGGGTAGTTTGTTATTTGCCCTTAAAGGTGGTTGGATTGGTCAGAAACTGCGAGTCTATGGCTGGCTGCTGTGGCCAGGTAATTGGCCCTACCTGCTACGTAAGCGCCGGGCCATTCAACAGTTACGACAACGCAGTGACCGGCAGCTAGCGCCGCGACTGACTGACCGGATTGATTTCCAAGCCATTGATAATCCATTCTTGCGACTGGTGGCTAACCCCATCATGCAGGCCTATTGGTTTGTCATCAAACGATTGATTGTATGAAAGTAGCACAAGTAGTGTCAACATTTCCTCCCTACAAAGGCGGCATGGGTAACGTGGCCTTTCATTATAGTTTGGAACTATCTAAGCTCGGACACGATGTGACGGTCTATACCCCACGACGCAAACGAGCAGAGATGAAGATGCACAACTTTACTATTGCCGGGCTGTCACCGCTGCTGTCACTGGGTAATGCCTCGGTCTTGATCCAACTGCTGTGGCGACTGAATCAATTTGACGTGGTTCATTTGCACTACCCGTTTTTTGGCAGTGATGTTCTAGTGGCGCTGGCCAAGCGGCTGTGGGCACGAAAAGTTAAACTAGTGATTACCTATGAGATGGATGTGGTGGGGGAGGGTGGCTGGCGGTCACAATACTTTGCTTGGCATAAGAAATATCTGATGCCGTGGGTATTGTCATCAGCTGATAAAATAATCGTCACCTCGTATGATTACGCTCAGTCAGGTGACGTGGCTGATTTTTTGGCTAATAATGAAGCGTTATTTACAGAAATTCCATTGGGGGCTAATGTGAAAATTTTTCATCCGCGACCAGAGCGCTCTGAGCTGCGCCAGCAGTACGGTATTGGCCCTGATGAGCCAATCATGCTGTTTGTAGCCGCCCTAGACCAGGCCCATTATTTTAAGGGACTGCACTTGTTGCTGGAGGCTATGGGCAGCTTAGCCCAGCCGGCGCATCTGCTAGTAGTGGGGCGGGGGCCGTTGCAGCAGCAGTACCAAAAACTAGCTAACCAGTATGGTATCAGCGACCGAGTCCATTTTGTCGGTTATGTCAGCGACTTTGATTTAGCTGACTATTACAACCTCTGTGATGTCTTTGTCTTGCCGTCAACTGATAAGTCAGAAGCCTTTGGTTTGGTCTATGTCGAAGCCATGGCCTGTGCCAAGCCAGTGATCGGTTCTCGATTAGCCGGGGTGCGGACTGTCATTGATGACGGCACCACCGGTTTTTTGATTGACCCGGGTAATGTGGCTGATTTGCGGACTAAGATTGAGATGATTTTGACTGACCAGCAACAAGCCGCACAGCTGGGTCAAGCCGGGCTAGAGAAAGTACAGCAGCACTATACCTGGCGCGGGGTGGTTGAGCAGATCGACCAACTGTATCGTTCATTGTTTACCTAGGTGTATTGAGAGTGTCATGAAGGTTGCTATCATCACCAGTATTTTTACACCCTACCGCAAAGGTGGGGCTGAGGTGGTGGTGCAGCAGCGGATTACTGAATACCAAGCAGCCGGACATGAGGTGGTAGTGTTGACCGCTGGTCCTTGGCGAGGCTGGCAGTCACTGTCACCACAGCAATCAGTCATTGAAGGAGTGACAGTCTACCGCTGGTACCCTCTCAATATTTTTTCTATTTTAACTATTGATCACCAGCCAAGCTGGTGGCGAGCGCTGTGGCATCTGATTGATATGTTCAATCTGCACAGTGCTTGGTTGATTCGACGCATCCTTCGGCAAGAGCGGCCAGACTTGGTCGAGACACACACCGTCAAGGGTATCGGTTACACCAGTTGGCGAGCCGCCCAGGCCGGTGGTCGTAAGACTGTTCAGGTGCTGCACGATGTCCAGCTAGTGGTGCCGTCAGGTTTGCTGCTGGTAGGACAAGAGGCGGTGCTGGGGCGGTGGTGGATACGATTGTACGCCAGTATCTGCCGCTGGTTCGTAGGTAAGCCAACAGAAGTGGTGTCACCATCACGCTGGTTGCTGCGCTTTTACCAGCAGCGACAGTTTTTTCGTGGTAGCCAGGCGGTGGTCCAGCCGGGTTTTGGCGTGCAGCTGCCGCAGCAGGTATTGTTACCAGTCCAGGTTGATGGCCCACTACGCTTGCTGTTTGTTGGACAGTTAGCGGCTCACAAAGGTGCGCTGTGGTTGATTGAAGTACTGCACGCATCATCGCTGGATTGGCAGTTAACGGTTATTGGGGACGGACCACAACAGCAGCAGCTGCAGCAGCGTGTCGCAGCTGATGCACGTATCACTGCCATTGGTCGTCAGTCATTAGCTGAGGTTAAACAGGCGATTGATCACGCGGACGCGGTGGTGGTGCCGTCCCTATGCTATGAAAACGCGCCGACCATTAGTCCACTATCATTACAACAGGCTATGCCGGTAGTGGCGGCGGCTGTTGGCGGCATACCGGAATTTATTACTGAGGGGAAAACCGGGCTATTATTTACGGCCGGGGATCAGCAGGCCTGCGTGGCCGCACTACAACAATTATTTGCCAATTAAAAAGGAGCTCCGAAGAGCTCCGTAGGGTGTGTCGACGTTGGTGGTCAAGACCAACGCCAGCTATCGCGAAGCAACGTCCAGCAACCCATTCGAAAAGGAAGGCCAAACATGCCTCACGAACTGAAAGCATTGCTTCTGAAAGAGCTAATTAGGGCAACATCGACCGCCGGGGGGGGTAACCCCCCCGACGGTCTTTGCGCACTCAGTCTCGACCCGTCGCCTTTACACAGCACTGTCAACCGTGGGCTGCGACAGCGGCCTCACATAATAGAGAAGGTAGCGAAGTTACCAGGCCTCCTACCTTCTCGGAGGATCGCCGTTTCGGCTGTAGGTCAAGACACCCACCCGGTCACCTTGGCTCTCCAGCAAAGATTGCCCAGGGTGACCACACAATATGGAGGTGTCGTATGAAATACGACAACCATTTCAACTCAAAATGAACCATAGTTCATTTTATAACAGTTCTAGTGCTGGTACAAGTATTTTTCCACAGGCAGAGTGTCACAGCCTGAAATACAACAAAAAACGACACTCAGAAAAGTCGCCTAGTTACGGCAAAAAATCGGCCACTGCTAAAAACTTGACTTTACTATATATAGTGGTACAATGTAAGTAGAAACACAACATATTGTGATCAATGCAGAGCACCCATATTTTGTGACACCAGCTGAGCGCTATATTGGCTCAGGTATGGCGTTATAGGGGGCTTTTTCCGTTCAGGGCCGCTAACGGCCTGAGATGATAGCACTTGTTTATACTAAGTAACTGCCAGTATGAAATGCCCGGCCTGTAGCCACCCTGATACCCGCGTGATTGATTCGCGCACCGGTATTGATGATATGTCCATCCGCCGCCGCCGGGAGTGCCTTAAGTGTGACTTTCGTTTTTCGACCAATGAGCAGGTGGAAATCTTGGGGCTGACAGTGGTCAAGCGCAGTGGTGATAAAGAAAGTTACGACAAAGAAAAAATCGAGCACGGCTTACGGCGAGCGCTGGAGAAGCGGCCAATTGATCAAGAGCAATTTCAAAAATTACTGACCCGGATTGAGCGGGATATCCAAGTCAAGGCCAAGGGCGGCGAAATTACCAGTACCCAGATTGGTCAAATTATTATGCAGTCGCTGCGACGGGTCGATAAAGTGGGCTACATTCGTTTCGCCTCGGTCTACCAGGCCTTTGATGATCCGGAGGCATTTCAGGGAGCAGTTGATGAGCTACTGACCACCAAAAAAAAGACTACCAAGTCAAAAAAATAATCAAAAAACTAAAATTAAAACAAAACCATATGACTACAGACAACACAGCCATGCACGTGGTTAAGCGCAATGGCGAAATCGAACCATACGCGCCAGAAAAGATTACCTATACCATCATGAAGGCCATGGAGACTGTCCGGCAGCTTGATGCTACGCTGGCCGAGACTATTACTGCGGCAGTGACCGGACAGATACGGAGTCAATACCAGTCACAGTCACCACCAACGGTTGATACGATCAAAGACGTGGTAGCGCAGCAGTTAGTAGCGCATGATCAACTGAAAGTAGCTAAGGTCTATTTGCTCTACCGTGAAGAGCATCGTCGGGAACAGGAGTTTCAGGCTATGCTGGCATTAGTTAGTTAGTATTTGATGAATCAAGAAGACATCGCTGCCGGTCTGCGGCAGCAACAACAGAGTATTGAACAACTGCAGGTGGCGGTCAAAAAAATGGAGCGCCACCTGTTGATTATGCGTATCATGAATACGGTCCGCTTTATTATCATCCTCATCCCGATTATCCTGGCAGTTATTTATTTACCACCAGTGGTTGAAGATATGCTACGGCAGTGGGGCGCCGTGCAGCCAATATTAGAGGTGGGTAATCCGTTGCAGTAATGACTACGTTCACTGAGCGTGTCTATACTGTGGTGCGACGAGTACCGGCTGGGCGGGTCACTACCTATGGCGCGGTGGCGGCAGCGGCTGGGCGACCGGGAGCAGCCCGAGCAGTTGGCACAGCCATGAAGCGTAATCCACTGACATTTTTAGATCAAGCTGACGGCACGGTGTTAACACCGTGCCATCGTGTTATTCGGGCTGACGGTGCGGTGGGGGGATTTAATGGGGGAGAGCCGGAGAAGGAGCGGTTGCTGATGGCGGAGGGGGTGGAAGTGGTGGAGGGGAAGGTGGATTTGAAAAAATATCAGTTTCATTTTTAATAACCATTCCATTCTCTTAAAGCTATAAAAGAATATCTTTTTCACAGTGCTCTGGGGTCCGGGGGGAGCATATCGCCCGAAGCTCGCCTCTGGGCGGGTAGCGCCGCGGGCGATTAGCAGAGCGGCGGCAGGGAGGCGAGCTGGGTCAGAGGCATCTGTAGGCGATAAATGCATCGGCGACCATGCTCCCCCCGGTGCTTTTGGCCACTTTTGGTATCAAAAGTGGCGAAAGGAAAGCCTTAGCATCAAAAGCGGTGAAAGAATAGGATTTTAGTATCTTTTTTCCCATATTTCCGCTACAATAACCCCACTATGAAAGAAGCGGAATTAGTCAAAAAAGTTGAAGAATTACAGCAAAAAATCGCTCAAGCCCAGGAAATTATCGGCTTGCCGGCCATGATGACTGAAGCGGCTGATTTGGAAGCCAAAACCATGCAGCCGGATTTTTGGCAGGATCAGGACATGGCCAAGCAGGTCAGTCAGCGCTTAGCTGATCTGCAAAAAGATATCACTGCTTGGCAGCAGCTGGCGGATGACGCAGCGGCATTGGCAGAAATTGTTGGTGCTGACGCGGCTGACCAGTCAGTAGATGTACGGACTGAAGCTGAGCAGCAGTACGCCCAACTACTCAAACAATACGAGCAGCTGGAGTTCGCTGTTTTGTTTGCCGGACAGTATGACAAAGACAGTGCGCTTGTGGCTATCCATGCCGGTGCCGGTGGGGATGATGCCCAGGACTGGGCGGAGATGTTGTTGCGGATGGTGCTGCGGTTCTGTGAACAGAAAGGTTTTACCACTACTATCCTCGATCAATCATCCGGTACGCAGGCCGGCATTAAGAGCGTGGTGATCGAAGTGACTGGCCGTTACGCTTATGGCTGGCTGCAGTCCGAGCACGGTGTCCACCGCTTGGTGCGGATTTCACCCTTTGATGCAGAAAAGATGCGCCATACCTCGTTTGCCTTTATTGAAGTTATCCCTGAGCTGGGTGATGTGGGTAGTGTGGAGATTCAGGACGAAGACTTGCGTATTGATGTCTTCCGGGCCGGTGGTCACGGTGGTCAGAGTGTTAATACTACCGATTCAGCCGTGCGGATTGTACACACGCCTACCGGTATTACCGTTACTTGTCAAAATGAACGCAGTCAGCACCAGAACAAAGCCAAGGCTATGCAGATTCTGCAGTCGCGGTTGCAGCAGTATGTGGAAGCTGAGCAAGAAGAAGAGCGACAGCGGCTACGTGGTCAACTGACTGAAGCGGCTTGGGGTAATCAAGTCCGGTCATATGTCTTGCATCCCTACAAAATGGTCAAAGACCATCGGACTGATTATCAGACCAGTGATGTTGATGGGGTGTTGGATGGTGATTTAGAACCGTTTATTGAGGCGTTTTTGCGCCAGCAAGCGGAGCACAATAAAAATTAATAATGCATACTGCATAATTATTCATTAAGCATTATGCATTATTAATTATTCATTACTGGGTGGTGTCGTTATGATGGAGCGATTAGATAACAATCAAGCAGGTATTATGGTTGCTGCCACGGTGATAGCAAACGGCGGGGTGATAGTTTATCCCACTGATACCGCTTACGCCCTCGGTGGCTGTTTTGATGACCGGGCAGTTATTGATGAGATTTTAGCTATCAAAGGCCGGACAGATCAAAAATTCACCCTGATTTGCACTGATGAAACCCAAGTTAAACGCTTTTTTGCCTGGACAGAGGAGCAGCATGAGGTAGCTCAGCAGTATTGGCCGGGGCCACTGTCAGTGGCGGTTGATGACCACTACGCGGTGCGCGTGCCGGACAGCGCGGCGGCACGACAGTTAGCAGCAGCAGTTGGTCAGCCGTTAATTGCTACCTCAGCTAATATTTCAGGTCAACCAACGCTGTACAGCGCTGCTGAGGTCATAGCTCAGTTTGCTGATCAACAGCACCAGCCGGCGGCTATTATCGATGCGGGTCAATTGCCGCAGACCATGGTATCGACCTTAGTCAAGGTGCACGATGGTAAAATAGTAGTGCTACGGGAAGGAGCAGTGCAATTACCAATTACTAATGACTAATTAGTAATTTCTATGTATGTTGAGCTGACAAACAAACATACTGTTACCCAGATATTAAAAGATCGGGGTTTGACTGCCAAGAAATACCATAGTCAGCATTTTTTGGTTGATTCGTTAGACCTGGATATGATCATCGAGGCGACTGACTTGACCGCTGACAGTGCGGTGCTAGAGATTGGTCCGGGCTTAGGCGTGTTGACCCAGCGACTGGCTGAGGTGGCAGGTAAGGTAGTCTCTGTAGAAAAGGATGCCGCCATGGTCAGCCTGGCCCGGCAGCACACCGCTCAGTACGATAAC
The DNA here is from genome assembly GCA_964550465.1 of uncultured Gammaproteobacteria bacterium. Taxonomy (GTDB): domain Bacteria; phylum Patescibacteriota; class Patescibacteriia; order JACRDY01; family JACRDY01; genus CAZJZH01. The sequence goes on from CAZJZH010000020.1 coordinate 11,245, forward strand.
GTCACTATCGTCCACGGTGATATTCTCGATATGCCCAACAGCCAGCTAGCAGAACTACTAGGGGCCAAGCAGTATGTGGTGGTAGCCAATGTGCCGTACCTTATCACCAACGTCCTCTTTCGCAAGTTTTTAACGCAATCACCCAAGCCACAGGCCCTGACCTGGCTGGTGCAAAAAGAGGTGGCCCAGCGAGCGGCCGCGCCGGTGGGTAAGATGAGCTTGCTAGCCGTATCAGTCCAGTTGTATGGCCAGCCTGAGGTGATTGGTATAGTGCCAGCAGATCACTTTGTGCCGGCGCCAAAGGTGGATTCTGCGGTAATTTCAGTCAAAAATATCCAGGAATATAGCGATATTGACGCTGCGACTGGCGTTGATGAGAAGGCGCTGTGGCGGATGATCAAAATAGGCTTTGCTGCGCCACGCAAAACGTTAGTCAATAACCTGTCAGCCGGCTTGCAGCTACCAAAAAGTGAGGTGACAGACAGCCTGCAGCAGCTGGAAATCTTACCCACTGCCCGGCCACAGGAATTAGCTGTGGAACAGTGGATAGCATTGGTAAAAAATCTTTGACCACATCGTCTAAATTTTGTATAATTTGAGTATTAGTGCGGTAGTTTCAGGATTGACCTGCCGACACCTTTTGCCGTATATGCCACGACGATTTTCTGAAGATAGTGCAGTCACTACTGATGGTCTGTCTGACGATCAGTTTGATCAGGTGCCAGTCGGTCGTGACTTGACGCAGCGGCCAACCACTGAGGGGAAGCGTGGACCGATTGTCTTGGCCACAGCGGTGGGGGTATTGATCCTCGGTCTCAGTATTTGGCAGTTGGCACATAATGTCACAGAGCCCTTTCAGCCATCCGAAGAACTATTGGCGGTGGACTTGAGTGATATTTTAGGTGGCGATGAGACAGCTCAGTTGATTGACTCGACCGATACGGACGGAGATGGTCTGTCTGACGCGGTGGAGCAGCAAATTTACAAAACCAGTATCTACCTGACGGACAGTGACTCTGACGGCTTGAGTGATAACCAGGAAGTCCAGGCCGGTAAGGACCCACTCTGTCCGGAGGGTAGTCAGTGTCAAAACTTTGACTACTACGCTGAGTCAACTACAGAGACTAGCCCCTTTGGCCAAGTCTTTGCCTTTCAGGAACAGACCAGCCAGCGGGATAATCTACAAGACATTCCCCTCTACCAGCTAGCGGCTCAGACAGACATCGACCCGACTGAGTTGCGCCAAGTGCTGCTGGAATCCGGCTTTAGCCCATCAGTGCTGGAGCAGTACGGGGACGCTGAACTGGTAGCTACATTTCAAGAAGCAGTCCAGGGCGGTATTGACCCAGAATCACTGGCAGCAGCAGAAGATATCCCACTGGAGATTGGTCAAGATCTGACGCCAGAGCAACAGGAAGCCTTTGTGGCAGAGATCAATGCTATGGATGGCCAGCAGTTGCGAGCATTACTGGCTAGTAGTGGCGTTAACCCACAGTTACTAGAAGGTAAAGACGATGAGCTCCTACGGCAATTCTTGTTCCAGGCCATTGCCTTGGATACTGGTCAGGTACCAGTCAATCAGGGTGCGAACATTGATCCGGTCAGCAATTAGATTAGTGGATGATTATGCGTCATTTTTTGATGAGACACAAAAAAATAGCAGTGGTAATGGGGGTGGTAGTGTTGATGCTTGTAGCACTGACTCACACTAAAACATTAGCTGTTGCGGTTCATGATGCCGCTGGTTGGGTTGGGATATATCAAGGAGGGGAACAGGTAAAGTTGGCTGAGTTAACTATTAAGGAAGAGCTTGAGAAAGCTTTTACGTTAGCGCTCATTAATGCGCTTGAGTTGTCTAGCCGTAAATTAGCCCATAAAACTGCTGTGGCAGTTGCTAGTGGCGCTGAAGGAGTGCAGTCATTCTTCGATCCGCGTAATATGGAGCAGGTATTTCGTGATGTGTCAGGAGCTGCAGCAGGGGAGTTTATTGGGCAATTCTCAGAGTCTTTTTTTGGTGATTCCGCCTTCCTCTGTAACCCGGATCCAAACTTTCAGTTGTTTGTCCAGATTGGCTTATATCAATCAGAAGAACCAGAGCCAGTCTGTGATTGGCAAGAAATTGCCGATAATTACACGGCTTTGGCGCAACAGAGCCCAGAAGAGTGGATGCGACGATTGTCACTATCATTCAACCCTACTACCCCAGAGGCCGGCGCCATGTTTTTCGCCCTCACTGAATTAAATGA
>CAZJZH010000020.1:13500-15817 GCA_964550465.1 uncultured Gammaproteobacteria bacterium
AATTCAAGGCTGAGCAGATTAAGGTAAATGTCGAGCCACTAGAGTTTGACTACAGTACCCACATTGTAGATGCCTTTGACTCCTCTGGTGATATCCGCACATCGCGCGGGCACCTCAACAAGATTATCGAACATGGCTTATTTTCAAAGCCGTTAGCTACTGAACAAGCGACTGCTACCGGGGCTATTATTAGAGGTGCTATTTTAGCCCCAGCCGTTCAGCAGTTTAGTAATACGTTGGTAGCCGAATTAATGGATAAATGGCTGTCTGGCTTATGGGGGGTGCACGATCCGTGTGATGTCCCACAAGCTATTACATTTGACGCAGGAAGTAACAAGTTTCATGGTAACGGATCGCTACTATGTGGTGAAGTAGAGGACCCACGAGCTGGCAGCTTGGGTTCAGGTTATGGCGGCAGTTTGTTTGGTGATCGTAATGCACGAGATACGTTTGCTTCACTGTTAGTGCCAAAAATTAGCATTGGCGGAGAAATTGACATTTTGGGTGAGATGGCCTCCTGTCCAGATGACCCAGCGATACGAACGCTGTACAATTGTACGATAGAGCAAAAGTTTGCTAATGCAGTGTTGAACCAACTAACACTCGAGGATGCGATTGATCAGGGATTTATTGATGGTCAAGCGGTCTTTGGCTTTACGGACCCGGTATCTGGCGATCAGCCTAATTATGATGAGGGTATTAGTATATCAAACATGAAAAAGTTGCGGCGAGCCCGTGTCATTCCAACTGGCTGGGAGATAGCCGCACAGCGGTACAAGAGCAGCGTAGAGAAAGATGCGAGTAGTGAGCGTAGGTCATTGAAATTTTTTATCGGCGAATTTAACAAACGGGGTAGTAATGGTATTTGTGACGGATTTGATGATAGCGGTAATATAATTGATACAACATTTGACGACAGGGGAGAGCCAGAAAGTTCCTACTGTGGCCTGGTTGACCCTGATTGGGTGCTGAAGGTACCACAACAAAAGTGTACCGCCGTGGTGCCAGGCTCGCTCTACTTGGGCGCTGGTCAGCGCCAAGATTACTGTGCGGCTACCGAAGATTGTGTAGTAGAAAACCCTGATGGTAGCTGTAAGTACTGGGGTAACTGTACTCGTGAACGTAATATCTGGTGGTTTGATGGTGAGGAATGCTCTGAACAGTACGCCAGTTGTCAGACCTTTACCCGGCTGGCTGATGGTGAGCAGTTAACCTACCTCAAAAACAGTTTGAACTACCAGTACTGTAGTGCTGAGGTGACTGGTTGTGAATTATACTCACGTAACCAAGTTAATAGCGATGGTCAGTGGCAATTTGAAGGATCTGACGTTAATGAGGTATATGATAGGGCTATTCTGCTAGACAATAACGCAGAGCGCTGTACGGATGAGGCTGAGGGTTGTAGTGAGTTTATCCGTAGTTACCCTGGCTCTGGTACTAATTTGGTTAAAAACGGCAGCTTTGAAGACCTACAGGTGCTGAGCACTGGCGCGGTAGAATCCGTCTTTGGTTGGCAGTTTAGTGATCTGCCAGCTATTGACACTAGCCCGACCACGCCTGACAGCTGGACGGGGGTGATTGCCCCACAGTTGAGCGGTAGTATGCGGGTCAGCCAGACAGTACCGGTGGGCTACGCTACAGAAAACCGCACCTTTACCCTGTCATTTGCTACTCGCAACTGTAGTGCTGACAGTCTAGTCCAGTTTGATACCAATATTGTGCAACTGGAAAACCTTATTCCAAGTAGTGTCAATCCAGCTGATTACGCCACCTACTTAGCTAGCTGGCAGCGTTTTAGTTTGACCTACACTTTCCCAGACAACAGTAGTGCTAAAGAAACACTATTTGCCTTCACCGCTGCTGGCACTAACTGTTTGCTGGACGCGGTCCAGATCGAAGAAAATGACACCGACTCACCATATCGTGAATACGGTAGTGGTAATGAGACCTACCTGCGGCAGCCACCGGCCTATCTGGAGTGTAACGGCACCGACTTTGACCCACCGGCCTGTGATGACTTTGCGCCGATCTGTAGCGCTGAAGATGTGGGCTGTCAGCAGTACACTGCGCTTCGTGATGGTACAGTCATCCCTGGTACAGTGACGGCCAATGACTCCTGTCCAGCCAGCTGTGTCGGTTACTCCACCTACAAACAACAGCCAACTGAGTTTCATAATCAACAATTCCCGCTCTACCTGATCGCCAGCACGGCTGAACAGTGTGACGCTTCTAATGTGGGCTGTCAGGAATTTACCAACCTAGACACGGTTGAACAGGGTGGTGAAGGCACAGAAAATTACTCCTTCTTGCGTCGCTG
>CAZJZH010000021.1:0-15748 GCA_964550465.1 uncultured Gammaproteobacteria bacterium
ATCCTCGACTACTCCGAGAAAATAACTTCTCGCTGCTACGCGAGGAGTTATTTTTGTTTAGGGATAGAAAGGATTCGGCCCTGGTATATGCAAAAATCCCACCTATGTGGGGTTTTTTAGTTAGTATTGAAATATTTTCATTATTGTGCTAGGGTTATTCATTGCCGTTCTTTTGATAAGCGTGCGTCATATTCACATTACAGAAAGGAGTAGCGTATGACGACAGGTAAGCGAGTGCGGTTGATGCTGGTACCACATACCGAGACAACCTATAATCAGCGAGGGTTGTGGACTGGGCAGCACGATGTTGATTTGACCAAGGCGGGTCAGGCAGCGGTGGAGCCGCTGGCGCAGCAGATTGCCGCGGTGCCGGGTATCGTGGCGGTGTATGGTTCGGACCTACAGCGGGCCGTGGTGCTGGCAAGGCGTATTCAGCAGCTGACTGTTGTGCCGCTGGTCATCCACCCGAAGTTGCGGGAAATTCATATGGGTGAAAAGGCGGGGATGAGTAAGGACCCCCAGGCTATCCCGGTATCGCAATTGCTGGAGGGGGATGCGCGGTATGATCATCGTCAGAATCCCCACTTCGACTTTTCCGATATCCTTGGTGAAACCGCGGATGATTTTCTGAGGCGCTACGGCCCGGCTATTCAGGGAATCGCCAACCAGTACGGTGCCACTGAAGTAGCAGATGATGATTTGCCCGTTGTGGTGTTGGTGGGGCATAGCGGTGCCTTTCGCCGCTTCTTTATCCAGGAGCACAAGCTGATCGATCAATTGCCGTCACAAGGTGATTGCGTCATCGTCAATTGGCCGCCGCCGGCTTTGGCCGCTGCGGTCTAATCAAACATGCATATACAAGCCCCGTTCGCCATAGCGAGCGGGGTTTTGCTATACTAGCTATATGACATCAATCCCGCCTACATTGACCATTATCGGCACTGGCCGCTTTGCCAGGTGTTAGCTAAATTGTTGAGTCTCTTGTGGGTGTGATATAGTGAAACTATAAGTAAGCTATTTGATTTTATTTATGATGTTTAGACCAGAACAAGAGCTACGCCCTGTAGTTACTGCAGAAAATTTTAATTGGCGTGCATACTGCCAATCCCCAGAACAGCTATCCGAGAAAGGAGTAGAACTAATGGATCAGTTAGTTGAACTCTTGCGAGAAGATGATGAGCTGGCAGAGCCATTTTTTTCTGCATTTGAGGAATATAGAGCTCCATTAGTGATGTTAGTCAATTGGTTTCGTGGCGAACTCACGCCAGAAGAGCGTCAGAATTTGCTCAAGGAAATTGAACAAGCAGGCAAGGCTCGACCATAGAAGTAACTATATTTAAGGTGATTCTCATAGTCTGGCGCGCTTGATAATAGTGTCTCATCCTTTATGGCATCACCGACTACACTGACCATTATCGGCACTGGCCGCTTTGCCGGCGTACTGGCTAAGCTGTTTGGCCCTGATTTTACTGTTCAGGCATGGGGGCGCGATACTGATGCGACCCATGCATTTGCTCAAACCTATAACATCACTGCTGCTACCGATTTGGCGACTGCTTATACCAGTCAGACCATTGTCTATGCTGTGCCCATTTCTGCCTTTGCGGCAGTATTAGAAGCGCACAAAGAGTATATTCGCCCGGGCCAAGTATTGGTTGATACCTTGTCAGTCAAAGTCTACCCAGCTCAGGTGATGCAGCAGGTGTTAGCGGGCATGGCCGTAGAGATACTATTAACCCATCCACTGTTCGGACCAGACAGCGTGGGTATGAACGGCGGCTTTGCTGATTTACCGCTGATGATTGACCAGTGCACGGCCAGTCAGCAGACCTACCAGTGGTGGCTGAACTACTTTGCTCGTAAACAGCTAGAGGTGCTACCAATGACGGCTGATGAACATGATCGCCTAGCGGCCAAGAGCCAGAGCCTGACCCATTTTGTTGGTAGACTACTGGATAAGATCAATATGCAACCTACGCCCATTGACACAGTCGGTGCTAAGAAGTTATTAGACGTTAAGCAGCAAACTTGTAACGACACCTGGCAACTGTTTGTTGATTTGGAGACTAAGAATCCATACACCAAGGCGATGATGGAGGAATTTCGCCAGGCTTATGAGGATGTAGTAGCTAGGCTGGAACAAGAGCAGACATAGCCTTTTTCGGCACAGCTGCTATACTACCCAGGCATAATTTCTCATATATTTCCTATGTCACAGTCAGAAAATCATTATCCGGTCATCATTATTGGTGGCGGGCCAGCTGCTCTAACCGCCGCGGTCTACAATGCTCGGGCCCAACTGAGCCCGCTGGTGTTACTGGGCAGTGAGCCGGGTGGGCAGCTGATGCTGACCTCACTGGTAGAGAACTGGCCGGGGAATAAAGACGGCATTCTTGGCCCGGAGTTGATGGGCCAGATGATGGAACAGGCCAAGAAGTTTGGTGCCAAGGTGGAATTTGCCAAAGCTACAGCGGTTGATTTTTCTGCTAAGCCATTTACTATCACAGCTGGTGAAAAAAACTACACCGCCGATGCAGTTATTATTTCGACCGGTGCGGCCGCTAAATTTTTAGGTTTAGAAAATGAAATGCGCTTGGTGGGTAAGGGTGTGTCTACCTGTGCTAACTGTGACGCCGCATTTTTCAAAGACAAGGTCACCGGCGTGGTTGGCGGGGGAGACGCGGCCTGTGAAGACGCGCTGGCGTTAACGAAATTCTCACCAGCAGTGCACATGTTTATCCGTGGTGATAAGTTTAAGGCTAGTCAGATTATGGAGGACCGGGTACGGCAGCACAAAAAAATCACTATTCACTTTAATACAGAGGTGGTTGATGTCTTGGGGGAGGAAGAGGTAACTGGCGTGCGACTGATCAATAATCAGACCAAAGCAGAGCAGGACATGGAGTTAAGCGGGTTGTTTGTGGCGATTGGTCACAAGCCGGCCACAGAGGTGTTTGCTGATCAGATCGAGTTGGATAACGGATATGTTAAACAGTTTGAGCATCAGAAAACGTCAGTCGATGGTGTCTTTGTGGCTGGTGATGTGGCTGATTGGCGCTACCGCCAGGCTATTACCGCTGCCGGCGATGGCTGTAAAGCGGCCTTGGAGGTGGAGTGGTATTTGGAGGGGAAGAAGCAATAATTATTAATTAACCCGCCTTCTCCCGCTTCGCGGGATTCGGCGAGGCAAGTAATGCATATTAATAATTAGCAACTAGGGGTAAAACATAAAAGGACTCTCGCTAGAGAGTTCTTTTGTATTATTTAAAAAGACATACTCCTTCACACTACCTTTGACAGCAGAGCTTATCTTCGTTACTTTTGGGGCCAAAAGTAACCAAAAGCCCTGGGGGAAACATATCCGCCGATGGGCTATTCACCTTCTCCCCTCTAAACCCAGCCCACCGCCCGGCCGCCGCTCTGCTGATCGCCCGCGACGCTTCCCACCCAGCGGTGGGCTTCGGGCGGGATGTTTCCCCCAGACCCCAGAGCACTGTGAAGCAGAGTTACTTTTATAGCTTTAAGAGAGTATAGGTGAAATCATATGGGGTTCGGGGCCCGGCAGTTTTGGCCACTTTTGCTGTCAAAAGTGGCGAAAGAAAAGCCTTGGCATCAAAAAGTAACGTAAGAAAAACCTTTGGTGCGGAAGTGGTGAAAGGAGAAAGCTCTGGCACCAAAAGTAACATAAGAATTAGCACGCTTTGAGCGCCTTGTTTCTTTGTAGGAGTTAGTTAGCAGTCAAGTACATCAGAGATTAAAAAAAACCGCTCTTGATATTGTTTGGTGAGCGGTTTTTTGTGTTTTTGGCGCCGGCTGTATTTGCTGGGGCCGTGGATTTTGCGAGCGGGCGGCATCGCTTTACGCACCGAGCGATGGACGGCCATCATGTCGATGACCAAGGGGTCATCCGCCTTCTTGACCACAACCGGCTGGGCCGGCTTCTTCTTTTTGCCCATGGGACACCTCCTATGGTTGAAAGGGCATTCTGACCCTACCAAGTTTTCCCTTAATTGTCAATATGTAGTACAATTATACACACAACCATATTAGTAATTGGTAGTCACTCTCCATGAACCGTATCGTTATCCTTATCATCGTCAGCGTTGGTGTCCTCGGCTTCATTCTCTGGCACACTGGTTTTTTTGCGGCCATCTCAGTTGCACCGCGACAAAACCCGATTGAACAAATGGAGCAGTAACGCGCCATCATTTTATAGTCAGCTGGTCAACAACGTGGTACAATAGTGTCATCTAATCATCCTCACTATGTCAATTTTAGAAAACGCCGGTAAAAAATATCGCTGGGTTCACGTCAACAGCGTTGACGAAACCGTTGACGATTACCTGCGGGAAAATTTTAAATTTCACCCCTTGGATATCGAAGACGTCATGTCTGAACGACAGCGACCCAAGCTGGACGTCTACAAGTATTACTGTTTCGTTGTCTGCGTCTTTCCGTATTATGACAAGCGGTACAAGCAGGTGCGAGGTCGTGAGGTAGATATTTTCTTATCTGGTGATGTGTTGATCACGGTAGCTAAAAAGCCGTTCCCGACCTTAACCAGTTTGTTTGATAAGGTGTCACAGAGCGCTAAGCTGCAAAAAATGTGGCTGGATCGAGGACCAGACTTTTTACTCTATAAAATTCTTCAGACGCTCTACCGTGAATCAAATGCCGTGGTGGAAACGCTGGGCAACAGCATTGCCTCAGTTGAGGATGATGTCTATAGTCATGAGCTGCGTGATGTGGCCCATGACTTGGCCAGCTTACGGCGTAGCGTCTTGGGTTTCCGCCGCTTGATTGACCCGCAGCGAGTGACTATCAATAACCTGGTTCATTTGAACCGCGACTTTATCAGCACCGGCATGATTGATTACTTTGATGACATTCATGATGAAATCGAGAAGATGTGGGTGGTCAGTGATAACTTCAAAGACACTATTGATGGCCTGCACCTGACCAACGAGTCGTTGATTAACCAACACACCAACAAGACCATTAAGCTGTTGACGGTTATCTCAGTATCATTCATGCCACTGACGTTATTGGCGGGGGTGTATGGTATGAATATCACACTGCCATTTCAGCAGCAGCCAAACATTATTTGGTTTGGATTTGGGGTGTTGCTGCTAGGCATCATCATAGCGATTGCCGTTATCTCTCGTAAAAGCAAAGTCTAACTATGCGCCGTTACGACATGGTCACCATCGGTACTGCCTCGCGCGACTACATGTTCGCTGATTTAGCCGGCGAATTTTTAGTGCCGGGGACCAAGACCAAGCCAGCTCAGCTGTCGTTTCCCTACGGTGCTAAGATTGATGTTAATAAAACATTTTTTTCCTTTGGTGGTGGTGGCGCCAATGTAGCAGTGAATGCGGTCCTACAAGGTCGGCGGGTGGCGGCCATCTTTGCGGTAGGGGATGATGAAAACGGCCGGGAAATTTTTAATCGACTCAAAGACAAGGGTATTGATGTGCGCTTAGCAGAGATGCACGAAAATACCCACACGGCTTTTGCGTTTATCTTAACCGCGGGTAAGCAGCGCGAGCATGTTATCTTTGTCCACCGCGGCGCTAGTCACCAGCTGACCTGTCCGCCGGCTGTGCTCCGAGCCATCAAAACACGCTGGTGGTATGTCGGTTCATTGCCGGGTAGTGGTTGGAAAAACATTCTCGATGGAGTCTTTAGTCAGCCGGGATTAGTGGCCTGGAACCCTGGCACGGTCCAGTTAGCGGCCGGTAAAAAACAGCTGGCACCATATCTGGACAAGACGCATATTGTAGCCCTGAATCGTCAGGAAGCTGTTGGCTTGGTAGCGGGTAAAAACCCCAGCCCAGCAGCCCGTAAAAAATATGCCAATACCAAAACATTACTGCGAGCGGTCTTTGATCTGGGCCCAGCCATAGCAGTGGTGACCAATGGCAAAAACGGCACAGACGTGTATAATGGAGAACAGTTCTTTCACCAGCCAATTATTGGCGGTGCCAACGTAGTTGATACTACTGGCGTGGGTGATGCCCATAACGGCACGTTTACGCTGGCGTTTGATCACTACCAAGGCGATTTTGCCAATGCGCTGTTACTGGCAGCTTATATTGGTGGGGCGGTATCGCAGGTAGTTGGGGCGGAACTGGGGTTTCGACGGGTGTTGCCGTCTTAAGACGGTGGAGCTTTCGCGTATAGTGTACACAGGATGAGGACGACCAGATCCCGCCTCAACAGGTGAGGCAAGACAAGGAGGATGAGACGTGGGACAGGGTAAATTGGTACGTGACAAGGTGCCGGCACGGATTGCCACGACAACTGGCCAACAGCCGGTGACGGAAGTGGTTGATCCGCGTACCTTTCGGTGGGACGCGGCACAGCGGCTCTGTGCGGTGGCTGAGCAGATTAACCGAGCGGTGCATTTACGTATTGCTCAAGAAAGTGACGGTGCCAAGAAAGCACATCATCGGCATGGGCAAGACATTGAGTACGCTCTGGCTGATGGATTGGAGATACTCGAGGTTATTGCCGCGGCCGAGGGTATCAGTTGGCTAGAAGTACTGGCTACCAAAGTGACACGGCACACTGAAGAGGGTGGCTATGATAAGCGAATTCGCTTAGTCGGATGATTAAAAAATTGTTTACAAAAAGCACGAACACAATTACGTCAGCAGCGGTTATCATTGGAGCCGCTGCTTTCGCATCCCGTATTTTAGGGGTGTTACGAGACCGCATCTTGGCCGGTCAGTTTGGGGCGGGGGAAATGCTGGACATCTACTATGCTGCTTTTCGTATCCCTGATCTGATGTATAACCTGCTGGTACTAGGGGCTCTGTCAGCCGGATTTATTCCGGTCTTTATCGCCTATCAAAAAAAGTCTAAGCAGTGCGAGTGGCAGCTGGCAGCCGGGGTGCTGAACATTTTAGTGCTGGCGTTGTTGGCAGTGGCAGCTCTGCTCTGTCTTGCTGCGCCGTGGATTGTGCCGCTGGTGGTACCGGGGTTTGATGCTGAAGCGCAGGCCATGACCGTCACCATGACGCGCATCATGTTTGCCTCGCCGGTGCTGTTGGGTATCAGCGCTATCTGGGGTGGGATTTTGCAGTCATCGAAGCGCTTTTTTGTCTATTCGTTGGCACCGATCATGTACAACATTGGTATTATGATTGGTGCTATCTACTTTACCCAGTGGTGGGGCATGTATGGCCTGGCCTGGGGTGTCGTCTTGGGCGCTGGGCTGCATATGCTGATCCAGCTGCCGACAGTGTTGCAGCTGGGGTTTCGTTACCAGCTACTGTTTCCACTGCGCCACCCAGGGGTGCGGCAGATTATCAAGCTGATGGTACCACAGACCTTAGGCTTAGCTTTGTCACAGGTTAATTTGCTGGTGATGAATATCATCGCCTCGATGCTGGCAGTGGGGTCAATCGCTGTCTTTCACTTTGCTAATAATTTACAACACTTCCCTTTAGGCGTCTTTGGGCTATCCTTTGCTATTGCCGCCTTTCCCACCCTATCAGCTCATGCTGCCCAGGACGACCGAGCAGATTTCATCCGCAGTTTTTCATCGACTGCTCGGCAGATTCTGTTTTTTATCATCCCACTGTCCGCCCTGTTTATTGTCTTGCGGGCCCAGATCACCCGTGTGGTCCTCGGCGCCGGGCTGTTTGATTGGGCAGATACTATTCTGACTGCCGACACACTGGCACTGTTCTGTCTCAGTTTATTTGCGCAAGCCCTGATTCCGCTGTTGGCCCGTAGTTTTTATGCTCTGCAAAATACAGTTATCCCGTTTCTGTCCGGCTTAGTAGCAGCGATTGCCAACGTCTTGTTTGCCCTGTACTTTTCGGCCAACCACTTCACCATTGGTACGCTAGACATCCACGGTGTTACCGGTCTGGCCTTTGCTTTTTCACTATCGTCTATCCTCAACATGATCATCCTGTGGGTGGCCTTACGGATCAAGCTCCATCATTTGGACGAGCAGCGTATCCTCTGGGCGGTCTTTAAAATCTCGGTGGCAACTGTGGCGCTGGGTATCACTACGCAGCTGCTGAAGTTCTGGGTCGAGCCGTTGACGGGTACTACTACGTTTGTTGGTATTTTCAGTCAGGGGTTGTTGGCCGGCATAGCTGGACTAACGGTATTTTTGTTGGTAAGTTTATTATTGCGCTCAGAAGAAATGATTACCTTCCTCAAATCTATCCGCCGCAAGTTTTTGCGGAAAGAAGCGGTGGAAAGTTTGGAAGAGGGGATACAGAACTAAGTTATGACACATAATAATTCCCAGTCAGCGTGGAAAACTGCTGCGCAGTTGGTTGGCACAGCAGTTGTCTTAGCTATCATCTACCAGCTAGCAGCCTATGCGGTTGGACTAGTGTTTAGTTCATTAGTGTATGCATTGTTTATTGTCGGCAAAGTAGCCTTTTCTGGCACTAGCTTTTTTTACGATGGTTTGAATTTTGCAGCTGATAGTACGGTTGTTGTGCGGATGTTGCAGATTGTTATTCCGCTTATGGTGATGGCTGGTATTTTTGTTTTGACCAGTAGTATCCAGTCACGGTTACATGGTAATAAAGTGCTTCGTGTTGCAACATACGCGGCGCTGTGTATAGTTTCCGCGTTATTTGTTTTTTATGTACTGTTGCCAGCCGCTAGTAGCATTGATCGTTTAGGCTGGCGACTTGATGCTACTCTCGGTGACGCTAAGGGATTATCTGATTCTCATATATACCAAGGCATAATTTTCTTTATGGCGGTGGCCTGTTGGATGAGCTATGCAATATTTACAGCGGCCATTGAGGTATTCAATCGCACGCGGCGGGTGGTGAGACATATAGCGGTCTGGTTTGTCACTGTAGTGGCTAGTGTGTATGCTAGTCTACTAGTGCTTCACGTCCATTACGAGCTAACAGCACCACATTTTACTGCCCTCTGCGCAGGTCAGGGTCGAACAACTACTGCTGGTCAACAATGTGTAGAGTGGATTGACCGCTGGCAGGGCTGGCTAACCATTACGCCGGCCTTGATTACCTTTATGGTAGTAGTGTTGGTGACGGTTGGCTATTTCTGGTGGCAGCAAAGATCCGCCAGCCCCGACGGGGAGGAAAAGTAAATATTTACCTAAATTTAAACAAAATACTCCACTGTGGTGGGGTATTCTTTGTATTACTATTGACAATATTTTAAATATATGCTAAATTACTTAATTCGGAAGTGGGAATTATCCCACGAAAAGGAGGAATTCCGATGAAATCGTACGTGATCACGGCCGTTTTTTTCTGCCTGTTCATCGCCACCGTGGCCACCGCGGCCTTCGCCAACAACGACGCCCAAACCGCCATGGCGGACCGCACGGCCGCTCTGGTCGAGGTGACGGGTGACAAAAGCGTCGTCCGTGCCACCGAAGCCGGCAGCCTGCCGACCTTCGCCATCGACCACCTGGCCACCATCGGCCAGACGGTCAAGGACATCTCGGCCGAGTAGACCTCGGCCGGGACACACACGAACTGAAGCCCCCGCTCTTGTAGCGGGGGTCTTCTTTTTATCTAACCATTGAAAAAAGTAGCCACCTCAGGTAGAGTAAAGGCTGATATGTCTACTAGCCACGTTCGAAATTTTTGTATCATCGCTCACATTGACCATGGCAAATCCACCTTGGCCGATCGGTTTTTGGAAGTGACGCATACGGTGGAGGACCGCAAGATGAAGCAGCAGCTGCTGGATACCATGGAGCTGGAGCAGGAGCGCGGCATTACCATTAAGCTGCAGCCGGTTCACATGCACCACGGTGATTACGAACTAAACCTGATCGACACTCCCGGTCACGTTGATTTTTCATACGAAGTTTCGCGCTCGCTGGCCGCGGTAGAGGGCGCCATTTTGTTGGTCGATGCTAGCCAAGGTATTCAGGCTCAGACGCTGGCCAATCTGTATTTAGCCATTGAACAGAACCTGACCATCATCCCGGTACTGAATAAGATTGACCTGCCGGCGGCTGATCCAGAAAAAGTGACGCGGGAGATTGTCCAGCTGATTGGCTGTGACCCTTCAGAAGTACTGCGTGTTTCCGCCAAGACTGGCGAGGGTGTAGCAGCAGTGCTGGACCGAGTAGTGGCAGTAGTGCCAGCGCCAGCAGACAAAACCGCTGAACCGCTGCAAGCCCTCATTTTTGATTCATACTTTGATGAGTACCGCGGCGTGGTGGCTGATATCCGTGTCATGGCCGGGCAGTTGAAAAAGGGTGACCCGGTCCGCTACCTGGCTACCGGCGCGGAAGGTGAGGTCTTAGATGTTGGTACCTTTCAGCCCCAGCTGGTGTCACAAGACGAGCTGTCAGCTGGTGATATTGGCTATGTAGTGACTGGCCTCAAAGACGTGTCGCAGTGTCGGGTCGGTGACACTATTGGTAGTAGCGGTAGTCAACCACTGCAAGGCTACCGTGAAGCCAAGCCGATGGTCTTTGCTGGCCTGTTCTGTAAAGAGGGTAATGACTATCCGCAGCTGCGGACCGCTCTAGATAAACTGAAACTTAGTGACGCGGCTCTGACCTATGAAGCAGAGCATTCCAGCGCCCTGGGCTATGGTTTTCGCTGTGGGTTTTTGGGCATGCTGCATTTGGATATTGTCCGTGAGCGGTTACTGCGCGAGTATGATTTGGATTTACTGATTACCGTGCCATCAGTGGCTTATCGATTAACCAAGACCAACGGTGACGTCACTACCGTCACTAGCCCAGAAGACTTACCAGCCGATGTGTCAAAGATTGAGCTGATCGAAGAGCCGGTGATGAAGGTCGATGTGGTTTGCCCTAAAGATTACATTGGTGCGGTGATGGATATGATCCAGAAGAAACGGGGGCGCTATCAAAATACTGAGTACCTCGATGAGACGGTGGCGCTGCTGCACTACGAAGTACCGCTAGCTACTTTAATTGTTGATTTTTACGATAAACTGAAAAGTGTCAGTCAGGGCTATGCCTCGCTCAATTACGACTTCCTGCGTTTTGAAAAAACTGATGTGGCCCGGATGGATATCTTGGTAGCCGGCGATATGGCTGAGGCCCTGTCCAGTATCATTTACCGCGACGAGGCGCATGCGGTTGGTAAACATATTGTGGCCCAGCTCAAAGAGACGCTGCCGCGCCAGATGTTTGAGGTCAAGATTCAGGCCGCTATTGGTAGTACTATCGTGGCTAGTGAACGGCTGTCAGCCATGCGTAAAGATGTGACAGCTAAGTTGTATGGCGGTGACGTGACGCGAAAGCGTAAGTTGCTGGAAAAGCAGAAGAAGGGTAAGAAGCGTATGGCGGCATCAGGTAAGGTGGATATCCCGCCCGAAGCCTTTATGGCGGTGTTGAAGCGCTAGAGTTGACAGGCTAGATCTTTTTATATAAGGTGACTCATCAGCCCTTTACAACTCAGTAGACAACAGAAGACAACGGAAATCTACACAGGAGGTAGCTCATGGTTACGCTAGAGCAAATTGCTCACTTGAAGCACTCTATCGCGCAGTCACCAGACGCCACGGACGTGACTAAGCAGTTACTGTGGTGGATGGTTGATCACTCGGAGAATCTAACAAAGGCACTACAAGTAACCGTTGATTATTCACAGCTGGAGGCATTTGAGATCGCGAATGGGGTTCATGATATGGTCAGCGCTACTGGCCACACGGACCTCAATACATTAATTAAGCACATGGGCACAGCACTTTGCTTTAGCTTTCTGCCAATCGAAGGCAATGAGTATGGTGTGACGGTGTGGTTAGCACCGACGCATTATAATCGGACATACAGTGCTTTAGGGCAGCAACCCGCAGCAATACAAATATTACAGCCGCCGGCATTAGTCGATTTGCAAACGATTGACATGGCAAAGCCTGAGTTACAACTTAGTATCAGTCAAAGCGTCTAGCGCTTCTGCCTGCTACCTATAGCACACCCGCTTTTTCCCCTGTTCGATTGGTGGCCAAGGCTATATCACGGCTGTCACTGCAGTGGCCGAAGGGAAGGGGAATGCTAGGGGCTTTACTCTCAGTACGGAGGCGATTGATGCTCCAGGGGCTCAGCTAGCCACTGACATCGAGCGGCCCGCTATCTTGGTGATGCCGCAGGAATAGTTGTCACGCACGATTATAGCCACCCCGCACCACGGGGTGGTTTTTCTTGACAAAAATAATCCAGCTGCTACATTCAGAGCGGCCTATGGTCATATTTTCACCCGTGCTGGGCTGTGCCTAGCACCCCATCGCTTCAGTGAAGCGATGACTTCTTTGACAAAGGAGTGGTTACGATGGCAAATGCGAGTCACCAATCGAGGTTAGAACAGATTAGGAGAATCAAGGATCAAGACAAGCGAGCTGAGCAGTTACTACTGCACTACCTTGCTCGAGAGACACTCAGGCCGCTGAGTGGAGAAAGTTTACTGGCGGTTGAGGCAACCCATTTGGCGCTGCAGGGAGTTAACCAAGATATCGAGGATACGCGTTTTTTCGAGCGCATCGCCAGTGGCCCTGATTTCGTGGCCTTTCTTGACTACGTCCACGCTATCAGGATGTATATCATCAGCGGAGGGCGTTACACTGCCAAACGAATCAGGCAGTTTGAACGGTATCTCCCAGAAAATCAACCAAAAGGGGTTGGCTATCATGACACGTTAGCGGTGGCTACTGTCTGTGGGCTGGTGTCTGCGCTTGATTTTTGGACAAAGGGAGAACAGGCTGTTGTGCTGAAGGAGCTCGGGGGCAACCTGACGCAGTTTGAACATCGCTTCTGGACCATGTTCAAAAAGATGATAGGGCAGGATTATAAGGTGTCACGTCATAGTTTGAATGATAATGACCATTTTGGGCATTTTCAGAAACATCTGGCTGACAACTTAGCGTCATACCTGTTTTCAGCTTCGGCTGATGAGCATCGACAGGCGCGTATCCAAAAAGCATTGGCTGATGTCTATTTCCAGATTGTTGATTCAACATCATCACTGGACGTTATTAGTGAAGTCATCGTCATTCAGCTTACCCGACTCCACTTTAAACGTTTGCCGGCCAAGCAAGCACTGAACATTTTAACGAGGCAATATCGTTAATATACATTCACCCATTACCACCCCGCCCAGTACCATCTTGCCAGTCATCGTATGATGACTGAGGGGTACCGGACAAGCGGGGTGGTTTTTTATATATCTGACATGTTAGGGCAGATATGCTACAGTATGCCTATGAAATTAAAGCGAAAACATGTTGTCAAGATCTTCTGGGGCATTATTTCCGTCATGGTGATTTTTACCATGGTGATGTGGACATTTATCGTTGGCGCCAGCGGCTACTAGGACTATGGCCAAGCAGTGGGATGTGGTGCCAGCCGCGCCAAGTGATTTTTTTGAACGCTTTCCGGAAGTCAGTCCGGTGGTGGCTCAGTTACTGTTCAATCGCGGTCTAGACACCCAGGAAAAAATTGATGAATTTCTCAATCCTGACTATGAGCAGGATTTACATGACCCCTTCCTCTTCCGCCAGATGCAACCGGCGGTGGAGCGGATTTTTGCGGCTGTGACGGCCGGGCAGAAAATTGTCGTCCATGGCGATTATGACGCGGACGGTGTTAGTAGTTCGGCGGTGATGGTCAGCACGCTGTGTGAGCTGGTGGCGCAATTTGGCCCGAATGGCGCGGAGCCGGACCAGCTGGTTGATATTTTTATTCCCCATCGAGAAAAAGAAGGTTATGGTCTGCGGCCGGCCACGGTAGAGCTATTTGCCGAGCAGGGTATTAATCTCATCGTGACGGTTGACTGTGGTATTGCTAGTAAAGAAGAAGTTGATTTAGCCAATCAAAAAGGCATTGATGTGATTGTGACGGATCACCACCAAGAGCTGATGGAGCTGCCCAAAGCCGTCGCGGTTATTAATCCGGTAGTAGCTGATGATACCTACCCATTCTCTGGTCTGGCTGGGGTGGGCGTGGCTTTTAAGGTAGCTCAGGCCTTGCTCAGTGAAGCAGCTAAGCGCCAACCGGATCACCACTGGGAAGCTTTTGAAAAATGGCTGCTGGACTTAGTAGCGCTGGGCACGGTGGCCGATATCATGCCGCTGTTGGGTGAGAACCGGACGCTGGTCAAATATGGTTTGGTAGTGCTGAACAAGACGCGACGGATTGGCTTACGAGCCTTGTTCTACAAAGCGGAGATTGGTGGTAAACAGCAGGCGCACAACGGCAACCGCGATAAACTGCCAGATATTGGTCTCAATACCTACTCGATTGCCTATCAGATTGGTCCGCGCCTTAATGCTGCTGGCCGGATGGATCATGCTAATACTGCCTACCAGCTACTGATCACCGAAGATGCGGCTGAAGCCGAGCAGCTATCTGATGATATTCAGCAGAACAACGCCGCTCGTCGCGAGTTGACGGATAAGATTATTAGTTTGGTTTCGCAGCAGTTAAGAGAACAGCAGGACGAAGATGTACTGATCGCCGCCGGCGAAGATTGGCCAACGGGCGTGCTGGGTCTAGTAGCTAGTCGGGCTATGGACCGCTTCAGTAAGCCAGTGATTGTGGCTTCACTGTTTGAGGGTAAGATCGTGGCCTCTGGCCGCAGTTTGCCGTATTTCGACATTGCCGCGCCGTTGGCCGAAGTTGATCAATACCTAGAGCGTTACGGCGGTCACCAGGCAGCCTGTGGCTTTGCCTTAAAAGACCCTAGTCAGTTTGCTGAGTTCGTGGAAGCCTTTCGGGCCAAGGCGGCCGTTGCCATTAGCGCGGCCAGTCAGGAGGAGGTAACGCCCAGCATTAGCATTGAAGCCAAAGTGACATTGGAGGAGCTGTCATGGAAATTATCTGATGCGTTAGATGACTTTGAGCCATTTGGTCAGGCCAATGAACGGCCACTCTTCTTGGTCGAAGCAGCCACGGTGGTGGAGGTAGCGGCCATTGGTAAAGACCAGCGCCATTTACGCTTACAAGTTCAGCAGCAGGGCGGCTTGATTCGCAAGGTGATTGCTTTTAGTTTTGCTGAGCGCTTTAAAGACCTAGAACCCGGTGATGAGCTGGACATGGTGGTAGAATTAGGGATTAAT
The DNA here is from genome assembly GCA_964550465.1 of uncultured Gammaproteobacteria bacterium. Taxonomy (GTDB): domain Bacteria; phylum Patescibacteriota; class Patescibacteriia; order JACRDY01; family JACRDY01; genus CAZJZH01. The sequence goes on from CAZJZH010000021.1 coordinate 15,058, forward strand.
GAGTGGAATGGCAATCGTGAGTTGCAACTGAAGGTAGTCGATATGCGTCGTAGCGGCAGTGCGGGGGAGTTAGAGTACGAGCCGGTATAAAATCTGCTATACTAGTCGATATGTCTATAGATCATGTCATTATTCATACTGATGGTGGGGCGCGCGGTAACCCCGGTCCGGGGGGGATTGGGGTGGTGATTATGGATCAGGACCGCCAGGTGTTGAAAGAACACCAACGTTTTTTGGGTACAGTCACCAATAATCAGGCTGAGTACCAAGCGGTCATTGACGCGCTGGAGGTGGCGGCGGAGATGGGGGTGCGGCAGATTGATTTTTTCCTCGATAGTGAGTTGGTAGTCAAGCAGCTGCGCGGTGAGTACAAGGTCAAAGACGCTGAGCTGGGTAAGTTGTATGTCAAAATTTGGAATTTGTCACAAGGTTTTGGACAGATCAGCTATCAGCACGTCCTGCGCGCCCAAAACAAACAGGCTGATGCTTTAGTTAACGCGGCTATTGATGCGGCGATGTAGTTGCCGGTTAGCATAAGCGATGTCGTGCCCTACCGTCATTGGCGGTTTTTTTGTATAATGAAAGCACATGCAAGCAGAAAAAAATCCTCATCGATGGTTAAAAGCAGCGACGCTGTTTGTGGTTGTAATTTCCGCGGCTATTGGCTACGGCGTTTGGAGTGCGCCGGAAG
>CAZJZH010000022.1:0-15745 GCA_964550465.1 uncultured Gammaproteobacteria bacterium
GTTGGGAAGGGATAAGCGCTGAAAGCATCTAAGTGCGAAGCCCATCTCAAGATTACATTTCATTACGACTCCTTCGAGACGAGGAGGTTGATAGGCGGCAGGTGAAAGCACAGTAATGTGTTGAGCCGAGCCGTACTAATAGTCATCGTGTTTGACCACACGACAATATGAGCATTGCAGGCTGATTACTACTCGGCTGCACAATTGTATTTTTTGCTAGTATGGACTTGTTGATTTGATACTGTTTCGAGTCGAGCGAGTTGGTGCTTCCAGCGATGGGGGTCCACCCGTTCCCATTCCGAACACGGCAGTTAAGCCCATCAGCGCCGATGATACTCTCCATGGGGAAAGTAGGTCAGCGCCAACTCATTCGACTTGAAAAGAAAAATCCGCCTACGGGCGGATTTTTTGTGATTTGTGACTGGTGACTAGTGATGTGATGCACGACTTAACTCCTTTGTGCGCTTTATTAAGCCATTTAATAACCGCTCAATTTGAGCAACATGCTGATCTATCTGTGCAGTCACTTCAGTAGAGATAAGGTTTCGGTTTCTTAGGAGACGATTCCAGTGCTGAGCTTCTAAAAGCGATCCACGAGCTTGATAGTAAAAGCGATTCCGATCTAAATAATGAAACCGACCATACCCTTCAGCGATGTTAGCACCAATGGAGTCAATTGAGCGTACAAACTGATTACCGGGATGATATTGTAGTGATTTGGGAAGTTGTATATATGTATCCCACACATGTTCACTTAACTGTAGGCTGACTTGGTATACTGTTAGTTTTTCTAGCGAGAATTGGTACATACGGTTAGTGGCATAGTAACAAGGTGTAGATAAAGATATGTTAAATTTTTATTCCCCAATCACCAGTCACGAATCACCAGCTGCTGTGGTGGGTATGCAGCAGCGTATGCTGTAATACACCTCTCCCTAGTTAGCTGACAAAAATTGTTGTATAATGATGGTGGAGGTAAAACAAAAATGCCAAAACCAAGACTACAGACAATCACAGAGGTGAATCTCAAGGGCAAGCGGGTGCTGTTACGAGCAACGCTTGATGTGTCGTTACGCAACGGCGCAGTTAAGGACGACTTTCGGTTACGACAATTAGTGCCAACTATTCAACAACTGACCAAACAAGGGGCGGCCGTCACCCTGGTCAGTTTTTTAGGTCGACCAAAGGGCAAGCGCTTACCGCAATTTTCTCTCCAACCAGTTGCCACCCATTTAGAAAAGTTACTTGATCAGCCGGTGGCCTTTGCGCCAGACTGTGTTGGCCCTGATGCGCAGCGGCAAATTGCGCGGCTCTTACCTGGCCAGGTACTGGTGCTAGAAAACACTCGTTTCCACCATGAAGAAGCGGATGCAGACCAGGGCTTTGCAGCTGAGCTGGCAGCACCATTTGACCTAGTAGTCTTTGATGCCTTTGCTCAGGCTCACCGCGTTCATGCCTCTACCACCGGCATCCTCAAAGAATTACCAGCCGTGGCCGGACCATTGCTTGAGGATGAGCTATCCATGCTGTACCAATCAGTTGAGCGACCACAGCGACCAGCAGTGCTGGTGATTGGTGGGGCCAAGGTGGCGGACAAAGTAGCGGTAATTGAGCACTTAGCGCCCGGCGTTGATCATGTTTTGGTGGGTGGTGTGGTGGCCAATGCCTTTTTGGCTGCCGCCGGCGTGCCGGTCGGTAACTCCATGCTGTCTAACACCGCTATTACCAGTCAGCATCAGGGGCATCCGCAGGCAGCAGTTGCTACCGCTAAGCGAATTTTGAAAAAGTACCGTAAAAAAATTGTCTTACCGCTTGATGTGAAAGTTGGCCGCTCACCTAAGAGTAGTAGTGTTAAAACTATTACTATCGACAAAGATGCGGTTGAGAAGGGGTACGGCATTTATGATATTGGCCCTAAAACAGTTAAGGAGTATGAAGCGATTATCAAGCAGGCCAAGACGGTTATTTGGAATGGGCCGCTGGGCTACACAGAAAATACTAAGTTTGCTCTAGGGACGCGCAAGATTGCTAAGGCTATTATTGGTCACACTGGCACGACTGTCATGGGTGGTGGAGACAGCGAATCTATCATTGGCACACTCAAGGCTCATAAAAAATTGACCCACGTCTCTACCGGTGGCGGTGCTATGCTGCAGTTACTAGCCGGTAACGGTTTGCCGGCTGTTGAGCAGTTGCTCAAAAATCACCGTCAGTTTCATCTGACACCACTGCCACCAAAGCCGATTGTAGCCTATAGCCACAAGACCAATCCGTTTTACCGCTATCCATTCCTTAATCTGGATGAAATGCTGAGTGAAGCCCGGCAGCATAAGTTTGGCGTGGCCGCTTGTAATATTCGTTCCAAGTATATCCTCCAAGGAGTGCTGCGCGCCGCCTTCATTGAGCGCTCACCGGTTATCCTAGAAATCGCTGAGTCAGAAATGGGTTACTGTAACATGCCGCCGCAACGGTTGGCTGATTTGGCTATTGATGAACTCAATGCGCTAGAAAAAGAGTTTGGTTATGTGGTGCCAGTGGCGCTGCACGCTGACCATGTTAAGCACAAGGTTGATGAGATTGTGACTGCAGCGATTGAAGCAGGCTTTTCCTCCATGCTGATTGATCAATCAAAACACCCGTTAAAGAAAAATGCCGAGATTGTCTCAGCCGTAGTGCGGCGGGTACATCCGCTGGGTATTTCAGTGGAGGCAGAGATTGGCCAGATTGGTATTGGCTTAAAAGTTAAGCAGCAGTTGGTTGGTAGCGCGGTCCTTAAGGCGGCGCCACAAGTCAAGGATGTGATGGACTTTGTTAATGCTACCAATATTGATGCCCTGGCCGGCTTCTTTGGTAACTACCATGGCGCCTACCAAAAACCAGCTACCATTGCCTGGGGGCGAGCTAAAGATATTGCCAAAGCCTTGCAGCGTGGTCACTACCAAGTGCCGTTGGTACTGCACGGTACGAGTTATCTGCGGACTAAACGATTGGATGAAATCGAAGTCTATCATCGAGCGGTTAAAGCCGGCTTTGCCAAGTTTAACTACGGCACTATGTTGTCTGATGTAATGAAACGCCATCTACCGTCAACCTTGCTGGACCGGATGGCGGAGTATGCTGGCGGTGATCCAAATGAATGGCGCAAGGGCTTAGGCAAGTTTGAAAAAGATATTGATAAGCTACCGAAGAAGAAACGACAGGCGATGGTTCGCGATATCACTGAGCACACACAGGCTATGATGCAGCAGGCTTGGCATTCTGCCAACAAGGCCTGGCTGTACCAACGTTTTTTTGATCAACGGTAGGGGGATTCTGACTGTTGCTACACCCAACACTATGACTATAGTGTTGGGTAGGCGAAGCACCGTGCGTTGACACGGTGTTTTGCCTTTAGTAGGCTGAATGGTGTTATGACTACCAACGATATACAACTAGAGGATTCGTGGAAACAGCGACTGGCAGGGGAGTTTGAGCAACCGTATATGCAACAATTGCGCCAATGGTTGCACCAGCAGTACGCTGCCAAAAAGACTATTTACCCCGCGCCGGGCAATATTTTTAATGCCCTCAATAGCACACCTTTTGAGCGGGTTAAGGTGGTTATTATTGGCCAAGACCCCTATCATGGTCCCGGTCAGGCCCATGGCCTCTGTTTTTCGGTGCCGGCTGGAGCAGCCTTCCCACCATCGTTGCAGAATATTTTCAAAGAGTTGGTTGATGATGTGGATTGTCCCTATCCGCAGAGCGGTGATTTATCTGCGTGGGCCGCCCAGGGCGTGTTGTTGCTCAACGCCACCCTGACAGTTGCAGCCGGTCAGGCGAACTCACACCAGGGTAAAGGCTGGGAACAATTTACCGACAAAATTATTGCACTGCTGAGTGCCGAACGAGAGCACCTCGTCTTTATCTTGTGGGGTGCATCGGCACAGCGCAAAGGTCAAGTGATTGATCGGCAGAAGCACTGTGTCATTGAGGCGCCGCATCCATCACCACTGTCGGCCCACCGCGGCTTCTTTGGCTCCCAGCCATTTTCACAAGCTAACACCTATTTACTCTCAACACTGCAAGTGCCGATTGATTGGGGAGTGATTAGTAATGGGTAGTTACTCTTTCTAAACACATAACCCCGCATCGAGTGATACAGGGTTACATGGTTACCTCCGTGGGTGAGTTTTCACCGTGAAAGTTACTTTTTGCGGCGGCGAGTAGTTGCCTTTTTCCGCTTTGGCGCTGCCTTTTTCTTAGCAGCTGGCTTACGCTTCGTAGTCTTCTTTGCAGTAGACTTCTTAGCAGCCTTTTTCTTTGGAGCAGCTTTTTTCTTAGCGGTTGACTTACGCTTAGTAGTCTTCTTTTTTGCAGTAGACTTTTTAGCGGCGGTCTTCTTTCGCTTTGGCGCTGCCTTTTTCTTGGCGGTAGATTTCCGCTTCGCTGGCTTCTTAGCGACCTTTCGCTTTGGAGCAGCCTTCTTCTTAGCGGTTTTCTTCGCTGGCTTCTTAGCGACCTTTCGCTTTGGAGCAGCCTTACGCTTAGCTGGCTTACGTTTTTTGACTGGCATGTGTTTTCACCTCCTTCCTTTTTTGGTTTTCGTGTTGAGAGTTTTGGAACGTTCCCTCCACGTTTTAAAATGGATAAGAAAAAATTTCACGATAAATTTTTTCTTATATCTATATTATAAAGATTTTTTGACAGAACAACAATGAAATTTTTTTATTTCTGTGGATAAGTTTTTGTAAACGTTAATTCACTTCGCCGTAAAAATCTTTTTTGTAGCGTTGTTGGTCGAACGAATATTTGCCGCCGAAAAATGTAATCACTTGTTGGGTGTCATCTTCAGCGTTGCGCAAACAAGTTGAGGCACCGGGCGAAGGAGTGACGTTAAAAATTATTTTGTCTTCGATAAATTTTGCTTCACCCATATTGAGTGACATGGTTTTTGTGTTGACGATTTGTGGTCGGACACCGCCGAGGTTTTTTTCAAATCGTAAGTCACGGTACCGAGCGGCGGGGATAATTTTTTGAACGTCTTGGAGAAACAGCCATGTACCTAAAAAGGGAATTTCAAACAGTAGATTCCAGATGATAAAACCCAATAAAATCGGATCAAAACTGATTTTTAGTAGGGTTAGGATGCCCCGAGGCCGCCAGATAATAGGGATACGGAGAAACTCCCAGACGGTATCATAATTGCGCCGTTCCAACATAGGCAGTAGTTTGGCAGTGGGGCCAAAGCGAGTGATGGTCGGGTCGTTAACATCAGGGTCGCCGTGGACTGCTGCGAATGGCAGTTTAGGTTTTTGCATGGTGTAGACTTTGCCATTGAGCAGATTGTTAGCTGTGTAAAAACTTCCCGCTACCGGCAGTAAACCAATGTGCTGGCAATAGCCCATCTGTTGGGCTAGCGGCAAGCTATGTGAACCAGCGCAGACTAATACAACGTCAGCAGTCAGTTGTTGTTCGTTCGTGGTGATAGTGAAGTGATTGTCTTGCCGGGTGATAGTGGTAACCTGTTGATTGAGAAATAGTTTGACATCAGCTTGACTGTGCTGTGCTTCAGTCACAAATGATTCAGACAGAGCTTGAAAGTTGACCGCGTAGCCGGTGTGAGTTGATAGGGCCATGATGGGTTCGTTGGGGTCTCGACCATTGACGATGTTTGGTTCTAACGCGGCAATGTCATGGCGATCTATTTTTTTCAAATGCGGAAACAGCGGCGCGAAGTCATCAAAGCGCTGTTCGAGTTTTTCGACTTGCTCCTGACCAACTGCCAGCACCATCTTGTTAGTTTTGTTAAACAGGTCAGTGCCGTGACGCTCAACATAATGTGCCACCATGGCGGCGCCTTCTTTGACCCGCCGTGCTTTCTCAACCGTGTAGTTGGTTTCAATGTCACCAAAGTGCAGGGTTTGGCTGTTGTTATTAAAGTGAGAGTTAACACTGGCGACACTGCTGTATTTTTCAATCAAAGCAATTCGTGGGATATCAGTGTACTGACTTAGGACATACAGAGCTGCGGTGCCAGTGACACCACCGCCGATGATGATAACGTCGAAGTGATTATTGGGCATAGTGTGCAATATATTGAATATAGATACAGTGTATCACAAAACGCCCCCGGCAGTGCGGTGGGCGTTAGTGAGTAATGAGAGGGCAATTTATGAGCAACCGAGCGCCTGGAGGCACTGCGTGCGTGGAGTGCCCGCCGGTGCTTGGTCACAGACGGAACAGTCTACACCTTGCACTTCTCGCATAGCTTCCATTTGGGTATCCATGTAGGCGGCGGTATCAACAAATTCTACGTCAGTCGGTAGGTCAAACATACTGTTGTCCACTCTCCAGGTGGTGCAGGTAAACTCCGTGTCTTCATCTACGGCAGCATTTTTTTGGTCATCACCAAACAGCTGTTCCTGGTTACTTTCAGTCACCGCCATCTTAATGCCTTGCTCGTAAAAAGAGCCCCAGACATAATTATAGCCATCCTTACGGATCATCTGTCCTTCCATCGGTTCGACGCCGGTTTGCTGTAGGGTGAAATCACCACGAATCCGTTCAGCGCCATCAGTCATGTAAACCGTGCCATCTGTACGGTTGGTGCCATCATCATGGGTAAATGTACAGGTAACAGGTTGACCGCGCTGGACCAGTTCAGCAAACGAGTCGATAGTTTGCGTAGAGCTCTGTTCAGTCACGGTGGGACCAGCCTGCGGTGATTGAGTGGTAACTACATAGATACCACCGCCAACGACCACAATACCGGCAATGATAGCGATAATTTTTGCATTCATACATGTGGATGATTATGAGTTGAGTAGTACTGATAGTCTACCATGCTTGTCGGGTGAGGGAAATAGTGTGGTCAGTCTGGTAATGGAGTAGTAAAAAAACACCCCGACCAATAGCCGGGGTGTGGATGGGTGCACTAGCATCTCAGCAATCGATGCTGTGTTGCCAGTCAATCTGCTCTTTGGGGGTAAACGCTACATCCCCAGCATCGGTGGAGGCGATGATGCCGCAGCAGTTGGCGAAACCGAATTGACAGCCAAAGTGCTGCGCCAACAGGGGTCGCATAGCATCAGTCATCAGTCGAGCGATCTGTTGACCGGTGGGAGACAGCGGATCAAAATCCACCTTGCAGCCCTGACCGCGTTTGACTGATCGCAACGCAGTGTTAGCGATGCCGATTGCCTCCAGATGTTTTTTGATGGCCATCAGTTGGTTTGACTGGCCGATGGTTTCGACCACTGCCTCGATGGCAGCAAACCCCAACGGAGTATCGGTTTGTGCTGCTGCCAATAGCGCGTCTTCATGACTTTGGCCAGCCGCCACATTTTTGGGAGCGGAAGGAAAGGACATAGTAGACTCCTTGTCTTAGGTGTGCAATAAAGAACGAGATAGCATTGATCACCAAGATGACCAATGGACAGCGTTAACAGTAGTCACGCTATCCACTAATCACCTGCGATGGCGCGGATGGCTTGTGGTAAGTTAAAATCAGGATCGATTTGTTGCTCTAAATCTTTGCCGGCAGCAGCGTTGGCCCAACTGGTAGCATTTTTGCGGTGAAACAGCACGGCGTCACGGTAAAACCGCTGCCAATTTTTTTGCTGAGCATCAATGGTAGTAATAATTTTTTCTAGCGCCGACCTATTGTTAGCCTCTAAATTATCAATTGAGCTCAGTTGCCCCTTCTCATGACTACGTACATAGGCTGATGAGTGCAGTGTGGTAATGAGGTCATGACCAATGTGTTGTTGTAAAAAGTCACTATCAGCAGCGTCCACCACTTTATTACCCACCACCTTGATGGTGACGTCATGTTGCTGGGCGTACTGCTTGTACTGGTTGTAGACACTGACTGACTTCAGTGTTGGCTCAACTACTAGTAGCGTCAGGTCAAATTTAGTGAATAGTCCTGAGGCAAAGGCATCGGCACCAGCAGTCATGTCGATTAACACATACTCATTTGGACCATCAATCAAGTGATTGAGTAATAGCTCAACCGCGCCGACTTTGGAGTGATAACATTTAATACCCAAATCATCCTCGGTAAACGGCCCCACTGCCATCAATCGCATGCCGTTATGCTGTCGTTCAAAGTAATCAAAGACCGGATTTGATTGAGAGAATTGTAGCAATTGCGAGCCAGTGCCAGGTGGCGTTGTCTTAATCATGTCCGCAGCGGTGGCAATACGAGTGTTGTTACCACGCAAATAGTCTTTTAGCCGTAACATTTCTAAGCCGAGCGGGGGAATGGATTGAATATAGCCGACTGCCTGGGCCAAGTGCTGATTAATGTCAGCATCAATAGCCAACACCGGCCGATGATGTGCCGCTAGGTACTGGGCAGTTAATGCAGTCAGCGTGGTTTTGCCACTACCACCTTTACCAACGAATGCAACGCGCATATTATTGGCAGTGTTTACACTGACCGGTGATCGTCAGTGAGCCGGTATCGTGCTGAAACTGGGTCAGACGCTCGATTTGTCGCTGAACTGATGCGGGTAGGTCCACATGAACAACGGCGTGGCAGTCATCGCAAATAGCATGGGCATGGTGGTGATGGCTATGACCCAGTACTTCGTATGTAGTTTTGCCGCCAACAGGTAATTGCTGCAGCAGTGATTGATCAACGAAAAATAGTAACTCTCGGTAGAGGGTGGAGCGGTCACAGGTAATATTGTGACGGTGCAGGTGTTGACGACAGCTAGCAGGCGTTACAATCGTACCAGTTGGTTGACTGACAAAAAAATCATACAGCGCCTCACGAACAGGGGTAAGGCGATTGTCGGTAAAAAAGTGTTGCTTGTGCTGGGCTAATGACATGACATCAGATTAATGCAACACGTTGCATTTGTCAATACCGGAAACAAAAACACCGTTTTCATATTTGAAAACGCTGTTTTTGGTGGACCCGACAGGAGTCGAACCTGCGACCTCCTCGGTGCAAGCGAGGCGCTCTAGCCAGCTGAGCTACGGGCCCATGAAATTGGTATTATTTGTTTGTCAGTGCGGCGGCCCTAGCTGTCCGCGTCATACGCCGCAAAGCGGCGTTGCGCGGATCCGACCATTGCGCCGGAGGCGCAGATGGGCGGAAGCTATGGGCCCATAATTGACAGTTAATGCAACTGCAAAAGTGACGGTATCCTACAGCATTCATCATAAAAAGTCAAGAAAAAAATCCTCCCGCTGATCGCGGGAGGATACTCTGGTGTAAGAGGATTTACGACCGATATATCGGCCGATTGGGTCTTTCGACCGCCGGCGGTGGCGGCGAAAATAGTTGGCAGGCTTGTGTGATGTAGGCAGCTGCCATGCCCCAGTCAATCGGGTTCAGGGCATTGCCATTGAGGCACAGTTGACCCTGCGCGTCCAGACTGACCTGGGGAATTGCCTTGATGATCGGCTGGGCGATATGAACGGTCTTTGGTCCCAGACCGCCGGCTACGCCGATGCCAATATGTGGTAGCTGTTGGCGGATAGCTAGCGCAAAGGGCAGCAGTGCTTGGGTGTCCATTGGCAGACCGCGACCCATGCTTTTATCTAGCAAGACACGGTCGATGACCCCTGCATAGTCCGTCAGTCGTTGGACCAGTTGCTGTGGGTCATTGCCTACAGCGGCCAGCGCCGCATTGCCAAGCTGCAAAATGACCTCCACATTTTTACCCGAAGCCTCCACGCCTTTGGCGATCTCTTGTGGGTCAGGCCAGATCATATCCAGCTGAATGGCATGGATGGTATCACCGCACCAGGACAGCGCCTCGGTCAAGCTGTTTGCTAAGCCAGGATTATTGTCCATGTCGGCATAATGCAAACAATTGTAGGCCAGTGACGACCAAAAAATACCAGCCAACCGTTCTTTTGCGGGAAACACCTGACTCCATCTACTAGGGATACCATGTAGCGTTTTCCAGCTCATCATCACTCCCACGTGGAGCTGATGTGTCAGATGCTGCGGCAGATGTTCCGCCAGCACCGCCATCATTTTGTTAACCTGCTGACCGCTGGTGAAATTCGTGATGCCAATATATGGGGTCATCCACATCCTCCTCTAGGGGTATAAAGAACAATTATATCAGTCCTGTAGGATAGCACAGTGACAGGATTTTTCAAGCTTTACCAGAACTTTAACAATAATTTCGCCAGGTATTAGGGTGGCTGTTGTACGCTCAAGGCAAATTCATAACCCCACGTCATATGTCATGGAAACGATACCTCTTTAGCGGTTTAATGGCCTTGTTGGCCGTACCGCAGTTTAGTCTGGCTAGTTCAGCCATTATTATTACCGAGATTGGCGCCTACGAATCATCCGGCCTGGAATGGGTGGAGATTTACAATCGCGGCAGCCAGACCGTTGATCTGACTGACTGGATCTTTTTTGAAGCCGACACCAACCACGGCCTGACGCCGGTTGATGCAGCTGTTACCGGTTTGGCGCCAGGACAGTATGGCATCATTACCCAAAACGACCAGCAGTTTACTGCTGATTATCCGACCGTCACCGCGCCGCTGTTTGATAGCGCTTGGAGTAGTTTGCGCGAAGATGGTGAGTTAATTGGTCTCAAAGATGGTACGGGTCAGCTGGTGGAAAGTTTCACCTACATTGCCGCGCCAGATAGTTCATTGCAACGTGTTGATCTGGAGAGCGATGACTATACTGCCGTCAACTGGCAGGTGCACGAGACCGGTAATTCAGTTGGGCTGGCCAATCAATTTGCTGATGACGAGGAAGAAGAGGAAGAAGAAGAGGAAGAAGAAGAGGAAGAGGAAGGGGAACATGATTGTAGCTTGGCGCTTAGCTTGTCTGAGTTTGTAGCTGATCCCATCAGTGGTGAGGCAGAATGGGTGGAGCTGTACTATGGCGGAGTTGATGCCGTGACGTTAGCTAGCTGGCAGCTGACTGATGGCGCTGGCCAGTCAGTAGCGCTCGATGAGTATACGACTGAGGAGTACCTGGTTATCAGCTTCTCTAGCGGTATGCTCAATAACAGTGGTGATCAGATTAATCTGCTCTGTGATGAGGTGGTGGTAGATAGTGTCGCCTATGGTAATTGGGATGGCGCAACAGCACCGGCAGTCAGTGACCCACAAGCAGTAGCGATTGATGCAACTGGTCAGTGGCAAGCCACTGACACGCCCACGCCCGGCGCGGCTAATGTATTGCCGCTGGCCGAGGAGTCTGCCACTACTCCCGCTTACAAATATTACGTCTTAGGCGAGAAGGTGCCCGGGGAGACTGAACCAGAGCCGGAGAGTACGCCAACTACCGAGGAGCTGGTAGTAGTTGGCACTGCGGCAGCCGAGGTGGTTATCACTGAAGTCTTTCCTAACCCAGCTGGTAGCGACCAAGATGGAGAGTTTATCGAGTTGCACAATATCGACACTATCACCGTTGACCTCCACGGCTGGCTACTGACGGACGGTAGTGGCGAATACGCATTGGAACAGCAGTTAGCGCCTGATGAACTATTACTACTACCGCGTAGTACCACTAATATTGCCCTGAACAATAGTGGTAGTGAAACCATTCAACTGTTGCAACCAGATGGAACGGAGCAATTCAGCGTTACCTATGATGGTTCATCTGAAGATCAGAGTTATGCCTTGGCGGATGGGCAGTGGGCCTGGACCACTACGGTGACCGCTGGGGCGGCGAATGTCATTACTCAGCCAAATGAGGATCCAACAGCAGTTATCGATATTGAAAAGCCGCGGCAGGTGCGGGTGGGCGATGACATTACGGTAGCAGCCGAAGATAGTACGGATACAGACGGCGAGATTGTCACGGTGCAGTGGGATTTTGGTGATGGGACAGCGAGTGATGAGTGGGCAGTAGGGCACCAGTATGATGCGGAGGGTCAGTATGTCATCACCTTGACCGTGACGGACGACCGCGGCGCTACCGACACAGTCAGTCGCGACTTAACCGTGCATCCGCCAAAAGTGACGGCTACTGGCAATAAAGCCGCTACCTCATCATCGACATCTTCGACCACCAGTAGTAGTGTCAGCGCGGCTGATGGTCAAGTCCAAGTGACGGGTGTGGTAGTAGCGCCGCCAGGGTTGTTTGGTAGTCAGATCGCCTATATCAACGGCTTGCAATTGTACTCCTATAAAAAAGATTGGCCGGCGCTGGCTATTGGTGATGTGGTGACAGTGACGGGTGAAACTTCTGTCAGCCGTGGTGAGGAGCGATTGAAAATTAAAACCGCTGATGACATTACCATTACCGACCATGACCAGGCCATCGTGCCGCTGGTAGTGACGGCTTTGGACCAGACAGTGGTGGGACAGGTGGTGACCGTCAGCGGTACGTACTTAGAAAAAAGTGGCAAGACGTTGTATCTGGATGTCAGTGGAGCAGAGGTGGTGGTAGCGATTAAAGCGGGGGTAGATATTGATATGCCGGCCGTGACAGCTGGTACGGAAATGACCATCACCGGCGTAGTTAGTGGCGGTGACGGGGACTACCGGCTGCTACCACGGATGGCGGAAGATATTGTCATCACAGTGCAGTCAGAAACGGTAGCCTTGATGGATGAGGAATCCGATACAGCGGTGACCACGGCCGCGCCACAGGTACCGTGGTGGCTGGTGCTACTGACTGTTGGTGGAGTGGCCATTGGCGGCGGAGTGGTATTTCACCGTCAACTGGCTACGGCCTGTGGGCAAGTAATTAGTCGCATCAGACGACATGCTTGATAACACCGGCAAAGTGTGATACCATGGGGCATGCTTATCGTTTCATATATTGCATACCCCTATGGCCAAGATGATTTCTATCAACGGTGCTCGTGTTAACAACCTCAAGAATATCAGTTTAGATATTCCCAAAGAGCAATTGGTAGTCATCACCGGTTTGTCCGGATCAGGTAAGTCATCATTAGCCTTCGATACTATTTACGCAGAGGGTCAACGTCGTTACGTAGACTCTTTGTCGTCGTATGCTCGGCAGTTCATGGGCGTGATGGATAAACCCGACGTTGATAGCATTGATGGTTTATCACCAACAGTGGCGATCGACCAGCGAGCTTCGTCGCACAATCCTCGCTCCACCGTTGGTACTGCCACCGAGATTTACGACTACCTTCGTTTGCTGTTTTCAAAAATTGGCCGTCGTTTCTGTCACCAGTGTGGCGCGGAAGTCAGTCGTCAAACCACTCAACAGATTATCGACAAAGTGACCAGTATCACCGAGGGGAGTTACTATTTGATCGCGCCGGTGGTGCGTAATGAAGTCGGTGAGCACAAAAAGGTGATTCAGGGTGCGGCTAAGTCCGGGTACCTAGGGGTGATCGTCGATGGCGTGTTTTATCAAGCTGATGAGTTGAAGGGGCTAAAGATTGCTCGTGGTGAGGCTCATGATATCGATGTTGTCTTGTATAAACTACTGTTTGGTCGGCAAAACCCCAAGACGCCCGAGATGGTCAAGGTGGCGCTTGAACTGGGTAACGGTGAAATTATTCTCAAGCCAGTGGAAGAAAAGAAAGGTGTGGTCGCTCAGACCTTTTCTCAACATTACACCTGTCATGAGTGCAACATTACCTTGCCAGAAATTGAGCCGCGCAGTTTTTCTTTTAACTCACCACAAGGTGCCTGTCCAGCTTGTTTGGGTCTCGGTATTAAGATGGAAGTTGATCCGGATTTGGTTATTCCCAACAAGAAACTGACTATTGCTGAAGGCGCTATTAAGCCGTGGGTGCGGATGGTGGGTGGCCAGACCGCTCAGTACAAGGCCCTAGAGGCTATGGCCGCGGCCCAGAAATTTTCTCTCGACACGCCAATCGATAAATTAACCGAGACACAGCGCGAAGCAGTGCTCTATGGCACCGGTGAAACGGAGTACACAGTCAATAAACAACAAGTGACGTATGAGGGCGTGGTGCCGCAGCTGGAGCGCCGGCACCGCGAGAGTGATTCGGACTTTATGCGTTCAGAGATTGAGGGGTACATGCGGGCCATGACCTGTCCGGCCTGTCAGGGGCAACGGTTGCGTCCGGAGAGCTTGTCCGTCAAAGTCGGTGGGCTCAATATTGCACAGGTGACAGCGCTCAACATCACTGACGCGGTCAGTTATTTCTCTGGTTTGGAAAAATCGCTGGACAAACAGGAAAAGCAGATTGCCCAGCAGATTACTCGGGAAGTACTCAATCGCTTAAGTGATGTAGTCGGTGTAGGTTTGGATTATCTAACCTTAGATCGGGCGGCTAACACTTTGTCTGGTGGTGAATCACAGCGTATTCGACTGGCTACCCAAATGGGATCAGGCTTGTCGGGGGTGATTTATGTCTTAGATGAACCGTCAATTGGCCTGCACCAAAAAGATAGTGACACGCTGATTGCCTCACTACAAAAACTGCGTGACAAAGAAAACAGCGTCATTGTGGTAGAGCACGATGAGGTGATCATGCGTCAGGCTGATACTATTATCGACATCGGGCCAGGCGCGGGAGAGTACGGCGGGGAACTGATCGCTCAAGGCACGCTCAAGTCAATTATGGCCAATAAAAAATCGTTAACCGGCCAGTACCTGTCGGGTAAGAAAAAAATTGTCACCCCGGATAGTTACCGTAAGGGTAATGGTAAGGCTATTGAGATTGTTGGCGCCACCGCTTTTAATTTGAAAAATGTTACGGCTAAGATTCCACTGGGTACGTTAACCTGTCTGACCGGCGTGTCTGGTTCTGGTAAGTCCACGCTGGTGACTGAGATTTTGGCCAAAGCCTTGTCGCGACATTTCTTCCGCGCCAAGGACTTGCCGGCAGAGCACAAAGAAATCAAGGGGATTGAGCATATCGATAAAGTCATTTCGATTGACCAGTCACCGATTGGTCGGACACCGCGCAGTAACCCAGCCACCTACACCGGCATCTTCACCTACATCCGTGATTTATTTACCCAATTGCAAGAGTCTAAGATTCGTGGCTATGATGCGGGTAAGTTTAGTTTTAATGTCAAAGGTGGGCGTTGCGAGCAGTGTAGTGGCGATGGCATGGTTAAAATTGAAATGCAGTTTTTGTCAGATGTCTATGTGCCCTGTGATGAGTGTCATGGTCGGCGCTATAAAAAGGAAATTTTGGAAGTTCATTACCGTGGTAAGAACATCGCTGACATTCTCGACATGACGGTGGAAGAAGCCAAGACCTTCTTCTCTGACAAGCCAATCGTAGCGGAAAAATTGAACACCTTGTCAGAAGTTGGTTTGGGCTATATTCGCCTGGGTCAGTCTGCTACCACCTTGTCTGGTGGTGAGGCTCAGCGGGTCAAGCTAGCTACGGAGCTGGCACGTCGCTCTACCGGTAAGACACTGTACATTCTCGATGAACCAACCACCGGCCTACACTTCGATGATATTAAGCGGCTATTAGCAGTGCTGCAGCGACTGGTTGATAAAGGTAACACCGTGTTGGTGATTGAGCATAACTTAGATATCGTCAAATGTGCTGACTGGGTGATTGACCTGGGGCCGGATGGGGGAGAGCGTGGTGGTGAAATTGTAGCGGCTGGTACGCCTAAAGATATTACCAAGGCTAAGAAGAGTCATACAGGGAAATATCTCAAACCGTTGTTAAAATAATTTTTCTTCTCTGTGACAATTGTTGTAGCGTAGGGGCGATTCATGAATCGCCCCTACATTTTCAATAATCAACATTAAGATACGTATATTACCCAGCGGCAGGTTTCGGGTCCGCTCTTTTAAAGCTATAAAAGAATATCTTCTTCACAGTGCTCTGGGGTCTGGGGGAAACAT
>CAZJZH010000023.1:0-7426 GCA_964550465.1 uncultured Gammaproteobacteria bacterium
TACCCTCTTTGCCCTTGGTCTTACCGGCAGTAATTTTTACCATGTCACCTTTGCGAATCTTCATAGGACTTACAATACTTCTGGAGCCAATGAAATAATCTTGTTGTAGCCCAAAGCGCGTAGTTCACGCGGGATGGGCCCAAAGATACGGGTAGCTTTTGGCTCTTTGGTCTTTGGATCAACCAACACTACAGCGTTATCATCAAAGCGGATGTAGCTACCGTCTTTCCGACGAGTCTCCTTGCGGGTTCGCACGACGACCGCTTCATACATCTGCCCTTTCTTGACGTTGCTGTGTGGCACCGCTTCTTTGACAGATACTTTGATAATCTCACCAACCCGAGCGTACCGCTTACGGCTACCACCAAGTACCTTAATACACTGGAGCTTTTTGGCTCCGCTGTTATCAGCTGATTTCAACATGGTCAATACTTGGATCATATCGGTGTTGTTACTTGACGATCTTGGTTAACCGCCAGCGCTTACGCTTACTGATAGGTCGGCACTCGGCAAACTCAACCACATCACCAACTTTAGCGGTTTCTTTCTCATCATGCACCAAATACTTAGTACTGGTCTTGAACCGCTTACGGTAGATGGGGTGAACTTTGGTACGCTCAACCACTACACTGATGGTTTTTTCCATACCAGTGCTAGCTACCGTGCCGGTAAATCGTCGCTGAATTTTTGCTGTAACGTCCTTTTCCATAGTGATTATGATTGGTTGGTTTCATCAGTAGCTGTAGCTTCCTGATTGCGCAGCTCATTCATCCGGGTCAACAAACGAGCAATGAACTGCTTGGTAACGTTTACTTCATGCGTGCTCTTCAATTGCCCATTGGCTGTTTTAAATCGCAAATCACGCAACTTCTGGCGCTGTTCAGCCAGCAAGCGGTGTAATTCTTTCAATGGCAATTCTTTGACTTCGAAATACTGCATAGACTTATCGCATGACAAACTTTGTTTTGACTGGCAACTTGTGCCCGGCTAAGCGCAAGGCTTCGCGAGCCGCTTCTTCGCTAACACCGTCAACTTCAAACAGAATGGCGCCAGCTTTAACATCGGCAATGTAGTGGTCAACCGCACCTTTTCCGCCACCCATCGGCACCTCAGCACTCTTGCTGGTGACTGGCTGATCCG
Organism: uncultured Gammaproteobacteria bacterium; assembly: GCA_964550465.1. Classification (GTDB taxonomy): domain Bacteria; phylum Patescibacteriota; class Patescibacteriia; order JACRDY01; family JACRDY01; genus CAZJZH01. Next base: position 1,141 of record CAZJZH010000023.1, read on the forward strand.
GGAAAATGCGGATCCAGACCTTACCACCACGCTTGAATGACCGGGTCATGGCACGACGGGCAGCCTCAATCTGACGAGCGGTTACCCACTTGGCAGTTGTGGCTTTTAGACCGTACTTACCAAAGCTAATGGTGGTACCAGCGGTAGCCACGCCTTGGCTCTGGCGACGGAATGTCTTGCGGTGTTTTGTCTTATTCGGTGACAGCATACCCTACTTGCGATTAGCCTTACCATCAGCCAATACCTGGCCGCGGTAAATCCATACCTTGACTCCAATAGCTCCGTAGATAGTGCGGGCAACACCGCGGCAGTAGTTGATATCTGCGCGCAGGGTGTGCAGTGGCACTGAGCCAGAGGTAAAGGTTTCTTGACGAGCAATTTCTGCTCCGTTCAATCGACCAGCCACAATCACCTTAACGCCTTTGGCGCCGGCTCGCTCAACGCGACCAATGGCTGATTTGACTGCTCGACGAAACGGAACACGCTTTTCTAGGTCAAAGATAATGTCCATCATCACTACCCGAGATGACAAGGCTGGCTTATCAACTTCTTTAATGGTAATGCGCAGGTCAATCTTTTGACTGCCGAAAAACTTTTGCTTAATTTCTTTTTTCAAATCCTCAGCACCTTGTCCGCCACGACCAATCACCACACCAGGCTTAGCTGAGTAAATAATAATCTCTAGGCTCTTAGCGGTACGCTCAAAGATAATGCTATCAATAGCAGCAGCACGCAGCTTGGTATCCAAAAACTTTCGCAGCTTGACGTCTTGTTCCAACGTGGCGGCGTAATTCTGCTTACCAAACCACTTGGCGTTCCAGTCAGTGGTGGTACCGATTCGAAATACTTTTGGATTTACTTTCTGTCCCATATAGATTATGACTGCGTGTCTGATTCTTTGGCTGCTGTGTCTGCAGCTGGCTGCTTTTGATCTGATGTATTTGCCTGCTTGTCAGTCTTGTCCTGAGCAGGCTTAGCTGCAGCATCTTTCTGCTCATCCTTCTTGCTACCGGTAGCATCAATTGGCGCTGGTGCTTCACGCTTAACTGGCTCTACAACGGTGTCTGTACCATCACTCAAGGTGACTGCGATGTGTGTCATCCGCTTACGCAACTGAGTAGCGCGACCAAAAGCTCGTGGCATCCAACGCTTCAAGGTTGGACCGTCATCAGCAGTGATTGTTGCTACCACCAGATCAGCCTTAGCTAGATTGTAATTGTGCTCAGCGTTGGCCACTGCTGACTCAATCAACTTCTTGACTGGGCGAGCAGCTGCTTTTGGTGAATGCTGTAACAATGTCAAAGCCTCAGTCACTTTCAACCCGCGCACCAAATCAACCACCAGGCGAACCTTGCGGGGAGAGATGCGGATGAATCGTGCTTTGGCGTTAACCTGCATAGCCTAATTACTTATCTGAACTTGAAGCAGCTGAGCGAGCGGCCGCTTCACGAGCGGCAGCAGCACGCTGCAATTCCTTAGCCATTTTACCACCATGTCCCAAAAACTTGCGGGTTGGCGCAAACTCACCCAAACGGTGACCGACCATGCTTTCGCTGATGGCAACCTCAACGAACTTCTTGCCGTTATGGACACCAAACAGGTGCCCCACCATTTCTGGTGTGATAACTGCTGCCCGAGACCACGTCTTAATCATGGTACCCGGCTTGGCAGCCGCTACTTTCTTTAGCAATCGTTCATCGATATTAACTCCTTTTTTGAGTGATCGTGACATAGGAAATGGTAACTACTAGCGCTTCTTCTTGCGGTGACGGCTACGAACAATCAGCTTGTCTGATGGTTTGTTCTTCTTGCGCGTCTTGACGCCCAAAGCTGGTTTGCCCCATGGGGTCTTTGGATGTTTCAAACCAATTGGGTTACTGCCTTCACCACCACCGTGGGGGTGATCGACTGGGTTCATCACCTTACCACGAACGGTAGGGCGAATACCCATGTGACGCTTCCGACCGGCTTTACCGACGCGAACGCGCTGGTGCTGTTGCTGACCTAACTGACCAATAGTGGCCAGACAGCTCTTTGGCACCAATCGTACCTCACCAGATGGCAATCGCAATTGAGCAAACTTACCCTCAACAGCCATCAACTGAGCAGCGGTACCAGCTGAGCGGACAATAGCGCCTCCCTTGCCTGGTGTCAACTCAATGTTGTAGACCGTCATACCAACCGGAATGAATTCCAGTGGCATACGACTACCAACTTCTGGCTTAACACCCTTTTGTGAAGAGATAATCTTGCTACCAACCTTGAGGCCTTCTGGCACCAAGACGTAGCGCTTTTCACCATCAGCATAGGTAGCGACAGCGATCCGGACGTTACGGTTTGGGTCGTACTCAATGGTCGTCAGCTTGGCAGGAATGTCAAACTTGTTGCGCGTAAAATCAACTTCACGCAGGAAGCGTTTGGCACCACCACCACGGTGACGGACGGTAATTTTACCCTGGTTGTTTCGCCCACCGGTGCGCTTACGGGTAGTCAGTTTGCGCTTCAGACTGCGCTGAGCAGTAATATCATCAGAGCGCTCCACTGATGTGCGGCGTCGGGCTGGGGTAGTTGGTTTGTAAACCTTTAATGACATACCTTAAACTCCTTCGTAAATTTGAATACTCTGGCCGGCTGGCAGGGTCACCACTGCTTTGCGCCAGTTCTTGCGCTGACCAAAGACACGGCCGTAGCGAACTTTCTTACCACGGACAGTGCTGACATTAACCCGCACTGGTTTAATACCGTAGATTCGCTCAATCGCCTTCTTAATCTCATTCTTAGTAGCATCCGGTGCTACCATGAAGACATACTGATTGACCGCGCTCAGACTAGCAGCTTTCTCAGTCACAATTGGTTGAATCAAGATCTGGTGGTAGTCACCAGTAGCAGCCTGAGCCATCGGTTGATTAGCCTGCTTTGGCGCGTCTGTCTGAACATCCTTACTTGATGCAGCAACTTCCTTGCTTGGTGCGTCCTGCTGCTGTGTATCTGCAGCTGAAGTAGTTGATGTGGTCTCATCAGTCTTTTTAGCGCCTCGCTTTTTGATTGAATCCAAAATACCCATATGCTTATTCTTTGTCCGCCGTAGCTTCAGTTACTGCTTCTTTATCTGGTGCAGCTGCTGGTGGCTCAGTAGTTTGTTCACCGCCATAAAATGACTGGATAGCAGCCAAGCTGTCTTGTGATAGCAGTACATACCGGTAGCGCAGCAAGTCCAACACACTCAAACTCTGTGCGCCAACAGCCTGAACCTGTGACAGGTTACGAGCAGCCCGGATCAAACCAGTCTCTGCCTTGGTCAAAGCGACCAGTACTTTCTGCTGCTTGACTGGCAATGCTGCCAACATGGTAGCTAACTGCTTGGTCTTAACCTCTTCCCCTGGCAGTTGTAGTGAATCAACCACAATCAATCGGTCATGCTTAGCCTTATCAGACAGGATCATCCGTAGCGCGGCCCGCTTCATCTTTTTGTTAATCTTGACGGCAAAGTTACGTTCTTTGGTTGGACCAAAGGTGACGCCACCACCACGCCAGATTGGTGAACGGCTAGAACCAGCGCGAGCGCGGCCGGTGCCTTTTTGTTTCCATGGCTTACGACCACCACCACGAACGGCAGAGCGACCCTTGGTGTGGGCCAATGGCTTACGAGCGTTGTGCTGTAAGCCTACCACCACTTGGTGAATAACCGCCTCTTTTGGCTCAACCGCAAACAATGTTGCATCCAAGGCAACCTGCGCTACTTCTTTACCCTGCTGATTGTAGACAGCTACTTTCATAGTCTTAAAATCTAAGCGGTTTGAGCTACTTTAGCTTCTTTCAAAACAGTCACTGACACCAAACTGTTGCGAGCACCAGGTACAGCACCTTTGATAAACAGCAGGTTATCCTTGGCATCAGTACCAACAATTTCCAAATTACGCACCGTTACTTGTTCATTGCCCATGCGACCAGGCATGCGCTTACCTTTAAAAACACGAGCCGGACCGGTTGAACCGATCGAACCAGGCATACGCAGCTGATCTTTGTGACCATGAGTAGCTGGTGAACCACCAAAGCCATGGCGCTTCACTACACCTTGGAAACCACGACCCTTTGAGGTGCCAGTAACGCTAACCTTGTCACCAGCAGTAAACTGCTCGACAGACAGGGTGTCACCGCGCTTAATCTCACCCATCACTTCAGCTGAATCAAAGCGGAATTCCTTCATCACGGCTGCTTTTGGTAGATCTTTCAAATGACCGATTTGCGGCTTAGCTAAACGCTTCTTTTCACCAAAACCTAGCTGAATTGCAGTATATCCGTCTTTTTCAGCGGTTTTGACCTGTGTTACCACGCATGGACCAGCTTGAACAACGGTCACTGGGATAACAGTGCCGTCTTCCAAAAACTGCTGGGTCATGTGTAGTTTTTTGCCTAAAATTACCTTCATAATTGGGCAATTGACTGCAAACAAAAAAGGTTTTGTACAATGAAGTGACAAAACCAACGAGCTGGGGCACGAGGTGAAAATATAGCTTATTTTAGCTAAATCTTCTGCCGAGTGTAGATTATTTCTGGCCTGTACAGACCTGAGAAAACTTGCTCCACCCGTTGATTTGTGGGGCTAGTATAGAGCAAGTAAAAAATATTGTCAACATTAGTGGGCCATCAAGATGTCGTAACATGTCTGTGGATAAATATGATGGTATTTGACTAAACAGCGATAACGCAGTAAAAAGCAACTACAACGTTCCTTAAATATGCTATTTTAAGGTGATTGGCCGGCGGCTAACCGCCTAGGTTGCGGCCATGGCCACCGCGCTATCACCACTTGGCCCTTCCGCAAAGCGGAAGATGGGGTGTCAACCTCGCGATACCAAGGCGATCGTGGCTCCGCACATGTCACTGGCATTACTTCATCTAGCTGGTGAATGTCCGGACCCCTCATCAAGAGGGCCACAACATATCGTCTGGAGTATCCCGAGGCCCGAGAAGGAGGCAATGAATCCTGACATGACAAGGCCAGACACCCGTCTGGATTCGCCTTCTTCTCACCTACCAAACAGTTGTCGGGTTCGGCCATCCCATTACCCCATGTGGATGTGAAAGGTGACAACTGACTATGTCTGACGACAATGCGACTCACGCTAGCCTGCAAAGGCGCGTATATGCATCGCAGCCCTTCAGTGGGATAATCGTCGTTCAGGCAAGAGTACGTGGACACACCGACCAGGGTTGACCGCCCTCCTTTGTCCATCATTGCTCTTTCATTGCTCATTGCTCTTTCTCGTACCATCATATGGTACAACACACAGTATCACACGCCTCGCTCATTGAGCGGGGCTTTTCATATCCAGCGCCAAGCAGTGCTGGATTTTGCTTTGTCTTTTTGACTGCTACAGCGTATGATAGGGGTGATATGCGATGGAACAAGACCTACAGTATTATAGTGGTAACCACTCTCCTGGCCGGCGCGGCTGTAGGTATGCTTGTCTTTCACTGGCTACTGCCCGGCAGTCAGTGCTGTCAGTTTCCATCCTTAGCACCTGACCGCCAACCAACCGCCGAGTTACAACGCGCCTTTTACAGCACGCCGGATTTTTACACTGAAGCTATTGCCGATAGTCAGCAACCACCTGCCGTAGCTGGTGATATGCGTGGCGCTATTGTCAATCATCACTTGCTGGCACCAGAGCTCATCGCTACTACTGTCCAAGCAGTCGCTATGGCTGACCCGTCAGTGGTGGTCATTATCAGTCCGGACCATTTTTACCGTGGTCGCTACGCTGTCAGTACCTCGGCTCGTGATTGGCAAACAGCTGAAGGTATCGTCTTTCATAATGAAGCTCTAGTAACATCACTGGCAGCTGCTGATCTAATTGGTATTGATGAAGTAGCTATGGCCGGCGAACATGGTATTGGTAATATTGTCGGTTTTATAGCAGCTACCATGCCGGACACCACCGTAGTGCCATTAATCATTCGAGAAGATATAGACCGGTCAACAGTAGCGGCTATCACTACCACGCTGCAGCAAATCTTACCGACAGACGCCGTGATACTTGGTTCGTTTGATTTTTCTCACTACCTGCCGCAGTACGTGGCTGACTTTCATGACACGGCCAGCAGTATTATCCTGCACCACCGCGACACAAGCGGGGCTGGCCGACTAGATATCGACTCAACCACCGGCCTGACTATGCTGTTGGAGTTAATGAACCAACGACAAGCTTATTTTCAGCAGTTTGACCACAGCAGTGCCGCTGCAATTATGAATGATCCTGACACCACAGAAAACACTTCTTAC
>CAZJZH010000023.1:7436-15615 GCA_964550465.1 uncultured Gammaproteobacteria bacterium
TTGTACGACTGAGCCGCAGCCAGTCACCGAACGACTGACCGCGCTGGTGGTGGGTGACACTTTCCTCGATCGCAATATCCGCCGGGCCATGACCAATAACGGCCTAGACTACCCGCTGCAGCCATTGGAGCGATTCTTAATTGGTACGGATCTGGCCATCGCGAACCTGGAAGGACCAGTCACTACCAATCAATCCGTTTCCCTTAATAGTCGCATTGGTCACCCCAACAACACTACTTTTACCTTTGACCCAGCGGCGGTGCGGATGCTGGCTGATAGGGGTGTGACAACCGTCAGCTTAGCCAATAATCATACTGATAACTTTGGCGCGGCCGGCTGGACAGAAACGAAGCAGCACTTGGACGAAATTGACTTGGCATATTTTGGTCACCCAAATAATCTGGCTGGAGAATTATCAATGATTGAAACGGTGCGCGGTATTACTGTCGGCCTAGTTGGTTACCACGGCATCTGGCAACAAGACGCCAGCGCTGTGGTAGCAGAAATTGAACGCCTAACCGATCAAGTTGATTTCTTGTTGGTCTACCCGCACTGGGGCAGAGAATACCAACGCCAACCATCGGCATTTCAACAACAGCTAGCTCACCAATTTATTGATGCCGGGGCAGACGCCGTGATTGGCGCCCATTCGCACGTCGTCCAACCAATTGAAATGTATAATGGCAAGGCAATTTTTTATGGCTTGGGCAATTTCTTGTTCGACCAGAATTTTTCTGCCGAAACATCAGAGAGTCTGGCCGTCGGTATTGATTGGCGGGCTGAGCAAATCACTTACCACCTCTTCCCCTTGATCACCCGCGACTTCCAGACGCAGTTACCACCGCCCGCCTATCGTCACCAGATGCTACACTGGCTGACGGACAATTCACCTACCGCCTCATTGTCAATTGGCCCAAAACAAGCTACGCTAACCTTAGAAAATCAATAATATACCTGACGTATGGAAAACATGCCCACCCCACAGCCGGAGCAACCGGTTGACCTACCAACCACTGGTCAGCAGCCAGCTGGTCTGGTTATTGGCCTGATTGTTTTAGGCCTACTCGTCGGCGGTGTAGTTGGCTACCTGGTAGCGGATTACATCACCACCTCACAAACTGACACACCGGTAGCAATGAAAGATGATGACGAAGATGATGTAGTCATCCCCGCTGAAGAGGAGCAACCAGTTGAAGTAGAAGAACAAACGCCTGGTGTAGATGTCGGCACCATTGACTGGCAAGAGCGGCAAGTTATCAGTATCCCTAAGCACATTTTCACACCGGAATACTTGGAGATTTATGTTGAAAATAGTGAATACACCGCCTTTTACAAGGTTGGTCAGGTAACAAGTGGTTCATACCAAGAGGCTGACGTAATTATTGCAAACATTCCGGCTGATGGTATGTTTTTTGGTCAACCAACGTACTACTTTTTGCGACAAAATAATCAGTACACTCTCTTGTCTCGACAGTCTGATTACTATGATGGTAGTCGAATGTTTGACGCAGAAAATATCAGTGTAAATGAAGAATTAGTCTTGCGCGACCTCGAGTACCCGCAGACATTTACCAACACTAATGGTCAGACCTTCCAACTGCAAAATAATAACAACTACTTTTTTGCTGACTACCCCCAAGACATCCTCAAACCAGTCTTTACCGACTCACGCTTCGGCCAAGTCTACACTACTGACTATACCGCCTTTGATCCACATGTTTCCGCTCAAGAACTGTCACAGTACGGCATATTTGATGATGGCGGATTCTACTTTAAACAGCCAGACGGATTGATTGGTGTCTACAGTTTGCAACCACTAATTATTGATGCTGGTAATTTTATTTCAGATCAAATCCTCAAAGTTACCTGGAATGATGGTACAGTCAATCAAAATGCCTACGAATACACGGATGGCGCTGGTTGCGGTAGCACAAATTATGCTTCTGTAGTTGTTAACAATAAGCTAGCAGCTCCAATCAAAGGAAATAGCAACCATACGGTGTCTATTAATCCAGCTACAGACCTGCAAGTAGTTGGCACCACCACTGCTGGAGACATCTATGGTTTCACAGACTACCAACATCCGTATTTGCAATGGTTTTATGATAATCGTTACTATGTCAATACTGACAAAGAAAAATTAACCCTGGAAGAATTAGCCGCCCAACACCCCATCGTCTTTTGGCAGGATCCATTTAATCGCCTCATCAAGCTAACTGCTAATACATTCCTACCAGCAGCAGAGTGCGGCAAGCCAGTCATCTACCTCTACCCGCAAGAAACTACTGATGTCACCGTCCAAGTAGCGCCACAGGGTGGCTTTACCTTCACTGAGCCAGAGTACCCCGCCGGCGGGTGGCAAGTCACAGCTGATCCGGACAGCTGGCTAACTGACGCTGATGGCACTGTCTGGCCATATCTCTTCTGGGAAGGTCGCGGCGGTCTGTACCAAGCACCAGATCGAGGCTGGGTGATTGCCCAAGACGAAGTTGACCAGTTCTTGACGGACAAACTAACCGCTCTAGGGTTAGTGGGCCGAGAGATTACAGAATTTAAAGAGTTCTGGCTACCGCGGATGAACCAAGCGCCATACTACTTTGTCAGCTTCTACGGTAACCAAGCGATGGACATCTTAGCGCCACTGACCATCACCCCACAACCAGACACGGTCATCCGCGTCTTGATGGACTACCAGCCACTGGAGGCACCTATCGAGGTTGAACCATTTACCATCACCACTCCTGAACGTCACGGCTTCACCGTCGTGGAATGGGGTGGCGTGATTCAATAAATCAACGCCAGACAATTAAAAAGAAACGCCCCCGTACCAAATTGGTACGGGGGTTGTCTATTGTGTAGCGACTAACCCGTGATGGGCGTCGCCAGGTAGTAGGTACCCGCAGCTCGGTAGCCCGGACTATTGGCTTGCACACACAAGTGTGGGCGGCCGCCCTCACTCCACTCCACATATGGGTGGCTGTACGTGCGCTCCCCGTCGTCACTCAATCGAGCAGTGCTACCCAAGCAGATCAAGCGCTTCATATCAGGCACGTGCAGTCGTACCATTTCTTGCAGCAGCACCAAGCCTGCCGACAAGCGAGCTGGCTGCAGATTCATTCCCTGAAGCTCTCGCTTAACAGCGTTAGCTGACTGTAGCCCCTGAGTCTGCAGGTGCACCAGCTGCAGTTGTTCCGGGATAGTTTCACCAGGCTTGAGCATGGAGTGATTACCGCGACGCACCGCCTGAGGTACACTGTCGTCAATGACCAACTGCACCGCCCCGACTGTCTGCAGGTCATATGGTGTTTTGTCTCGCTCGTGATCAGCGGGAATGAGCTTAATATCCCACACCTTATACTTGCCTGCTGAAGGCGCTTGGCTGATCAGAAATTTTGGTTCCTTCGGTGCTTGTTTCGCTGTGGTAGTCTCTGCAGCGGCTAGTGCGATCATGTGGCTCCTCCTCTATGCAAGCCAGGTGAACAGAAAAAAGAACTAAGCTCAGATGATACTGGTTTTGATAAGCACTGTCAATACTTGTGGCTGGGGAAAAGCCGTGATACAGTCTTATAACGCTCTTTATACAAACAGTCATAGACGAGGAGGGTCACTAATGGCCGATAAATCACCTGCCATTGTCACCTTAGGTGGTGGTGGCGGTCATGCCATGCTGTTATCAACTCTGATCAAACACCGCCACCGACCACCGATATCTGACAGTCACATCACCGCTATCACTACAGCTGCTGATAGTGGTGGCTCTACCGGTGTCTTCAGAGATGCCTATGCCGACCATGGTATCGGCGGCTGGTTGGGTGATGCTGGTAAGTGCTTAGCGGCACTGATCGAAGATCAACAGCTGGCTGACGTGTTGCGATACCGCTTCACCAGTGGGCCAGTACAAGGGCATACGCTCAAAAACGTGCTGCTGACCGCAGCTATGGCTAGCCCCCACTATGCCGATGATCCCACCGACATGCTAGCAAGGTTATGCGGCTTATTTGGTGTCACACCACACCAAGTTATGCCCATTACCCATCAACCTACCACGTTACATGTGGCTATGGGTGGCAAAACGATCAGTGGTGAAACATATATCGACACCATCGCCCGTAACCCGTTGTGGGACCCGACTGTTCACCCAATTACCAAGGTGTGGCTGGATCCACAACCAGTCATCAACCCTGCTGCTGCCGCTGCTCTGGCCAAAGCTACGGTCATCATTATTGCGCCTGGCGACCTGTTTACTAGCATTCTGCCGCTACTGCTCGTCACAGGAGTCAAAGAGGCTATCAACGCCAACTATCGCGCGCCCGTAGTGGTTATTCTCAATCTGATGACCAAAGTTGGTGAGACCGACGGCTATCAGTGGCGCGATTTTGTCCAACGAATTGAAAACTGCTTGGGGCGGCAAGTTAGTGCGGTAGTGGCGAACACCAAGTCAATCCCCAACGATGTTCTGGATCGGTACTGTCGACAAGAACACAAGGTGGCGATGATTGCTCCGAGTGATGATGTTAGCACCTTGGAAGGCCGCAAATTGTTCACCGGTGATCTATGGCAATTAGATGACGCCGGCCATGTCGTCCATGACCAAACTGCACTCTACAATCTCCTGGTAGACATTATCCAGAGATAACAAAACCCCGTCACAGTCCTGTGGCGGGGTTTTCCTATAAGTGAGTGGTCAATTTACCACAGACCGCTTCTCCAGACCAATATCTTTATCAATAATCACCTCTGAGCGATCGGTATAATCCAGCGTCGGTGACTTGTATGACGTATACCCTTGTTTAGAAGCGGTTAGATAGTAGCGATTTGGACCAACCAAGAAGGTATACCGCCCCGCGCTATTGGTCACTGCTGAAGCCAGCAGCTTATTGTACCGCGTGTCAAAAATACGAATAACCGCGCCGGGGACAGCCTTCTTGGTACTGACCTCAAAGGTAGTACCGTATGATTTAGGGTGATGAATAGCCGCTAAGCGCCGGAAGAGCGCAAAGATAATGACGTGTCCTGCAAAAATAAATGCTAATTGCCACGAAGGAATAATTATCAAGGCTATCAGGGCAAATACTGGGCCAATATAGGCAATCAGGTGCTGGAGTTTTTTCATCCGGTGCCACAGCACCACCGTCATATCTGCCTCCACCTTAAAGTCAGGGTCCAGTGGGATGTTGTAGTTAACCAAGTTATCCTGGTCAGTCAGACGAATTGGCGCGCCGTAGTACAGGTCGGCAAACTGGTGATCACGCACCGCTTGCCCCAATGTCGATGATGGAAAGACATACTGATTCTTACTCACTTTCAAATAATACTCCCCTGGGTCAGCCACAATGGCGTACCGCCCTTGCCGGTCAGTCACGGTGGTTTTGACCAACTGATTGGTCTCAGCATTGTAGAGGCGAACTACCACTAAATCGACGGGTTGTTTAGTAATACTGTTGTAAACCGCGCCATACTTACGACGGCGATAGAGAAAGAAGCGGGCCGGTTCGGTAAAAATATAGAGTAGATACGGCAAAAAGCTTAGGGTTGGAATAACGGCAACCAGGTTGATAATAGCCAGGACAATCACCACCGGCGTACCAATGTTTTGCGTTGCCACTTCCACCTGCGGATTGTTAATCACCTGACCAGACAAAAATTGAATCAGGGGCCAGTTACTGAACTGCTCTAAAGCACGACTGGCAGATACACTAAGGCTGCCACCGGCAACTGGCGCAATCTCCTGCTCACCCGGTTCTGTTGGCACAGAAGGAGTAGCACCACCAACCCCACCTGCACCCTCTGCTGGTTCGGTTGGCTCTGTTACTGCTTGGCAACTATCATCAACACAGGTGTAGCCCTCATCACAGGCTGGTTGGCAGCCACTACCACTAGGACCTTCTGGGTCTGTTGGTGGGGCAATAATCAGGCTGCAGCTGTTGTTGACACACCGGTAACCACTGGGACAGGCTGGATTGTTGTAAGCACAGCCAGTTAGTTCAGTTGGTGGGGTAACACAGCTGTTATTCTGACAGATAAAGCCAGCTGGACAGGCAGGGTTACCATAGTCACAACCTTCAGGAGTTTCTATTACTACCGTGGTACAGCTGTCAGTACAGTTGTCTCCACCATCACAGACTTCACCTGTTTCAATGATACCGTTACCACACTCTGGGGTAATCTCTATAGGGTCATCTTCTTCCTGACAGCTAGCATCACAACCGTCACCGTCGGTTACATTGCCATCATCACACTGTTCACCGCTTTCGACTGCACCGTTACCACACTCAGTACCTTCAACTACATCCACTTCACTGGTGTCGTAGATATCGACACAACCAGGGTCAGCGGTATCGATCAGGCCATCGCCGTCATTGTCATCACCGTCACTACAGGCAGGGTTAGGGCTTTCGGTGACGTCACCACTACTATCGCAACCAGGATCTGCGGGGTAATCAGTATACCCATCACCGTCGTCATCGATAGCATTATTACACTGGTAATAGACAATAGCGCCACCGCCGCCACTAGCGGCCATGGTCAGACTGACTGTTTGGTTTTGACTGTTGACAGTAGTAGCAACATTACCATCACTATAGCCGCTGGCAGTAGCGGAGAACGTATAGTCATTTTTATTGTTTTGCACACCACCACTGGTCACCTGATAAGCATCAAGTGAGTAGTATGAGGTTAATCCAGAGGCATTGGTACTACCCATGGCAGTATCTGTAGTATCTGTATCTGTGGCAGTGACTGTGGCGCTTTCGATATCATCACCACTACTGATGTCAGTCACGTCAACCCGAGCGTCATAGTTAACATCTAAGGTGCCATCAGTGACCGCATAGCTATTTTCAAACGAAACGTTATCAAAACTAATAGTCTCCCCGCTAGCGGCCACCGTGACCGCATCACCAGTGTTGACACTAATAGTTGAATCACTGACGGTTTGCGAGACAGTGTTACTGGTAAATTCCATACCGCCACCGGCGCCGGTTTGACTGATAGTATCACTGGTAAAACTATTCGCGCCGGTGTTATTAACCATGTAGCCTTGAGTGCCATTATCCGTCAGGATATTACTGGTCAGGGTGGCAGCCGCGCCACTTTCTAAATAGATGCCGTAGCGCTCACTATTTGTGACGGTGTTAGTAGTAAAACTAGTGCCAGCGCCGAGATTTTGAATATACATACCACTACCGTTGGCGCCGGTTGAGCCGGTAACCCCGTCGATGTTGTTATTAGAAATAGTGTGGCCGCCGCTATCACCACCATACCCAAGCACAATACCGACCTGTCCCCCATCAATATCATTAGTGTCAACAGTCAGACCGCCGGTGTAATTGAGCACTAGACCAAAGTTCGTGTTCCCGTTCAATATATTGTTGCTGACAGAGCCGCTGTCTGGACCAATGGTAGTAGCCGTATCAATAGAGATGCCATGAGTAGTATTGCCGTTGGCAGTATTACCAGTCACCGTCAGCGCTCCGTTGTAATCATAGATGAGGATACCCACCCCCGACGTACTGGTGCTGGCCGTGTTACCAGTAATAGTCATTCCGCCATCAGCCACACTGCTAATGGTGATGTTATGGTCACCCCCACCAGTGACATTATTACTATCAATACTGAGCGATGAGCCAGCGGCAATATCAGCAACACTCAAGCCCGTTCCGCTGGTACCAGAGATGGTATTACTGGCAATGCTGGATGTGGTAATAGCAGCAGCCGGACCACCACTGAGCGTCACAGCAATGCCGTCAGCACCATTAGTAATAGTGTTATCAGTAATATCTAAGCTATCTATGGCCGTGCCAGTGTGAACAATGGCAATAGCCGCCGCAGCGGCTGCGTCAATTTCGTTGCTATCAATTTCATTATTATCACCAGTCACCACCAAGTACAGACCATAGCCACTCCCTCCCGTAGCAGTATCAATGATGTTACCAGTAACAGTGTTGTCGCTGTCTAGGTTGAGCTCGATGGCCGCGGCAGTAACATCACTAATTTCATTATCACTAATATCAGAAGCTGACACCAAACTACCGCCGCCGGCAATAGAAATCCGCGCCCCGTTGGTCAGAACATTGCCAGAGATACTAGCGCTGTTGATAGAGTCGGCCGAATAAAAATTGCCGCCATCAGAAGTGTTTTCCTCGATCGTATCATTAGCTTGAATACCGCTGATAGCATT
>CAZJZH010000024.1:0-6066 GCA_964550465.1 uncultured Gammaproteobacteria bacterium
CACTTTTGGCATCAAAAGTGGCGAAGAGAAATTATTTACAAACAACCTTAGCAAAATGCCGCTTCCCCTTCCGCAAAACCATACCATCGGTAATAGTAACTTCCTGCTGGACATCAGTAACTACCTCATCATCAATAGCTAAGCCATGTTGCTCTACCAATCGCCGCCCTTCTGACTTACTGGCTACCAACCCAGCTACCACGAACAGCTCGATGACGTTGTGGCCACCAGCTGGCAGCTCAACCTCCGGCATATCAGCCGGCCCATCACCTGTTTGAAATAACTGGACAAAAGCTTTTTCCGCCTGCTCAGCTGCGGTGGCGCTTTGTAAACTTGTCACTACTTCACGAGCCAACTGCATCTTAGCATCACGTGGATTATCAACAATCAACTGCTGCGCTTCTGTTAAATCAACATCTGTCAAAATCTCAAAAGCTGGCAGCATCATACCATCTGTCCAAGACATCACCTTGCCGTACATGTCTGCTGGCGTGTCCGCCAGCGTAATCATGTTACCCTCTGTCTTACCCATCTTCTTACCGGTTGGGTCTTCTAGTAACTTCATGGTGATGACCGCTTTGTCTTTACCACGACTCTTCAGCATGTCGCGACCGGCTAACATGTTAAAGGTCTGGTCGTTACCCCCTACTTCCAGGTCAACCTCCATCGCCACCGAATCATAGCCCTGCATCAATGGGTAGAGGAACTCGTGCAGCCCCACCGGCTTGCCTTCTGCCACCCGCTTCTCAAACATATCCCGCTCCAGCATTTGCTGGACAGTAAACTCTGACGCTAACTCCACCACCTCCGCAAAGCTTAACTTACCCAACCACCGCGAATTAAACTTCAGCTTGACCGGGTTCTTACCAGAGAAGCGCAAAATCTTGCTGGCTTGTTTTTTGTAGTCACGACAGTTGGCCAGTACTTCGGCTTTGGTTAACTGTTTGCGCACCGCCGCTTTATCAGTCGGGTCACCAATCATGGCGGTGAAGTCACCGATCAACAAAATAACTTCATGACCCAGATCTTGTAACTGACGTAGTTTACGCAAAGCGACTGCATGACCCAAATGCAAACTCGGTCCCGTCGGATCAATGCCCAGGTACAATCGCAAACGTTCCCCGGACGCTAAGCGGGCCTGCAAAAAATCACGGTCTGGGTAGACCGCTGCCACGCCCCGATCCAGGACGGTATTAATAGCTGTACTGTCAGTGTTGATTTTTACCGGCATATATACTAGAGTATAAAACATTGTTCTTTCCCATCCACTGTACACCAAACCGGAGGTTTTTTCCATGCCCACCACCCTATCAACCGAGCATCTGCTGATCATCGGCATGATCACTGCTGTCGTTGGCGTGATCGGTTATTACTACCTCTATCTCTCGCCACAGCGACGAGCTATCCGCAAAAAACTGTATCCTCTCCAGGTGATTATCTGGACACCCTTTTCCGTCTTTCTCGGTTTATTCCGACACAGTCAGGAATACTACACAATCATGCAGTCCCCAGCGGATGCCCCGTCCGACACTCAGCAGGAGGAAAAGTCATGACGTGGAAAATAATCATCACCGTTGGCATCATTGTCGTCTGTGTGGTTGTTCTCCTCCATGTCGGCAGCGTTCTATGCGCCAACATGCAAGATGAAATCAATCAATCCCGTGATCAGTCTCCACCTCCTTGAACCGTATGTAATCGTATCGGTTCTTTTTTTACCCAAGCTGTTGTCGCTGCTGTTGTAGGGCCGCCAATTTTTCTGCTGCCGTAGCGATTTTTTCTTTTTCTGCCGCCACTACTTCAGCCGGCGCGTTGCTCACAAATTCTTGATTGGCTAATTTTTTCTGGCCACCGGTGACATACTGTTGCAGGTTGGCAATTTCTTTATCCAATCGCTGCTGCTCAGCCGCAATATCAATCACTCCCTCCAGCGGAATATATACTTCTGCTTGGTCAGTCACCACAGTAGCCACTACACCGACAGCCGGCTTTTCTGCTACTAGCTCAATGTTTTCAACACGAGCCAATCGCTCAATCACTGCCTGAGCGGTGGTAAATAGTTCCGGTGATTGTGTCACTACCACTGCCCGCACCAGAGTGGCTGGTGGTACATTGTAGGTAGCGCGAATGGTCCGCACGGCGGTAATCAAATCCTGGACTGGCGTGAAGGCGTCATCAGTCTCAACCACTGGTGCTGCTGGCCATGGTGCTACCATAATGAAATTATCCTGTCCGTTAACCTGCTGCCAAATAGCTTCCGTTACAAACGGCGCAAAGGGGTGCCACAGTCGCAAGACTGTCGACAGTAGATAGGCCAGCATAGCTTCTTTACCGCCTTCAACTTTTGCTACTTCAATATACCAGTCAGCTAATTCGCTCCAGGTAAAGGCCCGCAACGTTTCAACCGCCGCGGAAAAATCATCCCGCCCAAGGTGTTCGTTAACTGTAGTAATAGTATCTGCTAATCGTGACAGCACCCAGCTGTCAGCCGCTGTCTGTGGGGCTGGTGGTGTGTCAACAAACTGAAAAGTATCCGTACTAGTAATAATGTAGCGGCTGATGTTCCATAGCTTGTTGACTAGGTTGCGCGTACCCTCGACTTTATCTGTATAAAAACGACCATCATTACCCGGCGTGATACCGCTCATCACACTCAGCCGCAGCGCATCCGTCCCATACTGGTCAATCATTTCCAGCGGATCAAAGCCGTTACCGTCTGATTTAGAAAATTTCTTACCGGCCTCATCACGCAAAATACCGTGAATGTGGGCTTGTTTGAACGGCACTGTGTCCAGGGCGTAGCTAGTCATCAAAATCATCCGTGCCATCCAGAAAAAGACGATCTCTGTGCCCATCTGCATCCAGGCGGTGGGGTGGAATGTTTTCAGGTCATCAGTTTGCTCCGGCCAACCTAGCGTAGAAAAGGTCCACAGGGCTGATGAAAACCAGGTGTCGAGTGTGTCTTCGTCTTGTTGCCAACCATCTTCCCCCGCTGGTGGCGTCAGGCCCACGTGCACTGCCTCACCGTTGTACCACACCGGCAACCGGTGGCCCCACCAAATTTGACGGCTAATACACCAGTCACGCAGATTATCTATCCACCGCAAATATTTTTTCTGCTCACGCTCCGGTACGATGGTGATCTTTTTGTCAGCATCACCCTGCAAGCCACTGGTGACCGCTTGACGCATCAAATCTTTCAAACTGACACCCCGGCCAGGAATCTCTGCGTTGACATTGATCCACCACTGCGTCATGGGGATGACTTCAACCACATCTTTAAAGCGGTCAGAAGTGCCGACGTTTTGGGTAATGTCTTCCTCTGCTTCTAGTAAATCATTGCCCCGCAACCACTGGACAAACTTGACCCGCGCTTCTTCGACCGGCAAACCTGCGTAGGCAGCACCAGCCTGACTGGTCATAGTGCCATCCGCACCAATAACAGCGATCAGCTCAATCGGCTGCCCGGCCGCTTTCTGCTCTTCATACATAGCAAAGTCGGTTTGACTGTGCGCCGGTGTTACCCCAACTGCGCCGGTACCAAATGATTCGTCAACTTCTGGTCTGCCAATTACTTTGATCTGTAACGGCTGAGCCGCACCGACGTCAACCGTAAAGGTCTGGCCGATGTACTGCTTGTATTTACCATCCGGGTGAACCGCCACAGCCGTATCGCCCAGCTTGGTCTCTGGTCGAGTGGTAGCAATGGCGATAGGGAAATCCTGACTGTAGCGGAAGGTGTAGAGTTTAGCTGGTCGTTCAATATGTTCCAGCTCGTCGTCTGAACAGGTGGTCTGGCCTTTGACTGACCAGTTGACCGCTCGGTAGCCGCGGTAAATCAGGCCGTCGTTGTACATGCGGAAAAATATCTCGTTGACTGCAGTGCTACGGGCCTCATCAAAGGTGTAGGCTAAGCGTGACCAGTCAGCACCGGTACCCAGCCGTCGGACTTGATTGAGAATAGTAGCTTGTGAAGCGTCCGCAAACTGACGAATAGTCTCAACTAGTTTTTCGCGCCCTAACGTTTCCCGTGGTCGTTCTATCCCCTGTTCTTCCAGCAACATTTTCTCCACCCGGGCCTGGGTGGCCACCGGCGCATGGTCTGTACCGGGTAGTAACAACACCTTCTTGCCCAGCATACGCTGGTAGCGCGCCATGGTGTCCATCAAGGCGTTCTCCAGGGCATGACCTAAGTGCAAAATACCCGTCACATTGGGTGGCGGGATTACGATGGCGTAGGGCTCGCCGGAAAGATTGTCTGGATTAAAAAAACCAGAGGCTTCCCAGCGCTGGTAGAGGTCTTGTTCGTGTTGTTGTGGATCGTAAGTTTTTTCCATAGGTACTTGATCAGTATATCACATATTACAGGGTAATTTCGTTCTGGCAAGGGGGTTGCTATTGAACCTATTAACAGGCTATAGTGTAGTCAGATCCGCTCTTTTCATTGCCCACTACTGACTGACAGGAGGCCGCTATGGCATCGGAATTTGTCAATCCAGATAATAATCTTCTGGATTATATGGATGCGTATCGTCTCAGTCAAGCGGAGTTGTCACGCATCAGTGGTGTCAGCTCGTCAACCATTTACAGACTCCGCACACAGCCTAATAGTACCAATACTACTAGCCCAGCCACTCTGATGAAAATATTTCGCGGTATTAACAGATACTTGCGAGACATCGGTACGTCTGAGGAGATTGAAGACGTTCATGATCTGTTTCCTGGCGCACCAGAGCAATTAGGTAGAGCGTGGCGATCTTCATCATGAGCAACAGCAAGCCTTGACAAGTTGCTGACCAGTTACACCTACTCGTTACTACAGGAGGTTACGTATGCCAACCACTCTTGAACAGTACCGCCGAGCCTTTAGTGGCAACGAAACGCCGCTACGACTATTTGCCCGCGCTGCTGGCATAGACTGCATGACATGGATGAGGCTAGAAGAACATTTTGGCAAAATAAACTTTGATCCGAAACACACGCCCCGCATACAATTAGAGCGGGTAGCGGCAATGTTCAGCGCCATTGGCTGTGAACACTGTGACATATCACCCTTCTTTGTCTGGCAGATCTTCCCGGATGCGCCGCTGGATCCGATGTTCCCACCGCTCGGTAGACGCATACCGGTCAACGGTAGCTGGCTGCAAGAACATCGGGCAGCATCTCGGGCTAAGCTGGCTATGGCCAGCGGTATCAGCGCAGACGTCGTCAAGCGCGTTGAGAATGCTCAAGGGGAAACACCAGTCACGTTTAGGAGTATTCTCAAGCTGGTCAATGGCATTAACGCCATCTCCTTACAAAGAGGCTATCCCCCAACACCAGCCGGGGCGATCTTCCCGGAAATATTCGAACCGTTCGCTGACAGGGCCTACCCCACACTACACCCCAATACCCCTACTGAATAAGTAGGGGTTTTATTTTGACAGCTGCCCTTGACGTAGCTGGTCAGCTTGGTATACTGTTCTACTTGCCTATATATGAGCTTAAGTACTGAACAACAGATTATTCAGACCTTGTCGGCCAGCCGCCGGCCGCTGATTGTATTTCGTAAACATTTCTCCGGCGATAGCATTGCCGCGGCCTTGGCTATGTGCCTGTTATTGAAGAAACACGACATCACTGCCGACATTGTCTGTGATGGTTTTAGCTTGCCGGATAGTTACCAGTTTTTGCCGGGCAGTAATGCTATTAAGGGTGAGATCCGCTCACCACGCAAGCTGATTATTAGCCTGGCAGCTGACAAGACTAACATTGATGAGTTTCACTACGACATCATCGACAACCAGCTGAAGATTTACGTCACACCAAAAAAGGGCATGTACGGCCCGCAGGACATTACCGCTTCAGTGTCAGACTGGGAGTATGATTTGATCATCACCGTTGATACACCAGACCTGGAATCACTCGGCAACATCTTTACGGAAAACCGCGACTTCTTCTTTGACCGACCCATCATTAACATTGATCATGCGCCCAACAACGAACAGTACGGCCAGATTAACTATATTGACCTGACTGCCAACTCCACTACTAGTTCGAATAGTATGGGGATGACACAGCCCCAACTGG
>CAZJZH010000024.1:6076-15317 GCA_964550465.1 uncultured Gammaproteobacteria bacterium
ATAACCTGATCGCTGCTTGGGATGAGTCGTATTTTGACTCAGACATGAACACCTGCCTACTGTGCGGTATTATTGATAAGACTAAAAGTTTTAAGGCTGGGCAGATTAACCCCAAGACCTTGCAGATGTCTAGTCACTTGATGGAAAAAGACGCTCGCCGAGAAGAAATTGTTAAGCATCTCTACTACAGTCGTAACCTATCGACTTTAAAACTGTGGGGCCTAGTCCTCAGTGGTTTGACCGAACACCAAGACGGCCGGGTGGTTACTGCTCAGATCAGTCATGAAAATTTTGCCGCTACCAACACCACCAGCGCCCAGCTGCCTGACATCGTTGACGAACTGATCGCCAGTGTGCCCGATGTGGAGCTGATTGTTTTGACCTATCACAAAGATGAGCAGTATGTCGGTTGCATCATCCGTTCACTCAATGCTATTGATGCTACCTACCTAGCCCGCCAGCATCAACCAGTGGGTGACCGGCAACAGGCTCAGTTTGCGGTTAAGGGTCAGCAAATCGCTAGCGTTGAGCAGGCCATCTTAGCAGAAATTGACCAGTTATACCGACAACGACCTGATACAGCAGAAATTAATAATTTTTAATTATTAATTAAACCCCTCATCGTGCCCAGCACGATGAGGGGTTTTGTGTTTATTCTCTTAATTCTCCTAACTGCTGTAAGCCCACTAAGTAAGCGTACAAGCCGTTGCGTTTCAGTAGCTGGGCATGACTGCCCCGCTCGGTAATCTGTCCATCTTGCATGACACAGATAGTATCAGCTTTTTGGATAGTCGACAGCCGATGAGCAATAGCGACGATGGCCAGGTCCGGGCGCTGCTGCCGCAGCCGATCAATCATTTCCTGAATAGCTCGCTCGGCTTCCGAGTCCAGGCTAGAGGTAGCCTCATCCAGGATCAGAATACGCGCTCCGTTGAGCAGTGCCAGGTAGGCCCGCGCAATACCAACCCGTTGCCGCTCACCACCAGACAGTCGCACACCGCGCTCCCCTACCTGTGTATCCAGGCCATCAGGAAAGCGCTGGGTGTCAGCCATCATGGCCGACAAGTGAGCCGCTGCCAGGGCTTCATTGACTAACTCCACCGGCGCAGTCGGCCAAGCATAGCTGACGTTATCGCTGAAGCTGCCGTCAAAGATCTCCACGTCTTGCTGAACAATGGCGATCCGTGAACGGTACTGCCACAGATCCAGCTGGCGAATGTCAACACCGTCCAGTGTTATGCGGCCAGCTGTCACGTCGTACATGCGGCAGAGTAGCCGCACGGCCGTGGTCTTCCCCGCTCCACTGCGGGCTACCAGCGCCGTCATCGTGCCCGGCGCGATATCTAGGGTAAAGTCATGCAGCACATCCTTGTCTTTACCGGGGTAGCGGAAGGCGGCCTGTTCAAACCGCACCACTCCCGGACCAGCCGGTATAGCCTGCGCTGCGGCTGTGTTGACCACTTCCACTGGCTCCTCGAGCAGTTCCTGCATCCGCTCAACAGACACTAGGTAGCGCATGATGCGGTTGTAGACATTGACCAGTCCCCACAGCGACTCAATCGTCACTGTACCGGTGGTGACCACGTAGACGATCGTCCCCACAGTACTCAGTCCTTGGCTGACAAAGTACAGGCCAACTGCCACCGTGGCCACAAACGACAGTTGGAGAATGCTACCGGTGGCAAAAAACCACCACTGAATACCATAGGCTATTTGCTTATCAACATCAGCCATGGCGTCGCGTACATCAGCCAGCCGGCCGTTCTCTCGCCGCTCTTGGACGCAGTGCTGAACCGTGCTGACGTTAATCAGTGCCTGACAAAACATACCCTGCGACACTTCTTTCTGCTGGTCCCACCACTGCCAGCGGTGATAGTACCGACGGTACAGGTGCATGTTCAACCAAGTAGCCGGGATAAACGGCAGGCAGAACAGTAAGCCAATCCGCCAGTCCAGGACCATGATGACCACCAGATTAATGACGATGTAGAACAGCTGGGGCAAAAAGTCCCAGAACAGCATGGCTAATATTTCCACTAGCCGATCAACGCCCTTATTAATCTTGGCAATCTTTTTACCGGTGTTCTCCCGCTCATGGTAGCCCAGAGACAATTCCAGCAACTTCTGCTGGGCCTGAACCGGCCACCAATTCTCCAGCGCAATGGCACCACGCAGAAACTGCAGCTCTTTGTAGAAGTGGTGTACCACCAGGCTGACCACTTTGCTGAGCAGCAGCGCCCCAAGCAACCACCAAACAGTGCTATTGAGCAACTCTTCAGGCGGCCGATTGTGCATCTGATCAAAGATCAGTTTGATAATCAGCGGCGTCAACAAAGCTAGGGCTCGCAAGCCCACGCTAGACAACAGGACCTTGGTCATTCGTTGACGCTGCTGGCCCATCAAGCCCCACAGCATCCGCATGCCGCGCCAGAAATACTGCCAACTCTGCTCTTCCAATGGCGGCGCTTCATCCCAATTACTCATCACTCACTTCCTTTCTGTTGCGTTGTCAAAAAAACAAAACACCCACTGCCGCCAATTCGGTAGTGGGTGGTTACGGTGCTGATCCGTATTGAATATTACGAATCGTTTGTCACTCGATGGATAGTCATATATGTATAGACCAATCGCCCCACTACAAAACCGGCGGTACCGACAGTCATGTCGATATCGCTCCACAGACGGACGCCAAATGGCGTATATGCGTGGTTGTGCGTATTCATAGTGTTATTAATATGTAGTGTGGCGGTGAAAACAAAAAATGGAGGCCACGACGCCTCCATTTTGTTCTCTAGTATATTAGACGACTAAACAGCTAAATCGTTACAGTGAGCTGCTATACTGGCTGTTTATTGAAAATTCTATTCGGTAAAAGGTAAATATTTACTAATTTGTTTTTCTAATTCAGGGTACACCTTTTCCTGTTGTATTTGAGTCCATTCTTCCGGCGATAGCTCATCTTTTTCTGGGGCAAAAACCGACACTCTATCTTCAACATCCAAAGTAACGACTTGCTGTCGTGTAATCTTAAAAGATTTCTTAAAGTCTTCTTGTGTCTGAGGTTGGACAAAGATTAGTACTGTGGCCCAATCCACTTGCTCTTGATGAATAGGATTATCACTTTCTGGATAGATGCCACCATATTGTACTGTATACCCTTGTTGTTGTAGGTATTGAGCCAGATAGCGACTGCGGTTTTTGCCCCAGTTACAGACTACAAGAATGTTCATACTTGGCTAAAAATTTTCAAATTTATTTTGCCTAACGTTTGCAGATATGAGCAGTTGCGAGAAGTATAGCTGCTTACGCAGTGCTATTTTTGTGCGGCATATTTCGTCAGTGCTGGATCTGTCGACGGCCTTTTGATTGAAAAATATGCTCCCGCTGTCATAACCAGGATTCCTGCCCATTGATATATAGAAGGCACTTCGTTAAAAAAGGCAATGAGAACAATCAAACTAAATAGGGGGAATGTCATACCAAGTGATATGGCTTTTGAAATGTCCAAACGTTTGAGTCCTTCATACCAGATAACTTTGCCTACTCCTAATAGTACCAAACCGGTAAACAGGATTATGGGCCAATTTTGAATGATGATTTGGGTGGTGTTTGATTGTGACTCTGCGAGCAGTGCAAGGAAAAGAATAAAAAATCCACCAAGGAAAAAACGAACCAGCAAAATTATAGCTGGTGAAACATAATTAAATGCTTTTTTGGCGTAGAAGTTGCCTATTGGATACGTAGCGGTGCTTAATATAATTAACAAGTCGCCAGCGTTTAATGTAAATGTGCCATTATACAGGAGGAGCGCTGCTCCCATAAACACCCCCATTGCACCTATTATTTTTTTGCTGGTCGTTTTTTCTCCAATCAGTGGTGTAAAGAGTAGTGTGAAAATTATTTCTGCAAGCAAAAGTAATGATGAGTTAATCCCTGAAGTTTTGCTTGAGCCGATAAAAAATAGAATATAGGGAATAATGACGATGCAAAGCGTAACCATTAGCAAAGAGGTATAGGATTTTTTATTTTTTAATTCGTGCAGCTTTCCGTTTATGGCAGCATAGACAAAAGAACCACAAGCTGCGAGCAGAGTTGTAATTGCCGCAAACATTAGTGGTGGTATATTTTGAGTACCTTGATTTACCAGTACCGGAAATATGCCCCACATAGCTGCACCTATGAGAACAATAATCACGCCGGTTTTTTCTTGTTTGTTATTCATTTTGACTCTTAAAAAATACCACCAGATACTACTTTAATTTTTCCAATTTTCCTTTACGCTTCACAATATTTTTATAGTCCCATTGAATTTCCTTAGATTTTTCTAGCCATTTTTGCAAAGCATCTCTATCTATTTGGTCTGCTGACGTATAGCGCGCTTCCGCGGCTTTAAAACTGCCTTCCGGTTTCAGGCCTGGCTCATTAAATGATTGTCCGCTCCAAAATAATAATCGTACACAATTTTTCAGCGTGCTATAGCCAACTATAGGATTTTCATCTAAGAACCAGACAGGGTGGGCGTGCCAAATCTTGTTTTCTGCTTCTGGAAGTGCGCTATCAATTTCTTCAGCAAGGATTCTACAAATCTCTTTGTCTCCGTTTTGTTGTGAAGCGTTAAAGGCTTGAATGTCTTTGTTCATATTATTGATGATACAGCTAAGGGCAAATCAGTTAACGTTCTGATTGCCTGTGGTGTAATTTGCGACCACAGGGAGCATTCACTCCTGCTTTGATAGCTGTAATATTTTTTCTACTACTTCTTCAAGGGTCAACTGGTCTGTGTCAATGATTGGCCCAAGGTCATGTAGATTCGCAGCTAGCTCCTGATGACAGGCTGTTACCCGCTCACCAAGAGATGCTCGCTCGATTCTAGCTGCTTCACGTTGTTTGACTACTGCTAATGGCGCCCAGAGGGTGTACAAAAAAACTGGCACGTCTACTTTCAACACTTCAAAGAAATAATCAATTTGTTCCTTACTGGGGAAGATGTATTCAAAAATAACCAGCTCATAACCAGCATCGAGGTAGTTGCGAATGAGACTCGCCCCATTCTTGTAACCGAGGCGGCCTGTCACCGCGCTAGTTTTTCTGACGATGAAATTTTTAAGAGCATCTCCTGAAATGCACACGCTGTTTTCAGATTTTTGGGCTAGGAGCTTGCCGACCGAGGTTTTACCAACTCCAGCTGGTCCGTTAAGAATGATGACTTGTCTCATATTATAGTTTGAGCCAACAACTATACTATTTTTCTCAAAATGTAGCTGGAAAAATTGTTGCCATATTTTGCTTGTAATTCTGGTAGCTGCCAATCATTGCCCGTGATATTTTTGCGACAGTGTTGCGTGCCACAGCGACATGCCATTTCGTTATACGCCTCTGTGCATGTAAAGCTCATGGCATAGTCTTGTGTAATCTCCTCACCTGCTGCTATGTCACACAATGCAACATATGTTATTTGACCTTGTAGGCCAGCATTTGGCGCACATGAATGGTTAATATAAATTGCTGTTGATTCTGTGCCCTCACGATTTGTGGAGCCAATAAAAAAATCATCCTCTACTTGTAAACAAAATTCTTGTACCTCATGTGGCAATTCTCGAAATGTATCTATTCCAATAATCTCTCCGCCTTTAATAGCAACGATTTCCCCTTTCTGTATTGGCTGAATGGCAACGATTCCTTTGCCGTGAATCTTGCTATCTTGGACTGTTAATTTTGGCGACCTGTAGGTTTTCATTTTTTGCTCTAAATAATATGTTACCTAACGTTTCGACATATACGATGGAGGAAAAATTTTCCCGTTGCTATGTTTCATGCTATTCATTCGTGAGCCTAACTTTCACTTTCTAGGCGCAGAGCCAAAACCGTCGGTCGTAAACCGAGCGCGCGGCAGCCGAGGAGGCGGGAATTGCCCCCTATCAGATACGGAGGCTGGTTTTCACGATAGAGAACTACAGGGGCTGGAAACGTATCACCAGCTTTCATTCCTTGTTCTATTCTCTCAAAATCACGCTTATTTTTCAGGTGCTCGCGAATTTCATCAAGTTGCCACGAAGGATCACGTGAATCACAGTTGATCATACTCTCCCAATCTTCATCACTCAGCTCCTGTAGTTCGGCTGTATCAAAGGCCGCTACCATTTTTTCAAGAGGAATTCCTGTCTCCTCGGCGGTTCTTTCGATTTCCCCAAGCTCAAGAGATAAATCTGGTTTTTGCCACTGATGTTTTAGTGGTTCATCTTTACTACTGTCACCTCGCATTACTACTACCTTTTCAAAATTTGGTTGACCTTCTTTCATACACAATGCTGTTTTAGCGATGAGGCAATTTTTTCCTCTTTCGTATAACTTGTCATTATACGCGCTTTATGCAGAATTTACACTAATAATGGCGTGTTATACGAATAACTGAGCCAAATTGCTACCGCGTATAATAACTATCTCCATAATACTGTCTTTGTACATCCTCTGCAATCAATGAAAACTGACTGGCCTGAGCTGAGGCAATATCAATGAATATAATTAAAGTGTATCCGACTGGCTCAAATCCCAACGATAATCACAAAAATTAAAAATCTCAGTGATGTATTACTGAGATTTTTAATTTGGGCGTATAGCTCAGTTGGTTAGTCCTCTTGCGTGTCGAGCAAGCGCTCTAACCAACTGAGCTATACGCCCTCGTTTAATAATTGATAACTAACTACTTGTCCACCGAAGCCGACCGTAGGGAGGCGAAGGTGGAAGCTATACGCCCACATCATTAATTACTAATGAATAATTAGTAATTGATAATTATTGTATCGGCCCGGAAGGACTTGAACCTTCGACCACCAAGATATAAGCTTGGCGCTCTAACCAACTGAGCTACGGGCCGCTAAACTAGGTGCCGTAACTGTCCGCGTCATACGCCGCAAAGCGGCGTTGCGCGGATCCGACCATTGCGCCGGAGGCGCAGATGGGCGGAAGCTACGGGCCGCCAAATTCTTCCTGACCGAGTTTACCTTACCATCTCCCGCATGAGCGGATACAGGCAGGTTATCAAAATTACTTGAGCGAGTATACCACAGCAGCAAAAAATGGCAATAACTGATACACAGGCCCAACAGACTTAAATACATTTAAATTTAGCTATTTTTTACTGTTGCCCTGGGGCTAGCCTTGACATTCCCTGTAATTATAGTAGCATAGATAATTATTGCTCTTTATTTAGGCGTCCCGATTGAGAAGTAGGTCACTGCGACTGTCGACACGAAACTCAATCTTTCGCACCGCTACGGTGCCAGACTGCCGGTGAACTTCACCGGCACCGAAGTACAGCCGTCATTGGCAAGGGAAGCACAGGTCGCGCAGTAAGCGGCAATGACTGGGAATACTTCGCCAGGATTCATCGCATCCTCCTTGGTCCTCCTTCTTGGTGTACAGTGTTGAGGTCCGACCCGACAACGAGGAGTAAGCTCCGCTGTACGCCAACCAACGCATGGTGGTTGTGGGCCGGCGCTTCCCCACGCCCCACCCACCCTGCTACACCCACATCAAAACCTCCCCGCGCCAACAGCGCCCACGGTCTCATCCCCCCCCGCTTCGGCGGGGGGTCTTTTTTACCCACCACCGATTGCCACATCAACCAACAATGCTACAATGGCACTATGATCAGTATCACCCGCCGCATTCCCCTAGCGGCTCGACAATTAGCTGACCAATTACACCAACACTTCCCTGATGGTGAAGTTTTTCTGGTTGGCGGCAGCGTGCGTGATGTCTTGCTACGGCGACCAGCCAAAGATGTTGATTTAGTGATACGGGGCGTGGCTATTGAACCGTTGCAGCAGTTTTTGTCGCAACACGGTGAGGTCAACTTAGTCGGTCGAGCCTTTGGTGTGCTGAAGTTCACCACTGGTGAGAAAAAACCGCTGACTATCGACATCGCTCTACCACGGACTGAGCACAGCCTGGGCCACAGCGGGGCCTATCGTGACTTTGCTGTTCAAGCAGATCACCAACTACCGATCGAAGATGACTTGTCACGGCGTGATTTCACCATCAACGCCATGGCTTATAATTTGAAAACAAAGCAACTGGTTGACCCCTTTAACGGTCAAGCTGACCTGACCGCCGGTCGCATTGTGGCGGTTGGCCATGCTATCGAACGATTCAGTGAAGACTTCTCTCGCATGTTGCGGGCTATCCGTTTTTCTTGTCAGCTAGATTTTGTGATTGGTCCCAAGACCTGGGAAGCCATCACCACCCTAGCGCCCCGCATTAACGATCAACACCAAGACGAATACATCGTGCCGCGAGAAACGATTGCCAAAGAATTACTCAAGTCACTGCGCGCTAATCCACTGAAAACCATTGAGCAGTACGACCAGACCGGTTTTTTGCAGTTGCTCTTGCCGGAACTCGAGCCGATGAAAGATTGCCCGCAGCCAGCTGCTTTTCATAGCGAAGGTGATGTCTGGGCACATACCATGCTCTGCGTTGCACAACTGGACAGCAAAGCTTTTACCAAAAAATTTGGTCAAGCCAGTATGAACACTGTCTTGGCGGCATTGCTGCACGACATCGGCAAACCACCTACCCTGCAACAGCCTCGTGGCCAGGGAGACCGCATTCGTTTTAACGGTCATGACATCCTCGGCGCCAAGATGACGGCTGACATCTGCCAACGATTAAAATTATCAAGTTATAAAGAAGCAGACATCGACGTTGACTGTGATGATTTGGTCTGGCTGGTCAAACATCACATGCTGACCAGTGGCAATACGGTCAAGGAAATGAAGCACACCACGCTGGAAAAATACTTCTTCGCTGACCGGCCGGGTGGCGACCTACTAGCCTTGTCGTTCGCTGATATCTCTGCCAGTATTCCCACCAGTGGCAAACCGGACTACACCAACTACACGGTACTGGAAAAACGTTTGCAGAAACTGCGCCGCACCATGGCTAACAAAAAAACCTTGCCTAAGCCATTGCTGAATGGTGATGAAATCATGGCCATCACCGGCATGACTCCCGGACCGAAACTGGGCCAGTTAGCAGAAAAACTGCGGGAAGTCCAGCTGAGTGGCAAAGTAAAAACTAAGGCGCAAGCAAAAGCATTTATCGAAAAACAGTAGCTATGCAACAGTACAACGTCACCCTAGAACATAACGAAGAACGGCTCGATGTCTTTTTGACTGCCGTTATGCCGCTGTCCCGCTCACAGATCAAGAAACTGATTACCGGTGGCGCCGTAACCGTT
>CAZJZH010000025.1:0-15222 GCA_964550465.1 uncultured Gammaproteobacteria bacterium
TGGCGCCATCTTTGGTGGTGACTTGCCAGCTGTTGTCTGGTAGTAAGGTGTAGTCTAGAAAGGCGCCGCTTTCTTCGGTAGCGGCGTAGTCGCCATGAAGCCCGTCTGGTGTATCGATAGCGGTCAACTGACCAGACAAGCTTGAGCTGAAGAAAAAGTTTTCATACAGATCGCCGGCGCCAGCTTTCATCTGCCGTGTGATGGTTGGCACAGAAAAATCCCAACCGACTCCGACTAAGCCATTGCCACCCTGACTGGTGTACGACAGTCCTAGTGATGGCTGTACGCCGCCGCGGCCCTCAGGCACGACAAAGCCGTACTGGTAGGTGAAGGCGCCGGTGCTGCTAGGCTCTATGCCGGAGAATTGCTCTGGGGCGTCTTTGCGCCACGGGATAGTTGGCGGCGCATCATCAGTTACTACTATCTCCTCTTCCGGTGATTCTGGTAGTCGTTCACGAATAAAATTGACCAAGCCCCGTAGTTTTTTGATACCATTACGCAGCCGTTCAATCCGTTCTCCCAGACTGCGTTCTGTGGTGCTGTCAGCAGATACAAAAACAGCGGCCGCTGAGCCACCACCCGCACTATCACCAGACTCCTCCGCCGCTACTGCCAGCGGAGTAATGAGGATAATAATAAGTAAAAAAAATGCCAGCACAAAAGCTGGTTTTCGTTGATTCCTCCCTATGGTATTGATACTCGGCATAGGATTATGGCTATGAATTGTTCTTCCTCACCTTAGCGATTAACAGGTGGATTGTCAATAGTATAGACATTTCGGCTCGATATGATACCGTTCCTGTCATAGCCCTTTACACAATTGATAGGTATCGGTTAGCTGCCGAGGAGGGTATATATGTCTCAGTCACAAAGCAAGCCGCGTAGCATTCAGCGGTATTGGCGCAGTATGGATAAGGAGCGCGCCTACTGCGTGGTGTTATTCAGCGGTGCAGAGTGCCACCAGGGTGATTTTCAACAACTCCTGGAAACACTGCGGCAAGATTTCCCTGGTACAGAAGTGGAGATGGTTACGCAAGTGAGCTGGCGTCACTTCCAGCGAGCAAATCCTCGTTATGGTGTGGCGCGTGTCATGCCGCGAGATCAGGTGCCGGGTAGTTATCTGGAAGTGAAGCGAGTTGAAGTGATTCCTAGGTTCCACCCATCAGAAATGATTCCCATACCCTGTCCGTCATAAGGAGGTATACTATGTCGGAGCAACGGTCACGATTTCAGTGTCGAGTGTGTGGTTGCACAGAGCAACCCACCGTTGTCAACGGAGATACCGCATTAGGTGGTGATGGCTACATCGGCTCGACTGATACTGGACCCACCATCCATGCCTGTCAGCAATGCACTACCACCTTTCTGGACCCAGACAAGTTTTCTGCCCCGCCGGCAGTTGCTGTGGTCGATCAAAGCCCATCTGATGAGACGTATGGTCCAATCAACCAACGGCCGAATCCTTTGGATGAACTGACAAAAGACCAGTAGCCCTAAGGAGGTGGCTATGAAACGGAGAATCCAATACAACCCGTATGCTCACTATGCCGGTGATGTACGGCCAGCCAGAGCACGTCAGCAAATCATTACGGTCCGTCAATGGTTGCGGGGTAAGTCTGCCGCCGCAGTCACTGTAAAAAGCTTTCCGCGATGAGCGATCATGAACCACGCCTGATTACGGACCTGGTAGCTGTCCAGCAGGTAGTGCGAGCGCAGCAGCTGCAGCAGAAAAAGCGGCGCCAGCAGCGGCAGTATTCACCAGAGGTTGAGGTATCAGTCGATGAGTCAGTGAACTTTGGAGACCTCGAGGATATCTTCACTGTTGGTCCTTTTCCGTCACCCACTACTGAAGATTGCCGTCAGGCAGTGGGCGCGGCAGCGCGGCACAGCATGCGGCAAATGATGAAAGCAGGTATCGGCGAGCCAGAAGCTGCTGTTCGCGCCGGATTAATCCCACCCGATATCGATTCACAATAAAAAAGAAGCCCCGCCTACATAGGCGGGGCATTTTGTATTGATGAGATTTTAGGCTCCGGCGCAGTACCAGTAGCCCTCGATAATCTCCGCCGCATCGCAGTCGTCCTGACTGCAGTGGTCGTTGCCATCGCAATGTTGATAGCACGACTCCAGTGCATCGTCGGTTGCATCGAAGAACAGCGTGCAGCCCACCCAAATGGTGGGGTCTGCCGCTTGGTCGGTAAAGGTGACCGCCGCGGTCGGTAGTGCCGTGCCACAGAGATAGAGGGTGTATTCCTTTTCGCTGGGATCCCAGTCCGGGCATTGGGTCACCACCACCTGCTCCTCGCAGGTGAAGGGTTCGCAGACGGGCTCGGCGTCATCGTCTCCGGAGTCGTCGTCCCCCGTGTCGTCGTCGGACGAATCATCGTCTCCGGAGTCGTCATCGGACGAATCATCATCGCTGCTGTCGTCGTCTCCCGTGTCGTCGTCGGACGAATCATCATCGCTGCTGTCGTCGTCGGATGAATCGTCATCATCGTCATCGGACGGCGGCGGACACTCCAGCTCGCAGTTAGGCGTGGCCTGGGTGAAGCCCATGGTTACCAGGGCAATCACCACCATCAAAAGAACCAATCGTTGCGCGCGCATGCTTCTACCTCCTCTCCCTCTGCTGAGGGTTTGTTATCGCAGTGCTGTCATCATTACCATCGATGACGTTGTAATCTACCATGGGTTAACTATTTTTGTCAATAAATAAAAAAGCCCCCGCACAGATGTACGGGGGTTCGATGTGGTGTGGCCGCGATTGGCCACGGGCTCCGACTAGTGGAGCCGGCTGTTGTTGTCCACCGTCAGCGTTTTGCTGAAGGTGGTCGGGTTCATGGCGATCTTGGCCATGCCGGAGGGGTTGTGGGCGATGACGTCGTCCTTACTCCAGCTGAAGACGTATTCCTTGGCCAGGGCGTCGGGTTTGGCGGTGATGCGCAACTCGTAGGTGTTGGGCGAGTTCTTGCTGGTCGCCGCCACCTTGCTGAAGCTCGATTTGACCATATTGTCGGTCTTGGTCCACTTGCTCAGGCTGTAGTCTTTGCCGGTTTTGACGTCACGGAGACTGATGTGCAATTCGTCCGTGGTGTCGATGTTGCTGATGGTCAGCGGCAAGTCGAGATGCTGGTCGGCGCTGGTCATGATGTTGACCTGACTGACCACGGCGGTCTGGCCGGGCTTGATGGTCGACGTATTGGTGACGTCGACGAACTTGATGTCCAGCGTCATGTCGGTCTTGACCAGATCGGTCGACGTGTCGATGGGCGACGGACTGTCCGTCTTGGCGACGGCGAAGGCGGCCAGACCGAAGATGAGCAGCGCGGCGATGAGAAGAACGAAACGATTCCGATTCATTGGACTGTCTCCTCTCTCCCGTAGGGGAAAGAACAGGGGTGAAAAAAGTGCCTACCCATAGGCACTAAGCGGAAATACTACACGAGCCGGCAAAATATGTCAATACCCCGCTGTGGAAAAAGAAAAATCCCCACCATAGCTCTGAAAGAGCGACGGTGGGGAAAGATGGTTGGGCTGATTATTGCGCCGGGCCAATCCGGGTTACCTCGATGGTAACCGGTCGGATGAAGGTCAGTCGATTGTTGGTGATCGAGTACTCGGACCAGTCATCCGTCGCCTGGTCCGTAATGGTCACCGAAGCTACGGCAGTCGGAGCTGAGCTGGGGGTGGAGCGGAAAGGCAGCCCAGGCGGGTGTGGTGCCCCACCATTGCTTTGCGCTGGCTGGGCCACCTCCTGAACCGCCGATTTGAGGCGCACGCCCTGTCGGCATTGGTCAGACTTCACCTCGAAGTCGAAGGCGCCGGCCTGGCTCACCTCGATGGAGTCGGTGAAATTGTCCAAGCCGCTATATATAACGCCAAAATCCTGCTCTTTGGAGTATAGCTGGGCCATGACCGTGTTGTCGTCCAGTTTACCCTGGTCATCCACCGCCTTGACCGTTAGCTTGTGGCAGGGCACCAACACTTCCTCGCACTGGTCTTCGGGCAGGTCCCATCCTGCCTCGCATGTTGCGGGTAGCGGTCCTTCTTCGTCAGCCAGGGCCGTGCCGGCCAGGACCGAGAACATCATCATCAAAAGAACAAAAATGTATTGACCTTTCATGGCATTTCCTCCTTCATTAGTTGGCCACGAATGTTACACTATATACTGTATAAAATTTTTGTCAAGGGTATTAAAAAACCTCCCCACAGCGTGGGGAGGTTTTGGTATAACATCATCCAAAGGTAAAGGCGTAGGCTTCTATACCGCCGTCAGGAAATTTCAGCTCCAGTGTGTGCTCACCGCTGTCCTCCAGATTAACTATGTCATAGAGGCGGTCAGCATCAACCGTGCCATCACTGATCTTCTCGCCGTCCAGCCAGACTTCATACGGTGCTGGGCTGCCGTCCGCTGGCCGCATGACTAAGAAAACATCTTTGGCGATGAAGCGCAGCTGCAAGCTACTACCGGCTGCCGGCGCGGCGTATTCACCGCTAACCAGCCACTGACCAGCAAAGGCAAAGTGATGGCGACGTAGCGTATCCGGCAGTGAATAGTCACTGCTGCGGTTGACTGCTACTCGCTCCGGTGAGTCCAGCGCCTCCATGCGTAGTGAGCCTAGATACAGCTCTGGCGTACGAGCAGTCAGTTGGTATGTCGGGTTGTTAATTTCAGCAGTCACGGCCGCGCCCGTCTCTGCCAGTAATTCCTGGATAATTTTTTCTGACTCGTCGTAGGCACCTTCACCAAAGTGGGTGCTGCGGACAAAACCGTCTTTATCGATAAAATACTTAGCCGGCCAGTAGCGGTTGCTATAGGCGCGCCAGGTTTTGTAATTATTGTCCTGGACGATGGGGTATTCTAAGTCGTAGGTGTCGATAGCGCCGGCCAGGTTGTCCGGTGATTTTTCAAACTCAAACTCTGGCGTATGAACACCGATAATAACTAGACCATCGTCGGCATATTTGTCGTGCCAATCTTTAAGGTATGGCAGGGTGCGGATACAGTTGATGCAGCTGTAGGTCCAGAAGTCGACCAGCACTACTTTGCCGCGCAGCTGCTCTAAGGTCAGTGGTTCGGTGTTAAACCACTCTCCGCCGGGGATGATTTCGGGCGCTTGATTGTTCATAGGTAATGATGATGATTGTCCTTCCGCTTCTTCAATCAGAGTATCCAGCTGATCGCGCACTGCCGCTTGGTCTTCGATAGCGGTTAAGTTGGTGCCGTAGTTTGGCAGCCGGTCCAGCACCCAGGTCTGGAACTGTCGATCAGCGCCAGTGCTGATAGCCACCGCGGTCAAAATCATTAGCACGCCGAAAATTTTCTGAATGGTAGCAGTGTTGCGCGTCAGCCAGGGTGTGCGGTTGAGTAATTCACGACCACCGACAGCGATAGCCAGCATTGGCAGACCAGTACCTAGAGCATAGGCTAGCGTGATCAGGGCCGCGCTGCCGGTAACTGTACCGGTCAGGGCTAATGAGATGACAGAGGCTAGGATGGGGCCAGCGCAGGGCGTCCAGACCAAGCCCAAACTTAAACCTACTAATAATCCCCCACCAAATCCCGTCTTCGGTGTATTGCCCGTGTTGACGATCCCACCCATCTTACTGACTAGGCGCTCAAACAAGGCTTGGGCTTGTGGCAGGATCAGGGTAATACCAAAGAGGAAGATAACGATAACAGAAAACCAGCGTAGGGCGTCGGCCGAAATACCCAGTGACTGAACGATCAGTGAAAGGAAGAGGGTGAAGAAGGTAAAGCTACCAATGAAACCCAGTACCACGCCGTATGGCCGCAGCTTACCGCCAACTGAACCGGACAGCACTAGTGGCAACACCGGCAGGATACAAGGTGACAAGATGGTCACCACGCCGCCCAGGAAGGCGAAGATTAGGAGTAAGGCCATACGAGGTTAGCGAACGTTGCTGTTAATTTCGTCCAGGCCACCGCCGGTCCACTTTGTGATGGCGTTACCGTTAGCATCTACTTGGACAAAGGTGTGCTGGTAGGTGACGCCGTATTTTTTCTTTAGCTCGCTTTGCGTATCGTAGTCAGTTTTGAAGACGACAGTGTCGTTGGGTAGATCGCCCAGGTTACCACTGATTTCCGCGTCAGCCGTGCGGCAGAATGGACACCACTTGGCATGAAAGAACAGGACGCGTTTTTTGTCAGCCGCGGCCGCAAAGGCGTCTGGTGAATAATCAACATACTGACCGGCGGTAGTACTGACGGTAGCGTCATTGCCAGCATCATCACCGTCCATTGATTCTGGAGCGTCCATCATAGCGTCACCGCCAATCATGTCATCATCCATCATCACATCGCCATTGATAACATCATCGCGCAGCATGGTGTCAGTCGTACCGTCATCCTCCATCATCACATCGCCATTATTGTTATCCATCTTGTCTTCCATCATGGCATCGCCATTATTGGAGTTAGCAGGGTTTTCTGCGCCATTTTGGCCAAATACCACGATAGCTAAGATAATGAGTAGTACCACCGCCAAAATAACCCCAACAATAGCAGCGGGTGATTTCTGTGTTTCCATAGAAATAGTAATATGAGTAAATAGCTATACCTATTATACGGTACGCAGCTGATGAGGCAAAGCTTGCAGTTTACTTATATATCAAAAAAGTGTATAATAGGGGCACTTAATTCGTATTGATATCTCTATGCCTCAAAGCAGCGGACGTCCACGGCGGTCAACTGACACCACCGTGGCCACCAAGGTCAGCGTCATGTTCTTGGTGTTAGTAGTGGTGGTGGTAGGCCTGGGCTTCATCGGCTCATTCGCCTTCAGTTTTAATTTGTTTGGTAACTTCACTCGCGGAGTCAAAACCGAGCGGGTCGATATCACCTTCCAGGGTGTTGAACGACACTACATTGTGGCTCATCCACGACGGGTCAAGGGCACACCACAGATTTTAGTTATGTTGCACGGCGGTGGTTTCAGCGACCGAGCTATGCAGTCTCGTACTGGCGCGGACGGCTTGGTTGGTAAGAGTAATTTTGTTATCTACCCAGAAGCTACTGATGGCATTAAGGTCATCCCTGGTACGCAGGGGTTGTGGAATGCTGGTGATTGCTGCGGTGAAGCGGCAGAAAATGGTGTGGATGATGTAGCCTTTATCGAGGCAGTAGTGGACCAAGTGCGGGCTGAATATGGTATTTCCACCAGCAAGTTCTACGTGGCTGGTTTATCTAACGGCGGCATGATGGCCTACAAGCTGGCCTGTGAAATTCCAGAACGACTCAACGGCGTTGCTTCAGTGGCCGGCACTATTGCTGAGCCAAACTGTCAGCCAGCTGACACGGTACCACTGCTCCACATCCACGCCCTTGATGATCAAGCAGTGCTGTATGATGGCGGTTGCGGCCCAGACTGTACCTCCGGTCATGACCATCAATCAGTGGCTGATGCAGTAGACTTCTGGGCAGCAGAGGCTGGCTGTGGTGACGCCACCAAAGTCACCTATGATAAGAGTGGTGGCAGCTGTGTCACCTACCGAGGCTGTGACGCGCCAGTCTCACTCTGTACGCTTAACAGTGGTGGCCACGAATGGCCGGGTACAGACAGTCCGACTGGCTTTGATGCCACCAACATGATCTGGCAGTACTTTAAGTAGATTGGTAAAAAGAGAGTGTAAGGAAAATGCCACACCGCTAGCGGTGTGGCATTTAGTTTTGTTATTGGGTCCTTTTCCAATAGACCCTGTTTTTATGGTATAATCACAGTATTATTTTTAGCGTATGTGTATGTTCCATCGATTGTTGGCCGTTTTTACTTGCTTAGCACTACTACTAGTATTATTGCCGCAGCCTGCCTTAGCTGATATTTCAGCCATCACCTCTGATAGTCAAGAATACAACTATACTCAGGATCCTACCCCATTTGAAACACAGTTTAATGATGATGGTACCAAGATGTATATGTTGGGTCTGGACAACGACACGGTCTATCAGTACACGCTGTCTTCTGCTTATGATGTTTCTACTGCCAGTTATGATACCGTTTCGTTTTCAGTTAGCACCCAAGAGTGGGTGCCAGAGGGCATGTTTTTTAAACCGGATGGTACGACCATGTATATTATTGGTGTAGCGGGTGATAGAGTGTATCAGTACACTTTGTCGACACCATGGGATCTATCCACCGCTGCATACGCCAGTAAGAGTTCGCCGTCCAACAGCTCGAACGACAGTACTACCGTCAAGGTGCACTTTAAACCTGATGGCACTAAGCTATACATGACTGGTTTCGTCAATGGCACCATTTATCAATATTCAGTCTCTTCAGCCTGGGATGCTTCGACTGCTACCTATGACAGCGTGTCATTTTCTATGTTTGCTCAAACCAGTAACACCTACGCCACTACTTTTAATGCAAACGGCACCAAATTGTTTGGCGTAGGACCATCGGACATCATTTATCAGTACAGCCTATCAACACCATGGGACATCTCTACTGCTAGTTACGACAGCCTGAGCTACGATGCCAATGGCGTTGACACAAGTCTCTACGGCCTGACTTTGAAGAGTGATGATACGAAGTTGTACATGACTGGCGCCAGTAATAACAAAGTCTATCGCTATTCTATTGATCTTGGTGACTCAACAGCTCCCACCGTTGATACCCTCTCGCCAGCAGATGATGCCGCTGAGGTAGCGGTTGATGCTAATCTTGTCATCACCTTTGATGAAGCGGTTGATGCTGAGACAGGTGATATTACCCTCTATAAGTCAGATGACACAGAGGTGGAAGTCTTTGATGTCACTAGTGATATTAGTGGTTCAGGCAGTACCACCATTACCATTAACCCTAGCAGTGACCTAGACAACGACACCAGCTACTATGTCCAGATTGATGCTACCGCCTTTGATGACGAAGCAGGTAATAGCTACGCTGGTATTAGTGATGAAACTACCTGGACGTTTACCACGGTGGCGGCTGAGGGTCGCGCCTACGTCTATGGGCCAAACGGTTGGATCAGAAGCGGTGGTGATGGTGAGACTACACCAACCGATACAACGACAGATACTGGTGATGTGACAAGTGTTGATGATCAACCAACGAATGAGGCAGATACTGAGGCACCAGCTGATGATAGCCAGCAGCCTGAGACTGATCAGCCAGCAACTAATGCAGTGACTGAACGATTAGTCCGCGACAGCGCCTCTGGCACCCTGTATTTGATCGACGCTGATGGCTTACGCCACCCATTCTTGACTGAGCAGGTGGCAGCTGCTTATGAGGGCACCAACACTGTTGAGACACTAGCAACAACTGACCTAGCTACCTACCCACTGGGCACCCCAGTCCTCTACCCTGCCGGCAGTTTAGTGAAATTCACCACCGGCCCAGAGGTATTCCTAGTGACTGATGACAACACCCTGCAATGGATTATTAATGAAGAGGTTTTTTACAGCTACGGCTACAGCTTTGCTGATCTTTACCGCGTCGCTGACTCGTTCTGGACCTTCTACCAGCGAGGGGCAGATATTACTGAGTAATTCGAGCGACAAAAAACATTCGCTACGGTGGATGTTTTTTGTTACTTGCATCGTCAATTGTATTTTTTCTGTGCTATAATAGGTTTAGCACGTATATATTTGTTATTATCAAAACGCCTTAAGCCTCTTTATATATGCAATACCATACAAAGATAATTCTGGCCCTGTTTGTCGCTAGCTTGCTGATAGTAGCAGCACCCCAGCCAACTGAGGCAGCCACGACCATTTTTTCAGACACCTTTACTGAAGCTACGGACACAGACTTGGACGAGCACACTCCCGACACCGGCACCGGCTGGACACAGTTAATTAGCAATAACGGTGCTAGTCTCGAAATTTTAGGAGCTAATGATTATGCCACGCCGGATGCAAACGGTAACCGCGGTACGCTCTATACTGCTGATACCACCTACGCCAGCCCGGACTATGAAGTGTCTGTCAGTACGAACAATATTGGCGAATGGAGCTACACCACCACCTTGGCGGTACGTATCCAGGATGCTAACAACATGTACGCCCTGCGCTACAGTAATAACTACATGACCATTAACAAGCGAGTTGACGGCACCTGGTCAACCATTGCTACCAGTGGTACCAAGCCATCGGACAGCGATGATGTGTCATTTAGCGTTATTGGTAATACACTGACCGCAGAAATTAATGGCACGCCGGTGGTGACGGTTGATGATACAGACATTACCGCCGCTGGAAAGGCCGGTCTGGGCTTTGGCTATGTGGCGGTAGGATCAGACTACACGGGTATCGGGGTAACAGCTGATGATTTTACTGTTGTAGCCGAAGATGATGTAACCGATCCAACTGTCCGCAGCTTTTCTCCAGCTGATGATGCGACCGAGGTAGCGGTCGATGCCAGCTTGAGTATTGTCTTTGCTGAAGCAGTTGATGCGGAGACGGGTGACATTACTCTCTATAAATCAGACGATACGGAAATCGAAGCCTTTGATGTCACCAGTGATATCAGTGGTTCTGGTACCACCACTATCACCTTTACACCGAGCAGCGCATTGGCATTTGAAACAAGTTACTATGTCCAAATTGATGCCACGGCCTTTGATGATGCTACCGGCAATAGTTATGCCGGTATTAGTGATGAGACTACCTGGACATTTACCACGGCGGTATTGGCTGGCCGTGCCTATATCTATGGACCAAATGGTTGGACTTGGGCAGGTGGTGATACGTCGGTAGATGAGACGGAGGCCGGTGACAGTGATGATGGCCAACAACCAGTGGTAGTTGATGACACGATTGATACAGGCGCTAGCGATGAAACAGTCGTCGAAGATATTGGTGGTGACGAACCAGCTGAACAGCAGGTGCAGAACAGTGGTTACCAACTATTGCAAGATGTGACATCTGGCAACTGGTATATGCTAGAAGATGGCTACCGCCGACCCTTTATTGACGAAACGGTAGCGAGTGCTTATCAGAATGGCACTGCGGGTGTGATGACTACTAGTGATATTGACATCACGACCTACCCACTCGGCGCCCCAGTCCTCTACCCTGCGGGTAGTTTAGTTAAGTTCACCACCGGCCCAGAAGTATTCCTAGTGACCGGTGACAACACCCTGCAATGGATTATTAACGAAGCTGTCTTCTACAGCTACGGCTACAGCTTTGCTGACCTCTACCACGTTGCTGACTCATTCTGGACCTTCTACCAGCGAGGGGCAGATATTACTGAGTAAATAACTGGACAGTAATTCAATCAACGTGGTATGGTGTCTATCAATAACCAACCATCAACCGTAGGAGGGGTGTTATGCCTGAGTTGATTGGTCTGCTGATCTTTGCCGCGGCATTGATCGTCTGTGTTCGCCGCGACTGGACGTTGTGGCATCTGATGACCGGTAAACAGCGTAAGCGCCCCTAATGGCGTCATACAGATAGTCCCCACCCACCGGTGGGGATTTTGTTTTTTTAGATTTAAAAAACCCAGCCGCACGGAGCGACCGGGTTGATTGTGATTTTTTAGTGTGTTTGGGGATTGATGTCCCACCACGTTGTGCCGCCACTGCGGTAGCGACCGGTCGGCACGCAGCGACCGTTGCGATTTTCGAATTCTTGTTCGATCTCATGCCGGCCGACGCGACTCGTTAGCCAGCAGTAGTTGTCGAACAGCGGCTCGTCGCCGATCGAGCGCACACGGTGTCCTTTGCGTCGACCAAAGCGGTCACGACGGTGATCTTTTTGGGTTCGAGGGTCTTCGATGATCGGGGTATCCATGGTTACCATCCTATTCCCCGCTCCGCGGGTGGTGTAGCCGCGCAATCGCGGTAGGGGTCAATGACGCCGAGTGGTCGGTCAGAATAGTTCCGCGACCGCTCGATTACTTCGAACTTTGAGTTAGCTAAGTCTGCCACTGGTACCTGACCAGTACCAGGTTTGACAGAGAATCCCCTGTGCAAACTATAGCACCCGTCGGGATCTTTTTTGAATTCTCGAATAAAATACCAGTGCCCTGCTTTTTCTTGGTCTTCGATGATGCCAAAGTTAATCAGGTTACCGTCATTTGCAAAAGCGCAAGATACGGCGCCAACATCGTTGGGACTTGCGTTTTTGTTTGGCTCGTTGGATGAAGAGGAGATGCTGGGTTTCGGTAAGGGGATGAATATAACCAACACAATCACTGTGAGCATGATTTTGCTACACATTACTACAAAGTCTTGTCGTGATAGCCACCGCCGTCCCTTTGCTAACCAGCGCATGATGAGACCTCCTTTTAGGTAAGCACTCTGATTGTTAACGTTCGATGATTGAATAATATATAGTATTTACAATAATTTGTCAATATTAAGCTTATTTATTGCCTTATTTTAGAAAAATAAATCACCCCCAGATATATGGGGGGTGATATATAGTGGTGTGTTGAGGATGAGTGTAGAGTGGCATTGGGCAGTGTGCGGTCCCTCTACATTATCTCGACAGAATGAGAATCATGTAGGAGAACCCTACTAGACCAATAACCCACCCGGCGGCGTACAGAGCTAGTTGAGTAAACCCTACGAGCATCGCACCGCAGAGTTCTATTGTCGGGTGGTTGAGGATTTTTAGAACGAGTGTGCTCATAGTTCCTCCATTATGGCTTGAGCGATGATTGACAGTGACGGTAGGGATCAATGAGTCCACTGATGGTGGCGTGGAGTGCTGAGTGGTATAACTCGAAGAAGGTCGTCGGTGTGAGGTTAGTCACTTCTTGCGGTGTAGCACTCCAAGTATCTGCCAGTGTGAAGACGGCATCGATCACATACCGCCGGTCCGTTGACTGCCAATGTTTTTGGATAACGACAACGTCGTCCTGTTTGTTCGGCATAAGGGTGACCATTGGCTGACCGGTGTCATCAGTGCTCAGTAGGCAGGTGACTCCTAAGGTGTCATTGGGGTTGCGCTGCGGCGGCTTGTCAGCACAGGTGTGATAGAAAAACGCGCCAAGCAGGCAGATGACAGCTATAACAAGTAGTAGCTCAGTCACGGACAATCCACGGTTCATGGCGCCTCCGTTATGACAGGTGTTTCCAACTCACCACCAGGGTCAATCACGAAGACGATGATGGCCAGCGCCACCATCGCGCCGATGATCCATTTGGTGATGGTATATCGTCGCATACGAGCCTTAAACTCTCCCAAGCTTTCATTCATCGCTTACTCCAATCAGGTTTTGACCGTTCTTGAGTTGCGCAGCTTATGCTTGAGGACGCTCAAGTAGCCGGCGCCAATCTTTCGGGGTCATGCTCATGCGCCTCTGAAAGGCGGCGACTTGCTGGTCAGTTGCCTCTCGTTTGGCTCGGGTACGCACGGCCATCTCTCTGATTCTGGCATCGCGCACCTCTGCCGGCAGTGCTTGAAAGGCGGCTATCACGGCCTGGTGCGCTTGCTGTTTGTCTGCAGCAGCCTGCGCTGTGGCGACAGGATCAGCCGCGGGTGTTAGCTGCAGCTGCCGGTGTGATGCCATCATCTCCTCGATATACGCTCTTTGATCGTGCTGGCTCATATCCATTCCTCCAATCAGGTTTTCAATGTTCCTAC
The DNA here is from genome assembly GCA_964550465.1 of uncultured Gammaproteobacteria bacterium. GTDB lineage: Bacteria > Patescibacteriota > Patescibacteriia > JACRDY01 > JACRDY01 > CAZJZH01. The sequence continues at coordinate 13,565 of CAZJZH010000025.1, forward strand.
TCTCTTGAATATCACGCCAACTACTGACTGTCAACTGCGCTGCTTCGATAAAACATCATTTCACGCTATACTGTAAGCACTTGTATTAGTAATTACTATTATGGCAACCACCAAAGAATTTCCCAAACCACTACCATTGCGCCAGCTGATCGGTCCCAGCTTTGTTATCTTGGCGCTAGGCCTCGGCTCTGGCGAAGTCATTCTCTGGCCGTACTTGGCCTCTAACTATGGCCTGGGCATCGCCTGGGGTGCGTTGCTAGGTATTACCTTCCAGTACTTTATCAATATGGAAATAGAGCGCTACGCCTTGGTCAAAGGCGAGAGTGTCTTTGTCGGTATTCATCGTCTGTGGCCGCGGGCGGCCTACTGGTTTATCTTGACCACGTTTATTGGCTTTGGTTTACCGGGTATTATCGCCGCTTCTGCCCAAGTCTTTGGTAGTATCATTGGCGTGGCGGACTTCCGCTGGATCGCCATTATTTTTTTGATCATCATCGGGTTAGTGCTCAGTGCTGGTAAAACAGTCTATGGACTGATGGAAAAACTAACCAAGGGCATTATCCTCATCGGCGTGCCAATTGTTTTTATTTTGACACTGATTTTAGCGGACGGGGCGGACTGGCAGGCGCTCGCTCAGGGTCTGATGGGAGTTGGTGAAGGCTTTCGTTGGTTGCCAGAAGGTATTGTCCTGGCTACTTTCCTGGCGGCTTTTGCCTATAGTGGTGCTGGGGGCAACCTTAACTTAACTCAGTCGATTTATGTCAAAGAAAAGGGCTATGGCATGGGCAAGTACGCGCCCAAGATTGCCGGCCTGTTCCGTGGCGGCGCAGATAAAGAAGCGGTCTCACTGGACGGCTACCACTTTGAGGAGACACCGGCTAACATGCAGCGCTTCCGCCAGTGGTGGCGCAATATCAGCTTAGAGCATTTGGTGGTTTTCTGGTTTGTGGGGGCGTTATCGATGCTCCTACTGATGCTGTTGGCTTACACCACCACCTTTGGTCTCGACGGTACGGCGGAAGGTATCTCCTTCGTTATCTTCCAAGGAGCAGCTATTGGGCAACAGATTTTCCCGGCTGCCGGTGTGGCCTTCTTGGTGGTGGTAACAGTGATGTTGTTTCAAACGCAGCTGGGGGTGATGGATTCAACCTCGCGCATCATGGCAGAAAACGCCGCGTTGCGAAAAGGTGGTACGGTCAATTTGTCTAAGTGGTATTTTATTTTCGTCTGGGCTCAGATCGCTTTTGGTATCATCCTCTTCCTCTTCAATATTTCTGAGCCCAAGAGCCTGCTGGTGCTGGGCGCGGTCATTAACGCGGTAGCCATGTTTGTCCATATTGGCATCGTTTCCTGGACCAACTACAGGCAGTTGCCAAAAGCCTGTCAGCCCAGTCTGCTGCGCCGTCTCGTCTTGCTGGGCATCTTCTGTTTCTTTGGCTATTTTAGTTTCATGGTGCTGCGAGATGCAGTTTTGCCGTTGTTACCCTAAAACTTTTCTCTGTTACTTTTGGGGCCAAAACTGCCGGGTCCGCCGCAGGCGGATTCGCCCCGGACCCCAAGATATTTCACCTATACTCTCTTAAAGCTATAAAAGAATATCTTTTTCACAGTGCTCTGGGGTCTGGGGGAAACATCCCGCCCGAAGCCCACCGCTGGGT
>CAZJZH010000026.1:0-621 GCA_964550465.1 uncultured Gammaproteobacteria bacterium
ACCCCTATACAGTCGAGGATTTAGAGCTGGCATTAGCAGAAATGGAGTAACCTATGAATTTCTTCAAAAAGTGGCGCGCTAAACAAGCGGCGGAGATGGATCGCCTGACTGCTGAACGAGACGCTGCCAAACAAGCGGCTGAAGACGCCTACCAAGATTTACTGACTGCCCAGCAAGCAGCAGCTGAGCGGCCACGGCAAAGGGCAGCTCAGGCAGCAGCTGAAGAAGCGGCTCACCAAGAAATGATGGCTGAGTATGAGCGTCGGCAGGCTGTCCGCGATGCTGAGAGAGCAGAGCTAGAAAAAAGAAAGGCGGCAGCGGAAGCGCAAATTGCGGCTCTGCGCCGTGACATTGATCAGACGGAGTAAATTAGGGCGTTAGGTATATGAAAAAAGTAATTCTCATCACCGGTGCTACTTCTGGTATCGGTATGGCAAGTGTTAAGGCCTTAGTGGCTGACGGGCATACTGTCTACGCTGGCAGCCGCCACCATAACAATCAAGACATCGCCGCCATCGGCGCTGAACCTGTCTATATTGAAATGACTGATGAGCAGTCGCTGGTTAGCGCTGTGACCCAGATTATCAGTCAACATGGGCGAATCGACGTATTGTTCAATAA
>CAZJZH010000026.1:631-14852 GCA_964550465.1 uncultured Gammaproteobacteria bacterium
TGTTTGGTCCGGTAGAAGAAATTTCACTCACACAGGCGCGACAGCAGTTTGAGGTTAATCTCTTCGGCTTAGCCCGCCTGACGCAGCTGGTCCTACCACATATGCGACAACAGGGCAGCGGTACTATTATCAACACATCTTCGATTGGCGGTAAAATATACACGCCACTGGGAGCATGGTACCATGCCACAAAACACGCCCTAGAAGGCTGGTCTGACTGCCTACGCCTCGAGCTGAAACCTCTCGGGATCAATGTGGTCATTATTGAGCCGGGATTGATTGAAACAAACTTCAACAGCACGGCCATGAAAAGTACCGACCACCTCGACAGCGCCGGCGCCTACCAAGACCTCATTGGTGGCATGAAAAAAGTTGGTCAACTTCAGGGTGCGGGGTCACCGCCAGCTGTGGTGGCTGATGTTGTCGCAAAAGTAGTAGCTACTGACCAACCGAAGACCCGCTACCATGTTGGCAGATTGGCCGGTATCCTGCTATTTGTACGGCGTTATGTCAGTGACCGTTTCTTTGACCGTTTTATTATGAGTCAGTTAAAAAAAGTGGTGAAGTAACGCGACGGCTATGATATATCTGATTGGTGGACCACCTCGCTGTGGTAAAAGCACACTAGCTAAAAAAATTGCCCGTAAAAAGAGGATTTCTTGGATTTCTGCAGATAGTCTCGAATCTATTGCTGTAGTCTATACACCAAAGTCAGCCCAAATAAAAAAATTTCCCAAGACAATGATGCGTCGTCAGACCAAGCAGAGCAATGACGCTATGTATAATCGCTATACACCACAACAAGTCGCTACTGCCTACAAACAACAATCATTGGCTACCTGGCCAGCCGTTGAACAGCTAGTAGCAGCAACACTCCGCGCTGATCAAGACCTAGTGATTGAGGGTCATCAACTGCACCCAAAGCTTATGCATATGTTGATAGAGCGGCATGGTCAGCGATCCATTACAGCGACAATTATTATGCGCCGCGACATTACACAGACTGCCATAGACGCGCGGAAGAATACTGCGCCGGACGACTGGTTTATCGCAAAAACTACCGACCCCGCCACTGATTACAAAATAGCTGAGATGATTGTTCGTTACGGCGCTTACCTAGAAAAAGAGGCGGACAAATATACTATTCCTGTTACCGCGATCGACGACGCATTTCATAAAACCATCAACAACCTCGCTCAATCGCTGTAGCTGTGCTATACTGTAGCTCACATCAATAATTGTTAGTATAGCTATGGCCAACATCCAAGAGATCTTTGATCGCATGCAGGCAACGAAAAAAGAACAACGTGAGCTGAAAAAAGTCTACCGTGACAGCTTAGCCAACTCAGCTAGCTACCAGCGGGTAGTTGAAGATTTAAAGGCTCTAAAAGAAAAGAAAAAGGACTTAGAACAAGCTATCAAAGACGACATGCGTTCAGAATTCGACAAACTAGAGCGCTTAAAAGTTGACCTAGAAAGCGACAAGGAGCTGATCAACGACCTGGCACTCAACCAGATGCTCAAAGGTCAAGCTATCGATATCAAGGATCAACACGAGAATCAGTACGAGCCCATTTTCTCAGTCAAGTTTAAAAAAATTGGCTAACCAAGAACAATTGACAAAAATCCCCCCGAGCGGTAGGCTTAGCCTGATTTGCGGTGTCTGGACCGCCTTCCCGTTGTCGGGGATTTTTTATTACTACTATGGATATTCGTAACATCGCCATTATCGCTCACGTTGACCACGGTAAAACCACCTTGGTGGACGCTTTGTTGCGTCAATCAAAAACCAAGCTCGATAAAGAGTCAGCCACTGGTGATCTGATCATGGACTCCAATGACCTGGAGCGCGAACGGGGCATTACCATTTTTTCTAAAAACGCCTCAGTCAACTGGCAGGGTACAAAGATTAATATTATTGATACGCCGGGTCACGCTGACTTTGGTGGGGAAGTGGAGCGCGTCCTGTCTATGGCTGACGCTTGCTTGCTATTAGTTGACGCCAAAGAAGGGCCGATGCCGCAAACACGGTTTGTCCTCAAGCATGCCCTCCAGATGGGCCTACAGATCATTGTGGTTATTAACAAGATCGATAAGCCGGATGCTGATGTTGATCAGGCTATTAATAAGACCTTTGACTTGTTTGTAGAGCTCGGTGCTAATGATGCTACCCTGGACTTTCCTATTATTTACGCTGCTGCTCGTGACGGTAAAGCCGGATTAGAACCAGACTTAGCTGCTATGACGGACATTAGCCCCGTCTTTGAAACAATCATTCACAAGGTGCCACCAGCCGCTGGTGACCCTAATAAGCCACTGCAGCTACTGGTAACCTCCCTGGGTATGGACGATTTTCGTGGCCGTATTGCTATTGGTCGCATCCATAATGGGGTACTGAAAGCTGGACAGGATGTAATCCATATCACCCGCACTGGTCAACAGCACAAGTGTCGTTTGACGGCACTGATGACCTTTGAGGGTTTGCAGCGCATTGACAGTACCGCGGCCCAAGCTGGCGATATTATCGCTATTGCTGGTATACCTGACGTAACGATTGGTGAAACTATCGCTGACACCGACCAACCCAGCGCCTTGCCACTACTCTCCATTGAAGAGCCAACCGTCAAGGTTGTCTTCCGGGTGAATGACTCACCCTTTGCTGGTCAAGAGGGGACCTTTGTTACTTCCCGACAAATTGAAGCGCGACTGCTCAAAGAACTGGAAACAGACATGGCGCTACGCGTCTCGGTGGAAGGGGATGGTACCTGGGTGGTATCCGGGCGTGGTGAACTGCACATGGCTATTTTGATTGAACGGTTGCGCCGCGAAGGCTATGAGTTGCAAGTTTCTCGTCCTCAAGTCATCACTAAAACCGTTGATGGTAAAACACTGACTCCCTTTGAGTATGTGTCCATTGAAACGCCGGAAGCCTACGCCGGTACGGTCATTCAAAAACTAGGCAGTCGCCGAGGGGAGATGCAAGATATGAGGACTGAGGCAGGTACTACCTACCTGGAGTTTATTGTCCCCACTAAAGGGTTGTTGGGTTACCGGTCAGAATTCTTAACCGATACTCATGGATTGGGCTTGATTCATAGCACCTTCCATGACTACCAACCTGACCCAGGTAACTGGCAGCAACGTGAGCAGGGCTCACTGGTGGCTCATGAAACCGGCCAAACTAATCTCTACGGCCTGCTCAATATCCAGAGCCGCGGCACACTCTTCTTTGGTCCTGGTGTGGCGGTCTATGAGGGTCAAGTAGTGGGGCAGAGCACGCGGCCCGGTGATATTCGCGTCAATGTTTGTAAGGCTAAGCAGCTAACCAACATGCGCTCCAAGGGTGACGGTAGTGCTGAGCATTTTAATACGCCTAAAGAAATGGACCTGGAAGATGCCTTAGAGTATATTGCTGATGATGAACTGGTAGAAGTAACGCCTGAAAACATCCGCATTCGCAAACTCTTCTTAACCGAACTAGCTGCCAAACAGCATAAACAAGCCCTTGACCAAGCCCGTGCAGCTGAACTGGCCAAATAAATAGTAGAAATATACATACTCCCCATACCGGGGAGTTTTTGCTATACTAAGGGCAAAATTAATCAACTCTTGTAGTTATGCAGCTGTTCCACCGTTACCACCACCACGACATGCACACTCTGTTCCAGACTGACTTCTGGCGTTTTGAACTATCTATCTGGCTCCACGTCTTAGCGCGGTCCATGATTGCCGTCTTCATTCCTATTTTCTTGTTGACAATGGGCTGGGTCATCACTGATGTGGTGTTGTTTTACCTCATCTACACCCTTATTGATGTGTCGTTAAATTTCACTGCAAAATGGTTAACTTACAAGCTGGGCGCGCGAATTGTCCTGATACTAGGCACACTGTCATTTATTGCGTTCTTTGCTTGCTTGTACTCCCTGACAGCCGGCAACTGGGCGCTACTCTTGGCTATGGCGCTGTTCGCCGCTATATATGACACCTTCTACTGGGTGTCCCACATTTACTACTTCATGGTCTGTGAGAAGAGTCAGGGTAATATCTCCCAAGGGGTCAGTTTTCTCTACATTGCCAAGCGAGTAGCTGGGGTACTGGCTCCAGCCATCGGTGCGGTCATTCTGATTTTCTTTAATCAGGACACGTTGACTATCATTAGTGCCATCGCTTTGGCACTATCAGCACTGCCATTATTTTATATTCACAAAACACCGGACCGGCCAAAAAAACGGCCAAAAACCCTGCGGGAATTTTTCCCAAACGGCCAGGGGTTGCGGGAATACGTTATCCAAGGACTGTATTCTTTTCACACTGTAGCAGAGGGCATTTTTTGGCCCATCTTTATCTACCTGTTATTTGAGACTGTCGAATCAGTGGCGGTCATTCCGATCATTATTTCTATCAGCACCATTATCTTCTCCTACTTTGCTGGCCATATCAAAAAACAACGGCGGCACACCATCATGGCGCTGGGTGCCTTCCTGATTGCTGCTACCTGGCTGTTGCGCCTAGTAGTAGAAAACAACATCTTCTACTACGGCACCATCTTGCTGATTGGTCTTTTCAGTGTCCTCGTGACAATTCCGCTGGATAGTGATTTGATGGAAAAAGGCGAGCGCAAAGATCCACTGGCCACCGCCGCCTACCGTAACTTTTTTGCTATGTGGCCCCGCATCATCCTGTTTGGCGGCCTCTACCTACTGTTAGAAGTCTTCCACGCCAGCTTCTTACTAGCTGCTGCGGCTATGCTGGTGATTATGGCGATGAATGTGCTACTGGTGATGAAGAAACCTGTCCAACCACTTAAGGAACCAACCGTTTAATAGGTAACGTATAACCACTATGACCACCCAGCAGACCACTCCGCAAGATGTCTACCTCCACCTACTGCTGATCATCACCCTGATCATCAGCGTAGTCAGTAGCACCAATTTAATTTTTCAGTATGTCAACACCCTCCTACCAGATCCATCTGGTGTCAGCGGGGGAGTGGATTGGGGTACTATTCAGTGGTCCAGCGCCAGCCTACTGGTAGCCTTACCGGTCTTTCTGTGGTTATCCCGCTTACTGGAAAAAATCTTTGCCGCTGACTCACAGCGCCGCAACGTCGTTATCCGTAAATGGCTGGTCTATTTATTACTGCTGGTAGCGGCTATTACTATCATTATTACCTTGATCCAAGTAGTAGGAGCCTTCTTTGGCGGTGAGCTAACTACTCAGTTTACTCTGAAAGCGGCCTGGGTACTGGCTGTAGCGGCTGCTATTTTTGGCTACTACCGCTGGGACTTGCACCGAGATGGCACTACCACGACTAATCGACCAAAGATTATTGGCGTCATCAGTGGCATTATCGGCCTGGCGGCCATCGTGGCTGGATTTTTCATTATCGGCACACCAGCTGAGCAGCGGCAGTACCGTTTGGATGAAGAGCGAGTTAATGACCTACAAGCCATCCAGAATGATATTCTCTACACCTATCACTCTGCCGAAGAGGCTTTACCACCAGACAGTGATACGCTGGCTCAGTTACTTAACTATCCACTACCAACTGACCCGGTCACCAACCAGCCATACCAGTACACCTTAGTTGATGAAAAAACCTTCCAACTCTGTGCTGACTTTGCTGCCGCTACGCCAGATAGTGATCGCAATCAGTACAACTACTACCGGCCTGTGCCAGTCGGAGAAAGTCCAAACAACTGGAACTGGGATCATCCGGCCGGTAATCACTGTTTCACGCGTATCGTTGAGGCTAAGTCAAAAGAGTAAGTATGGCTGAACGTCCCTACATCATTACCTTTGCTGGACCGATCGGGGTATCAAAAACACCTATCAGTCATTATCTTAGTATTCATTTAGGACTGCCGATTTATAACAATGACGCGGTACGCAGCGAGATTATTCAGGACCTCGGCACTTTTGACCAGCACGCGTTTGAACAACGGCGTAATCAGCGCTTGCAGCTAGTACTGAGTCAACAACGACCAGTCATTATTGACGCCAGTATTGATCGTCGCTGGGCTGACTCGGCACCCCAACTAGCTAACGCTGGGTTCGATGCTTGCATTATCAGCATTGATATTGAGCGGCCATTTTTACAAAAACTCTATCAAGACAAAGGGTTCACCGAGGGTATACCACAGATTGATCGACTACTGACTGAACACCAACAGTTCTTAGCCCGATACGGTGACCAAGTAGCTGTCCACATCACTGAAGAAAATTTCCCACAGCGATTAGCGGTAGCCCTAACGGGCGTCCAACAATGGCTAGAGCAACGCTCATTAAAAAACTCCTCAACCTGAGGAGTTTTTTTAATCTTGTAGACTGCGTAGCGTTTAGACGTCTCGGACGCAGCGAACGTAGTTATCAATTCGCACGGCATCACCCTGTGGCCCATGACCAGTCGGGTACTGACTAGCACTACCGGTCTTCGGATCACTGCGTTGAGCGCCGGCGCCATGGACATCAATCCAGCCACCAAATTCTGACATGTATCCTAGCGCTCGGCCGAAAGCCACATAGACTGCTGAAGCGCCGCCTTGAGTGTTGGCATGCGTAGTACTGCTCCAGTAGAATGGGTAGTCAGTCTGCCCAGCTTCGTTGGTAATAGTGCTGACACTGAACAGCGGATCAATAGCTGCTGAATTAGTGGCGTCAGGACTGCGTGAGTAATCAACTAGGTATTGTAATTCCTTAGCGTTTGGTAGGCGCCAGTCGGTTTGACTGGCCAATGACAGATCTTCGCAGTAGTCCAAGGCTTCACTCCAGTTGAGGCCAGTCTGACTATCTGACTGCTGCCACATCAGCCCAACGCTAGCATCAGTAATAGTGCCATTGCCATTGTCAGTCAATGCTTGCTGACCATAGTCGCCACCCCGGACGTAGATGGTGTAGTAGCCACCACTACCGCCAGCGGTTAGTGGGTAACATTTAATACGACCATCGGCAAAGTTGACCCCAAAGAAACAAGCTTGATTGTTCATGACTGTTGAGTTGTAGACATTACTAGTGACCCACTGTGAGTCAATAATCCGCTGACCTTGGCTGGTATCACCGTAATTGAAGTCAAAGATGTCATCGTCAATAAACGGCCTGAGCCCGGCAGTGCTGGAACCTTGGTAGCTACTGACGTCTTCACCACTGAAATCCATCAGTGAATAGAGTTCGGTGATAGTTGGTAAGCGCCAATCAGTGTAACCGGCCAGTGAAAATCCACCTAGGTTGTCCACAGCCTCGTCGTAGTTGACTTTTTCACCTGGGTCCTGTTGCCACATCAGGCCAGTGTTGTTGTCTGTCACTGTGCCGTCACCATTGTCAGTGTATGATGGCTGCACCCCGCTATACTGAGCGTCTTGGCCATAGTAGCTACTGCCGGTGCTGGGACAGGTCGTGCTTGCACTGGCGTTAAAACACTCTGTTTGATTGGTATCGACCACGACGGTTGTGGTGATGCTTGGTGTGTCGTTATTGGCACTAGTATCTTCGTTACTATCTTCAGCTCCGTCAGCTGAGTCGTCACTAGTAATGGCTGGACTACCACTGGCTACTGAAATTTTTGCTAAGTCAGCATCGGAGATACCTAAGCCCTTTTCTCGCATAACAGAAAAAGCATCGTCAGGTCGACCAAGGTAGTATCCCTGGCGGTCATTTGGATAGACATAGTAGGCTTCACCATTAGCTTCTACATCCAGCACAATCAAGCCGGATAGGCGGGTAGGGAAGCTGCTATTCAGATAGCCTTGCAGTTCTCCATGAGCAACGCCCAAGCCTAAGCTACGCATAATGCTAAAGGCGTCATCAGGCCGACCTAAATAGTAGCGCTGCAGATCGTTGGGGTAGACATACCAAGCCTCACCATTTTGCTCGACTTGGAGTAAAATTTTGCCTGATTGGGCTTGAGCCAGGCTGGCCGCTTGCAAAAAGTAGAACGGTAGGCCAATGATGATCAATGCCATCACCAGCCAAGGGAGCCAGTACTGTTTCATATAGTTTTTTGTATTAAGATGGGCTTATGAGATTAATTACGCATATTCTGGTACAATTATTGCATGAAACAGATGGACCGACAATCGTGGCTGCAGTATTACCAGCAAAAACAAGGTCAACCGCCATCCAAACTACTAGTCAAGGCTGTTGAGTATGTAGCGCAAAAACAGCAAGCGCTTGATCTGGGAGCTGGCCCCTTGCTCGACGCGCAATTTTTGCTGCAGGCGGGGTTTGAGCGGGTAACGGCGGTTGATGCTGAGCCAACGGTCAGACAATTAGCTGAGCAACAACAGATGCCCACAGATAAGCTGATGGTCGTCATTAGCCCCATTGAAGAGCTTGTACTGCCTGCCAATACATACGACCTCGTTACTACTCATCTGACCTTATCATTCTTATCACTATCAGCACTAACCGCTCTGATACCAAACATCCATGCCGGGCTGACTCCGGGTGGCATCTTCTGTGGTGATATTTGGGGACCAGATGATGAGTGGAATGACGGCAGTACCGCGTTAACATTTTTAACTGAGCAGCAAGTGCGGGATTTACTGTCAGACTTTGAAACAGTATTATTTGAAACAACTAACAGCAGTGTAACATTGGCCCGTGGCGGCAGTAAGCAGTCACACGTCCACCACTTCATCGTCCGTAAAGCCCTGTAATTATGGCAAAAAAGATCACTGTTAACGACAAAATGCAACAAAGATACGCTTACACACTGGTCGAGCCGACTGGTCGTAATTTTGATCCAGCATTTAAACCGGATTTAACACCCAAAGAAATGCTGGCCTTGGGCGTGTTTGGGGGTAAATATATGACGGATTGTAAAAAGGAATTTCCCCAATCATGGTTTACTGATGCTAAATTGTCACCAAAAAAACGTGACGCTGGATTGAACTACTTCAAGGTCAACGCCAGTCAGCCACTATCGGTCTGGCGCAAAAAGGGCTGGATTAATGAACACCATGACCCACGCGGCTGGTTTCAGTGGTACTGTCGCTACTATTACGGCCGACGACTGGCGGAAGAAGATGCTCGGCAAATCAAGCGCTGGCGGCAGATCAAACGGCATGTGGCCCAGGTTAAGAAAAACTGCCATAAAGGCGACTTCGATTGCCGACCCCGACAGCGCCAAGCCCTGCTGCACTGGGCCTATGATGCTCGAAAGCTCTAAAAATGCTATACTGAAAATGAAAAACGCCAGCAATGGTATTGCTAGCGTTGGGGGATTAGTGTGATCAATCGCTGAATAGCACGAGCAAGGTGAGTAACCCTGCGAGGGACACCCCGATTAGATAGCCTATGTCGTACCAAATGCCGTTGTTATGTACTTCATAAATACCGACATCAGCACAGCTAGACGCAACGAGGGCAAAAAATATTGTCAGCCCATGAAAGAACCCGTCAGCGAAACCATCAACCCGACCTTCATCGTTAGGCGTATCTTCTACGCTATTAGCACTAGCGCAGCTGCCCATTGATACCGCCATACAAAACAGTGCCAACGTTAAGATTACTATTCTACGTTTCCTCACTGCAGCGACCTCCTGAGCTAATTAGTGAAAGAGGGTAACAAAGAGCGTAAAAGTGACTTGCATCACGATTGAGTTATATATTATCATAAATAAAAGTTCTTGTCAAAGACATAATCTACTCTCACGATATGACACAACCCTCACCTTTCGACCAAGCATTCTTGGATCAAATCAAGCAAAAGCTCGAAGCCGAGCGGCAGAAAATTGTGGCCATGCTAGAAAAACACGGCGTCAAAAATCCTGACGACCCGGCTGAGTATGACCCGAAATATACAGACATTGGTGACGAGGAAGAGGACAATGCCCATGAAATTGAGGAGTTTCAAGTAACCATGAACACCGAGGAGCTACTAGAAACCAAGCTGCGCGATATTGACGCAGCCCTGGCCCGGCTGGCTGATGGCACCTATGGCATCTGTAAATACACTAACGAGCCAATTGAAAAAGAGCGCCTACTAGCGCGACCAACCTCGACCGCTTCACTACGGGCTAAAGAAATGTTAGCTAAACAAGGGGAGTAATGAAGATTTTGTCCTGGAATGTTAACGGCCTGCGGGCGGCGGTCAAAAAAGGCTTTATTGATTTTCTGATGCAGCAGCAGCCAGATATTATTTGCTTACAAGAAATCAAAGCGCGCCGCGAGCAGCTAGAAGCCTTTGACCTACCCGGCTACGAAGAGTACTGGAACCCCGCTGAACGCCCTGGCTACTCTGGCGTGGCTATTTTTAGCCGGGAAGCCGCCACTGATGTCAATCTGGATATTCAACAGGCTGGCAAACCAGTGTCACTTAAAGATGACTTTGGTGACGCTAACAAAGAGGGACGAGTGCTAACAGTCAGCTTTCCAAAATTTCATGTCGTCAGTGTCTACACCCCCAATAGTAAGCCTGATTTATCGCGACTGAAGCTGCGCGAAAAGCAATGGGACCCGGCATTTTTACGCTACCTACAGGAATTAGAAGCCACTAAGCCGGTGATCGCCTGTGGCGACTACAATGTAGCTCACAATGAAATTGATTTAGCGCGGCCTAAAGAAAATCGGGGTAAGCACGGCTTTACCGATGAAGAGCGAGTGGGCTTTGAACGTCTGATGGAAGCGGGGTTTATTGATAGTTTCCGTCATCAACACCCTGATCAAACAGAGGCCTACAGCTGGTGGTCACACTGGGGCAATGCCCGCCAAAACAACGTCGGCTGGCGGATTGATTATGCGTTGACCAGTAAAAAATTAGCTAAGAAGATTGACGAAGCCTGGATTATGCCGGAAGTGGAAGGCTCTGATCATTGTCCGGTTGGACTGAAAATAACCATCTAGTATGGCTGTACGACCAAACACCCTATCTTTTATTACTACCACTCTCAAAACTGCCGGCCAGATGAGCTTGGAGGCCTTTGGTAAGGCTCGCGTGGCCTACACCAAACAAGACCCCAGTGACGTGGTGACCAAGACTGACCTGGCGATCGAAAAATACATCGTCAAAGCCATTGGCCAGAAATTTCCCAAAGATTCTATTTTATCTGAAGAAGGGGATGATATCGACCAAGACGGTAACTGGCTGTGGATCCTCGACCCGATTGACGGCACCCGCAACTTTGCCAGCCAAACTCCGCTGTACGGTGTCATGCTGGCAGTGGCGCACCAAGGTGAGCTGCAGGCTACTGGCATTTATTTACCCTACGTAGATGAACTCTACACAGCTGAGGTGGGCAAGGGAGCCAAGCTGAACGGCAAAAAAATCAGCTGCTCAGACCAAAAAGACTGGTCCTATAGCTTTGGCTGCTCAACCGTAAACATGCGTGGTCGTAAAGCTGAATTTGTCCGGGCCTTAGTGGCGGGAGCTAAGAAAAATCCTTTCTGGATGAGTGGCTTTGGCTCAACTGCTGTCAGTAGCGCCTTTACCGCTGCTGGTCGTAGAGATTGGTACGCTTCCATTGGTGCCCAAGTCTGGGACTACGCGCCGACTGTACTCTTACTGAGAGAATCTGGCTGTATTGTGACCAACCGCAATGGTGAACACTGGCAGATTGGTGACACCTCCTTAGTTGCTGCCAATAAGCACTTGCATAGCAAGCTACTCAAAACACTCCAACAAGTACACTAGTATTAATTGACAGGTCGTCTGTTAATTAATATACTTGCGCATACTATTGTTCCCTCCAAAGCGGGATGGGACAAATGTTAGACTGGTGGTCGCACACTGGTTTAGCACGGGGCCCTACGGGGCCCTTTTTTAAATGGGCCTTGTAAAAAATAGCTGGTGGTGTATAATGAGCGGCGCATATGTTTTTGGTTGTTTTGGCGAGCCACCAAAGACACCTCCTTATGCTTGGCCGGCGGGGGATGGGGGAAACTTTCCCCCGCCGGCAATTATTTGTTCTTTCATCACAAACATTACGATATTGTAGTGAGTCCGCAAAAGACGCTCTCCTTGTTTCGGGGTGAGCTCACTACAATAGCCTTGGAGATCTTCCACATCTCCTTGGCACCCGAGCCCCCTCTTCTCAACCAAGAGGGGTCTTTTTATACTGGCTTTGTTTTTTTATCACCGTATGATAGGGTGAAGCTAGAGAGGAGCTAGTGCCTTAGGCTAATGGCCAGCCTCAGGCAGTGCTGCTAGTCTACTGAGCAATAGGGCTCAGCTGACTGAGTAACTACCTGTCTAACTCACAACCAACCTCCGCATGGACGCGGAGGTTTTGTGTTGCCAGGGTGGTGTCGTGATGATATACTAGCAACAGTTGGTCAAGCCAACCTCCTTTGACCGGGAGTTGAGGGTCATATCCAGAGCAGTTGGTGGGGGTACGCCCCCACCAGCACCTAGCAATCCATCAATTTGACCCAGCCGTCGATGGGTGTACCAATCGACCATCTATCATAGATAGTCACACTATAAAAAGTCCGCTACGGCGGGCTTTTGCTTTTTTATGGTATACTACGGTCGTAATATGCTTTAGATACTCTATGCCAAAACAGTGTGACCACAGCGATCATAAACCATTAATGGAGTACAATCAGATAACAGACCTTATCTGGTTGGGCAGTGATAGTTGCTGCGACCTTCACTTTGATGAAGGTTTGTTACGACAGGGTATTCGGGCTGATATCAGCCTCCAAGATGAGCGGATTGACCAGCCCACAGGAGTGGACTATTTCCTGTGGCTACCGACACCAGACACCACCGCTCCAGCTCAAACTAAACTAGAAGTAGGCGTAGCGGCAATGGAAAAATTTATTCAAAATAAGGTAAAAATGTACATCCACTGTACTAATGGTCACGGACGCGCACCTAGCCTGCTAGCAGCCTATTTCATTGCCCAGGGCGACACTGTTGAACAGGCGATTGAGCGTATTGCTGCTCAGCGTCCAGAGATTCACCCGAACGAAGCCCAGCGGGCCGGATTGGCCGCCTTTGCCACCTCCCTTGACAAAAATTAATCTGTGTATAAGCCAGTTGGCTAAAAACCTAGGCATTTGCGTAGTTTCTTGCTACACTATTGCTAGTTCCTTCGTAATTTTCTAAATAATTAGTAAGGTCGCACTATGGCAAAAATGACCAAGAGCCAGATGCTACAAGCATTGGCAGACGAGCTAGACATCTCTAAGAAGGATGCTGGCACCTATGTAGAGGCCCTCGTTAACCTGGCCTACAAAGAAGTAAAAGACAGTGGTGAATTCACCATCCCTGGCGTAGGGAAGCTGGTAAAGGTTGACCGCAAGGCTCGCATGGGCCGCAACCCAGCCACCGGCGAAGAGATTCACATTCCCGCTAAGACCGTTGTGAAGTTCCGCGTTGCTAAGGCTGCTAAGGATGCGTTGCTGTAAAACGACATTCTCCCTAAAAACCCCGTCGGCATGCCACGGGGTTTTTAGTCTCATTCATAATGCTCGTGACTATGCATATTCCCGTCCTCCTGGGTACTGTCCGTCAAGGCGCTAACAGTCGCCATGTTGCCAACTGGCTGGTTAGCTGGCTAGAACAGCAAGATGGTATCACAACCGAGCTGCTTGACCCGCAAACCATGCAGCTGCCAAATGACGACGAAGGCCAAGATCTGATTAAACATAATCAATCATATCGTGACGCTATTGTAGGGGCGGATGGATTGGTCGTTGTAGTGCCAGAATACAACCACGGCTACCCAGGCAGCCTTAAGCGTGTGCTCGAGTTATTACTAGCAGAGTACATTCATAAGCCAGTCTGCTTGTGTGGTGTTTCCGCTGGAGGATTTGGTGGTACACGGGTGATTGAGAATTTGCTACCCGTGTTACGCGAGCTAGGACTGATTACAACCTTTACAGACATCAACGTATCATTAGTTGAGAAGAAATTTGACCCAAACAGCGGCGAACTACTTGATGAGCAAATGACTGCCAAGGCCGAAAAGGCAGTAACTGAACTGCGCTGGATGGCAGAGACGCTCAAATGGGGCAGGGAGAATGTCAGTAGTAAATATCATCAATAATCCTTCTTTCTCCATTTTTACTCTAAAGACTTTCTTATGTTACTTTTGGAGCCAAAACTACCGGGTCCGCCGCAGGCGGATTCGCCCCGGACCCCCATATGATTTCACCTATACTCTCTTAAAGCTATAAAAGAATATCTTCTTCACAGTGCTCTGGGGTCTGGGGGAAACATCCCGCCCGAAGCCCACCGCTGGGTGGGCAGCGTCGCGGGCGATGAGCAGAGCGGCGG
>CAZJZH010000027.1:0-14393 GCA_964550465.1 uncultured Gammaproteobacteria bacterium
TGTTTCCCCCAGGGCTTTTGGTTACTTTTGGCCCCAAAAGTAACATAAGAAAAACTTTTAGCAAGAACAATGGTGAAGAGAGGATAGTGCTAATTTGATCCCTAGGGTTGACATAATTTAATATATATGATAAAAAGTCAGTGCAAATCCAGACGGTGGCGGTGCCACGGTCACAACAGTGCAAGCGGTGCTTGCGATGGAGGTGTACGATGATCCTTAAAATTGATCTAACGGCCCCACAGCTCAATGCGCTTCATGACGTACTGGCAAGTGATGACAACCGTAGGATAGCTGTGGTGTCAGACACCGTTCACAATAGTCGTCACATTGTTCGACTCCTGGAATCAAAAGCAGGAAATTCCGGCGAAGGTAGTTTGTTTCCAGGGAAGTATAGTGTAGTCCTGGAGGTATTGGAGAAATGCGGCCCTCATTCAGATACGCTGGTTTCGCGGCGCATGTTGATGAAAGTCTTTGATGCCATCGGTCTTTACCCCACTGGCCAGTAGACTGATTAGCTCAATTCACATCTAAACCCAAAAGCTTCGTGCACTGCACGAAGCTTTTTAATAGTTCATTTACAATTATTAATTATGCATTACTTGCCTCGCCGAAGCATTGGCGAAGGCGGGTTAATTAATAATTGTTGTATCTACCACCACCGACTCTTCTTAAACAACAACACGAGTAACAGTCCGACCGTCACCATTACCCCTAAGATAATCCAAAAATCAAACGGATGTCCAACTACCGGCGCGCCAACTGTGCGCATAGAAAAGAGGAAGGCCATCAGGTTGATGGGCATGAAGATGACCGAGATGATAGTCAAAATTTTAATCACCTGACTGAGGTGAAATGAAGTCAGCGAAGAGCGTGTTTCGTACAAAGCATTAACCGTCTCGCGGTCGTTTTCCAAAATAGTCCAGATCTCTTTACTGCGTTCCAGTAAATCATTGAAGTACATGTCCAGTTTCAGAGTAGGGAAGAAGCGTTCGGTAGCAGTCACTAGCTGGCCGACCACCACCTGGTGGGATTGCATGGTCTTACGAAAGTTGACGATGTTTTGCTTGATGGTGGCGACGCGGTAGATATCCCGATCACTCGATGGGTGAAAACTAGTATCAGCCATAGTATCGATACTGCGACTGATATGCTGCAGCATGGGAAAGCAATAATCATTCAATCGGTTCAGTAGCTCGTACAGTAGGTTAGCTGGCCCTTCTTCCAACACCTCCTCACACCTACCCTTGCTGTCCTGACAGCTAAGGAAAAAGTCTTTTAGTGGCGGCAGTTTATTATCGTGGACTACTACTAAAAATTCATGGCTGATAAAAAAGTCAACTTCGGCAGCGTGAATTTCTTGACGGTCATGATTGTAGATGGGAAACAGCAGGGCCATGAAGAGGTAGTCACCGCGGTCAACCAGCTTAGCCCGGCCAATCATCGGTCGACAGTCTTCGATATCTAAATCATGAAAATCAAACTGATGCTGCAGCCAAGTTAACTGACTGACACTGTTTTTGGTCACATTGACCCACTGAAAATCACCGGTTTTAATAATGCCAACATGAGCTGGTGGAGCTTGACGTCGCCCAGTTTTACCGGTGGTTTTACGAACAGCTTTTGTTTTCTTTGGTTTGGCTTTTTTGGTTTTGGCCATAGTGAATTCTATTATACCACAAACTGCAGCTTTTGTTTCCGCTTAGGGCCGCTTTCTGCTATACTACTTGCAGAAAAACACTATGCCAGACCAATTAGAAAAGCTGCCGCAGCGACCAGCTGCGCCAGAACAACAACCAGAAAAAGGCACTGCAGAGACTGCGGCCGAGCAGGTAGTGGAGCAACCAACTGTTGCGCCAGCTCCAGACCAGCCGGAGCCTGTTTTGCCGAGCACGCCAGCTGGAGCGCCAACCATCGCTCAGCCACAGGACGAGCTACTAGAAGACATTGAAGATATTTTAGAAGATGATTTGGAGGAAGTTTTTGCTACCTTGCCACCAGACAGCAAAGAAGAATTTAAACACGAGGGCGAAGAGACGGCTCATGATATCCGAGAGATTGTCGATAAGCCCAAGTTCAGTGATCGCAGTATTTTTCAGTTGATTAAGAAGTGGCTGCGGATGATTCCCGGAGTCAATCGGTTTTTCCTTGAGCAGGAGGCAAAGATCAAGACGGATGAGATCGTTGACTTAACTGATAAGCAGAAAGATATTCCGTAAAGAGATGGTGAGTATAGGATATCAGATATGTAGTCTCTCTCATATCTCATATCCCATATCTGACATCTAATTTTATGGAGGGTAATACATTTTTTCCCGAAACTCAGGCGCCATCAACGCCGGTGGCCGCCACCGCTGTGTGGAGCGATCCAGCACTGGTCACGCTATGGTACGTGCTGTTTTTTGTAGCACTAGCTATTATCGTACTCTATGTTGTGCGGTATTTTTTCTTTCTCAAAGGGCGCGTACCGAGCGAGTTTGAAAAAATTATTCTATTAGTTACTTTACCCAAAGAGTCCCTGCAACAAGAAAAAGGTAAGGCCGAAGATACCCAACAAGAACAGATCGAAGAAATCGCTCTGGGTGAGACTTTGATTAACAGCATTGGTGGACTGAAGGCTGAGAAGGGATGGAAAGCCTGGTTGTATGGTCGCCAAGATCATCTAGCGTTTGAGATAGTGGCTGATCAAGGCACCATCTCTTTTTATATCGCCACCCCACAGTACCTACGGCGCTACATCGAGCAGCAGGTTCATGCGCATTACCCGGAAGCTCACATTGAAGAAACAGAAGATTACAATATTTTCGCACCCGATGGCGTGGCCAAGGCAGGCTATTTAAAGTTTCGTCGACCGTCCTACTTTCCTATCAAAACGTATAAAGAAATGGACGATGATCCGATTGAGTCGTTGGCTAACACTCTCAGTCAGTTAGAGGATAACGAAGGAGCGGTGGTGCAGTACGTTATTCGTAGCGCTCATCCTAGCTGGCATCGCCGGGGTGGTAAGGTGGCTTCAGAGATGAAGCAGGGTAAGCGATTGAAAGAAGCCCAGCGCGCCGCTTCGCAAAATATTTTTGTCAAAGGGCTGCATATTATCGCCGAAGGCTTTTCTGGTAAGAAAAAAGATGAGTTGGGTAAAACTTATCAGTTGTCACAAATGGAAGAGGAGATGGCCAAGCGGATTGAAGAAAAGAGTAGTAAAGCGGGAGTAGAGGTTAACATTCGCGTAGTGGTATCAACCGATCAGGACAGTAAGGCTACTATTTATCTCAACAACATTCTCAACGCTTTTGCCCAGTACAACATCTACGAGTACGGCAATGGCTTTACGGCAGTGGTGCCGGCGCGGACTAATCATATTATTGAAGAATACATTCACCGCGCCTTTCATGCCGGCCAGCAGTTGATTCTCAATACGGAGGAGATGGCTAGTTTGTGGCATCTACCTACTACGGAAGTCGATACACCAAACATTCGCTGGCTGACCAGTAAGAAATCACCGGCACCACTGAATGTACCAAAAGAAGGGCTGATGTTGGGCCTGAACAATTACCGCGGTAAGGAAACACCAATCTACATGCAGCGTGATGACCGTCGCCGCCATACCTATATCATTGGTAAATCCGGTGTAGGTAAATCTGTACTGATGGCTAATATGGCGCGGCAGGATATTGCTAATGGTGATGGTGTCTGTGTAATTGACCCACACGGTGACTTGGTTGACGATGTGCTGGCTGGCGTGCCAAAAGAACGGGCTGATGATGTGATCGTCTTTGATCCGGCAGACGTGGAGCGACCAATGGGTTTGAACCTGTTGGAGTTTGATCCAAATTATCCAGAGCAGAAGACTTTCGTTATCAATGAAATGATTCGTATTTTTGACAAGCTCTATGACCTCAAGTCAACCGGTGGGCCAATGTTTGAGCAGTACATCCGTAATGCCATGCTGTTGTTGATGGATGATCCGGATTCTGGCTCTACTTTGATGGAAATTTCTAAGGTGTTGTCTGATGAGGAATACCGTAAGTATAAATTGAGTAAATGTAAGACGCAGGTGGTCAAGGACTTCTGGGAAAAAGAAGCCCAAAAGGCCGGCGGTGAAGCAGCCCTGCAAAATATTGTGCCCTACATTACCTCCAAGTTGAACACCTTTATTTCTAACGACTTCATGCGGCCGATTATTGGTCAGCAAAAGAGCGCCATTCAGTTCCGTGACGTGATGGACAGTCAGAAGATTTTGCTGGTTAAATTGTCAAAGGGTCGATTGGGTGACCTCAACACCAATCTGTTAGGTATGATGATGGTGGGTAAAATTTTGATGGCGGCGCTGTCACGGACTGACACGTCTAAGGAGCAACGCAAGGATTTTTATCTCTATATTGATGAGTTTCAGAACTTTACCACTGACAGTATTGCCGTTATTTTATCAGAAGCTCGTAAGTATATGTTAAACCTGATCATCGCTCACCAGTATATTGGTCAGCTGGTGGTCAATAATGACGCCACTATTCGTGACGCGGTCTTTGGTAACGTCGGTACTATTATCAGTTTTAAGATTGGTGTGGAGGATGCTGAAGTGTTGGCTAAAGAGTTTGAGCCGGTCTTTAACGCTTATGATGTCATGAACATCGAAAAGTACACCGCCTACGTCAAACTATTGGTTAACAATGAGTCAACCAAGGCCTTTAACATGCACACAGCACCACTACCAGAGGGTAATACTGAGTTGGCGCAGAAGATTGCTGAGTTGTCGCGCCTCAAGCATGGTCGTGATCGGCAACAGGTGGAGCAGAACATTATGGCGCGGAGTCAAAAGTCGGTAGCGCCACCACCACGCCCAAGACGTGTGGATACAAAATTGCCCCCACGGCCGTAAAAATGGTATACTAAGGCTAGTTTTTAGGAGGAAAAAATAAAAACAAAAGGTATGTCGGCACCCGCAGAGCAGCCGGACAACCAAACGATTCCAGAGGAGCGACTGGAACAATTACGAACGTTCCTCTACAATATTCGGTCATCTATAGATCGAGCTCTTGAAGTACTTGAAGTAGGCGCGGTTGATCAAGAGCTGCTGACTGAGCAACTAGAGACCGTGCGCAGCAGTGTGTTTGATGAACATGCTGATGGCCAGGGCCGAGTGGTTGAAGGAGTGTTTGATGGTCAGCAGATGATTGGTGCTGATGGCAAACGGTACCAAGTACCACCCAACTACGCTTCTAAATCAAAATTGGTGGAAGGTGATATTTTGAAACTAACGATTAGTAACCAGGGTGACTTTGTCTATAAACAGATTGGGCCGATTGAGCGTGATCGAGTCACCGGCACGTTGTCGCAAGATAACGAGACGTTACAGTACTATGTCACCAATGGTAAACGCCGTTGGAAGCTGATCACTGCTGCAGTAACCTATTTCCATGGTCAGGCGGGCGATGAGATTATCGCTTTGATCCCTAAGGGCAGTCGTAGTCAATGGGCAGCGGTAGAAAATATCGTCACGGCCGCGTAATCTATGGCATTATTTGACTTCCTCTTTGGGTCGACCAGTCGGTCACCTCAGAAAAAAATGTTTCGTACTCGAGAAGAAATTCGCCGTGCTCTGTACGGCATTTCTTCATTAACAAACAAAGAGCGTAAAAAGATTATGGAGCTGGTGGTCAAAGAGTTAGATCATGGGGGAGTGACCAGCTATGAGTGGAAAGAAAAACTCCAGCCGCTGTTCTATGATCTGCGTCAACAGGGAGTTATTAGTAGTACTGACTATACACAGCTTAAATCATTGTTAGAGCAATAACCTATGGCCCTTGGCTTGATCGGATGGATTCTGGTGTTTGGTGCCGCCCTGGCGGTGTTGATTAAGTCTGCTGATTTATTTACTGATAGTGCTGAAAAGCTCAGTCTACTTTTTAAGGTACCAGCCTTTATCGTGGCGGTGACAGTGGTAGCGATTGGTACATCACTACCTGAGTTAGCTACTTCTATCGCGGCCGTCTTTTCTGGCGCGACAGAGATTGTGGTGGCTAACGCGGTTGGTTCAAATATCGCCAATGTACTATTGGTGACTGGTTTAGCAGCAGTGGTGGCTGGACAGTTAAAATCAAAACGCAGTTTGATTGATCTGGATTTGCCGGTGATGGGTATTATCACGGTAGTGATGCTGATGGTCATCTGGGATATGCAGGTGACGTTTGGTGAGGGGTTGCTCAGTGTCCTAGGATACGCCCTATACCTATTTTATGTGGCTGTGTACCGAGAGAAGCATCTGTCTGAAGAGGAGGAAAAAGAAGCGAAGAAGCAGGTCAAAGAGGATCAGCTGCTTGATGAGCCAAAGAGTAAGATTGCTCGTGATACCATTAAGGCTGTTGTCTGGCTGGTAGTGAGCGGAGTAGGTATTTATTTTGGTGCTCATTACACGGTTATCAGCGTGCTGGAGATTGCTGATATGTTGTCTATCGCTACCTCCGTCATTACCTTGGCAGCAGTGGCACTGGGTACATCATTACCGGAAGTAGTGGTGTCAGTAGCAGCGGCGTACAAGAAGCAGTATGAGATTGCTCTAGGTAATGTGGTTGGTTCTAATATCTTTAACGCCTTAATGGTGGTAGGTATGCCAGCGTTGTTCTCACCACTGGCTGTTGATGATATTACCATGAGTATTGGTCTACGATTCTTGGTCGGTGCCACGGTTATCTACACCATTTCTGGTATTTCTCAGCGCATTCACCGTCTGGAAGGCCTAATGTACGTCTTACTCTATCTGTTTTTCCTCGGTGGCCTGTTTGCAATCCTCTAAAAAGTCTGCTAAAAACCATAGGTAAACACCGTGGTTTTTATTATTTTCTATGCCTGATAATCGTCAATTTCGTATCGCTTTGTTAGGCCCGCAAGGGTCTGGTAAGGGCACTCAAGCCGCTTTGTTAGCTGAAGCACTGGGTGTCCCGACCATCTCTACCGGTGAGCTGTTTCGTCATCATGCTGAGCAGCAAACATTGTTTGGTCAGCAGATCGCCGCTTATATTGATGAAGGCAATTTGGTGCCAAATGAGATCACTAATGCTATAGTAGAGAAACGACTGGCCGAGGCGGATTGCCACAAGGGCTTTATTCTTGACGGTTACCCACGCACCATTGAGCAAGTAGAATTTATAGAGCATCAAGTCGGTATCACCCAGGCTGTCCTGATTGATCTGACTAATGAGCAGGCGGTGGAGCGGATTGCTGGCCGGGTGCGTTGTCCGCACTGTGGGGCCGGCTACCACGTTACCTTTGATCCACCACAACAAGCAGGGGTGTGTGATCATTGCCACACAGCTCTGACAGTTCGTAAGGATGATCTGGAAGACGTGTCGTTACGCCGACGGTTAGAAACCTATCGCCGCTTGATTGACCCAATTGTGGCCTACTACGAACGCAAGGGCGTGCTAGCAGTAGTTGATGGCATGCCGTCAGTTGAGCAAGTTCATAAGGACATCATGCGAATTTTTCAGACAGCATAAGTATGATTCGATTAAAGACCGACAAAGATATTGCTATCCTCCGCGAAGGCGGCGCTATTTTGCGTGGCATTTTGCGTCAGGTAGCAGCCAAGATTGAACCAGGAGTAACCACAGCCCAGCTGGATCGTTTTGCTGAACAGTCAATTATCAAAGCTGGTGGGCAACCGGCCTTTAAAAATTATCAGTCAGTACCCAGCGATCCACCATTTCCTTGCACGCTGTGTACGTCAGTCAATCACCAAGTGGTCCACGGTATTGCTTCGCCCAATGTCATCCTTCAGCAGGGGGATATTGTCAGTATTGATGTAGGCATGCGCTACCGCGGCTTGTTTACGGACACGGCCATGACGGTGCCGGTGGGTAGTATTTCACCGCATATCCAGAAACTCCTCGATGTAACAGAGGAGTCGTTGCGTCGGGGTATCGCTGCGGCTCAGCCGGGCGGCATGTTGTCTGATATTGGTCGAGCAGTCCAGCAGTATGTTGAAGGAGAGAAGTTTTCTGTGGTTAAGGATCTGGTTGGTCATGGGGTAGGCTATGCGGTCCATGAAGACCCGCGGGTGCCAAATTTTGTCGATGAAGGCTTTAACATTCGGCTTGAGCCAGGTCTGGTTATCGCCATTGAACCGATGGTTAATATGGGCACTGACGGCGTCAAGGTGATGAATGATGGTTGGACTATTGTCACGGCTGACGGCGCTCTGTCAGCTCATTTTGAGCATACCGTAGCCGTCACTGCTGATGGTCCACTGATTATCACCGAATAGTATGTCGCGGATCTTAGGTATTGATTGGGGGACTGTGCGGGTGGGTTTAGCTATTGGTGATGAGCAGCAGCGCATTGCCTTGCCTTATGATGTCATCGCCAATGACGATGCTATTATCGGTACGCTGCGACGGATTATTGAAACAGAAGAAGTCTATCGCATGGTTATTGGTATCCCCTTGACCATGGCGGGGGACCACGCCTGGAAGGCGCAGCAAGTTGATCGTTTTATCGATACGCTCAAACAGCATTTCACCATCCCTATTCTGACCGAAGATGAGCGGCTGAGCTCAAAAATGGTTGATCAACTGTTTGGTGAGTACCGTGGTAAATATGACCGCGACGCCATTGCTGCCATGGTTATCTTGCAAGGCTACTTGGATAAGATTCACTAGTCTCATGGAGTACACCACCCATGCCATTGTTTTACGCCACCACGACACCCGGGAATATGACCGGGTTTTTAGGCTCTACACTCGGCATTTGGGCAAGGTAGCAGTCCAGGCGCGGGGGGTGCGCCGCCTGACCAGTAAGATGGCTGGTCACCTCGAGCCGTTTGCGCTAGTGACAGTTAAGGTGGTGGAGGGCAAAGATGGCCGCTATATTCTATCTAATGTTGAAACGGTCCGACGGTACCAGCATATCTTACAAGATGTTTCTTTGATACGATTAGCCAAAGCAGCCACGCGATTAGTCGATGATGTGATGGATGATCATGCCTGTGATATATCGGCGCTGCAGTTATTGGATGCTACATTGCAATACCTCAATCAGTCAGAACAGCCGCTGCTCAACAAACGATTGGTGGTCAGCATGTTTGGTTTACAGCTGGTCAGTCACCTGGGTCACCGACCATTGCTTGATCGCTGCGTTGTGTGTGGTCAAGCTGCTGACACGGCAGATGGGTTTTTTGATCCGCACCAAGGTGGGTATGTCTGCGCTACCCATCAGTCAGCAGACTATTTGCCGTTACCGTCAGCAGCCCGCCAGGTGTTAGTCCATGCCGCCCAGCCCGCGCCGCAGCGAACCGCGCTGCCCAGTTTGTCAGCAGACACGGTTAATCAGTCGATTACCGCTATGAACGCCTTTATTCGCGGGGTGCAGGAGCAGTATTGATTGATTGGCTATATATGCTACACTGTCAGCATGAAAGTTAGTTGTGCTGCCAATAATAACAATACTAATACCAATCCTTACTAAGGACTGGGTGATTTGCGACAGTACAGTTATCACCCCGCCTAACGGGGATTTTTTATAGAGTGGACTATAAGGCTCCCGGGTAGTTCAGTGGTAGAACGCCTGGCTGTTAACCAGGATGTCACAGGTTCGAATCCTGTCCCGGGAGCTTTATAGTGCATAGTAATCAGCGCGTAGTCAGTTAGGGTGTCATCCCGCACAGCGGGATCCCGGGAGTAATGATGTGAAGTGTCGATTATTAAAAAAGAGGGTCCAGTAGGACCCTCTTTTTGAGTGATAGATGCTAGTGCTAAGCGAGGTTCACACCAAGCTTTTCACCCGTCTGTTGCAGTGCAGCCAGTACGTGAGAGCGGTCGTTTGGATGTACGGCCAAGAGTTCTTGAGTGATCTGTTGAACCGTTTTTCCCCACGCTTCCTGGTCTTGCAGGCCAGCCGCGACGTTGCGGAGGTAGTTTGCCTCAGAGCGTTGACCGCTGAACGCAGCCATCAGCTCCAAGTGAATCACAACCAAGCAAGCTAGTCCTGAACACCAGCTTTTATGTTTACTGGTCAGGACAGGGGCGGAGCGAGCATTAGAACTAAAAGGGCTCCAGTATGGATAGTCAAAGGTGCAGATTACCTCTTCGGCGACTTTTTTGCCTCGCTGGATTTTTCCCTGGATGGTGACCACGTGGTGAAAGCTGTCGTCGGTGTGCCATAGGTTACCGATCAGTCGAGGGGCGCCTTTTTTCGAACCAAGTTGTAAGCTTTTTGCTTCGTTTTGAATCCAGCGAATCAGCGCGCTATAAGCTTCTTGGTACGTTTGGCTGACGGGAGATTTTTTGGTTTGCAGTGCTGTGATGACGTCTGCCTTAAGTAGTGCCCACAGCTCAGGCTGCTTGACAGTTAGTTGCGGCACAGATGGTGCAGAGCCCGGGTATTGCAGCTTATGCGGGATAAAGACTTTGGCCAGAAGGCATCGGCCATCTCCACGATACCTTAATCGTATGGTAGGGTGAAACACTTCCGCTAAGATCTCGTATTGTTCCCCCCACATGGTATGGCTAAATAACTCTTTTTGAATGTTTGGCCCTTTTCTTAATTGCCAGCCGTTTCCAATCTCTCGCATGATCATTCTCCTTTACGGTGCCTCCCTGCCAACAATATTATGTCGAACGAAGGCGGTGTAAAGCTGCCGTGCTGTCTACCCTGCACGGATTAGGGTTTTCTGCGAAATGCAGATTGTAAAGGTTCATATAGGAACCCTAGAGCGAAAATACCATTTTGTCAAGAATAATAGCCCTAGAAAAAATTCTACTAGAAAGTGTCTGTATGTCTCAACCTGACTTTTTATATATTGGAGCTGCGGCAATAATGCTGTCAAGTGTGGTATACTGACTAAGTAGGTATTTTGATAATTATTTTTTTCATACACTCATATGAAAGACATTTGCGGTAAGGGCTCCTCTGGCGCTCTGTACTTTGTTGGTTTCATTGGCGCGGCCGTTTATTATATCGGTAACGCCGCTACTTTCGGTGCCGGCGTGATTGGTTTTTTGAAGGCCATCGTTTGGCCGGCCTTCTTAGTCCACGCCTTGCTCACCTTCTTAGGGTAGGCGGGCAGGATATACCCTAAAAACTCCCGTCTATTCTGATTGGGAGTTTTTGTATTATTCACTTGATCCGGCGGAAAACTTTACCACAAGGTTGACACAACTGATACACTGTGTAATTGTGAAAGTAGGAGAGAGTATCTCTATTACTATGAATTATTATTATTGTCACAAGTCAGTAATTACCATGACTGACGAGCAGACCGCTCGGCCAGGGTTTTTACTGATACTACGTGTAGCATAATAATGATCGTAGTGGAGTAATCAATGCCTCTGGCCATGGTGGTCAGAGGTTTTTTGATTACTCAACCGTTCTTTGACAGCTGACAAGGAGTACGACAATGGCACAGTCACGAATAGTCTATCGCCGGGGCCCTAAAGGAGTAGTCTTGCGACCGCTCAACCGACAGACTGATATGGAATTTCTGATTGCTGGGATTAATAATCCGGAGGTCAATCGGTTCTTGGGGCGAGTACTGCCCATGACACATGAGAAAGAAGCGCAGTGGTTTGATCGGGTACAGCTCAGTACGGACCACTATGTCTTGGCCATTGAGAATCCTGATGGAGAGCTGATTGGTACAGTCGGGCTTCACCAGATTGATTGGATTCATCGGTATGCTGGTATGGGTATTGGCATTTTCAGTACCGATCAACAGGATAAGGGGTTTGGTAGTGAAGCGCTGTTGCTGATGTTGCAGTTTGCTTTTAACACGCTGAACTTACGCCGAGTGGAATCAACAGTGTATGCTTTTAACAAGCGCAGTATCGCGCTGCATCAAAAATGCGGCGCTATCCAGGAGGGCGTTAAGCGTAAACGACGCTACCTCAATGGTCGTTACCACGATGAAATTCTCTATGTCATCACCAAGCCAGTTTGGCGCACCGCTTGGAAACAGTATCGTCAGGCAGTCACCTAATCAAAAATGCCGCACCTATGCATAGGTGCGGCATTTGCTTTGTGATCTTAGGTCGCTAATTGATAGCGTTGTCGGAGTGTTTGAATGACTAGGTGGTGGTCAAACGCGAAGTCGTCAGCTTGCAGTTTTAGTAAATCGTAAATGTCAGCCTTGGTGGCATCATCACCGCCGCGGATCTCTTGACGGTATGTATCGGGTGGCTGGTCGATTTCCACTAAGCCAACCATGGAAATGTGTTGGCCATCACGTTGATTGGGAGTATCGCGGCTGTCACGATTGATTCCATCAAGAGGCATCAGCCATTGCCATTCCCAGTCAGGAGTATTGTCAAGAAACAAATGGGCCTCTTCTGCTACCTCGATGATGCCGCGGTCCTTCAAGCTCGTGTCCGCAGCTTCAAAGTGACCACCTGGTAAGGCTAGCTTACCAGCAGGTTCTTTACCGCGAGTTATTAAGAGGATCCATCGGCGCTGAAATACTACGGCCACGTCAACAGTCAACAGTATGCGCGGCCGATTGTCTGTTGTCATATATACCTCCTTATGATCAAGACGCGGGGATAGTATCACGTTGAAATTAATCAGACAAAGCGGATGTGGATAAACGACTTGACGAGGAAGGATAAGAGGCATACTATGTGTATATAGTACACTAACTATTACCGTAAAGATTCTGGAGTGTAGAGAGAGACCAAAGCCTTATTGTGTAAGTCACACTAGATATTGACTTTGTTGTAAAGATTTGGTAAGGTGGCACGTCACTATGTGATGGTGAAAAAAGTCTTCATTTTTAGATAAAAAGTGGCTTTTTTCAGGGTCAGATAGTGATATCTGTACCTCAGTAAGTTCTTTAATAATACGATACGAATTTTCGGCCAGTTTTTAGCCGAAATAACGCAACATTGGTGGTTTAATCCGCCGCAACCAAAACTTGCCTATACATGGCAAGAAAGGAGAGTGTGATGACCGACGACTCTAAAGAGCCTGATGTGAAAACAGATCCTGGTAAGGCGTCTGCCTCGGACGCGTCGACCACCAGTGGCGGGGCTGCCGAACCGCCCGCCGCTTCCACCGCTCCCGCTGTTGGGACATCGATCGGTACGGAAAAATTCCGCACGACCATGCAGCCCTTCGCCGACAGTATCGGTGTGGAGCTCTCCCAGATGGCCTCAGTTCTGGAAGAGCAATTGGGTGAGCCGGGCGATGATTTCGTCGAGATGATCATGGACCCCAGCATCGTCGATGATGACGCCATTGCTGCGGCGTTGACCAAGGGAGGAGCCAAGGAAGCCAAAGTCAAACTGGCGTTGAAGAAATTGCGCCAAGGTGGCGCCAGCGCCGCCAGCTCGACCGCACCGGCTGGAGCTAATGGCGCTCCCGCTGGTTTGGCTACTGTCGCCACCTCTTTGTTGCCGCCCGTTCCTTCGGATGAAAGCCTGCTCGAGGCACTCAAAGTGGGTGGAGAACCCAAATTTGATGTCACCACTTTACAGGCAGCTATTCGTTGGATGACTGCTCGTTCGTTGGGCGTTGAAGATCGAATCGAAAAAACGGTTCTCGACGCCATTGAGGCACGGGCCATCGATATGGATCAGCCGGTTGGCGGCCCCATTTTTGGCCGAGTGCAAAAACTGGTCACCCGCCAACGCTATGCGGATGTGCTGAGTGCCATGGATTTGCAGGGTGGTGGTAAGTTGGTGAGCGAAGCTCGCAAAAACGCCTTGCTGGGTCGTAGCGCAGAACTGTTCGGTTACTTGAAAGCTTTCTTGGAGCAACTGCAATCGTATAAAGCGGAGGTGATGGCCCAATATCAAGGACCGCAACTGATGGGCATCTTTGCGGCAAGTCTTTCGGGTGGCAGTGCTGCTGCTAGCGCACTGCAGCCGTTGCCTGATCCCAGCGTTATCTTGTCCGAGCTGGACGCTCTGTTCGATAATCTCAACAGAGTGTTTTCCGGCACTGGTGTGATTGTGGCTCGAGCCATGGGTGCTGATGTGATCGAAACGCGCAACATCTTGAAAGATCCCGAGCTGATCAGCGCTGTCGGCGCTGGCAACCGCGATGAAATGCTCAAGGTCTTGGGCATTAACACTACGGCCAGTGATGTCAACATGGAGCGCAATGTGTTGCAGTTCGCTACAGCCACTATGTACATGAAGAGCATTTCTACTGAGCAGCTGCCGACCTACATCATCACTCTGGCGACCATAGGTGAACGCATTCCGTGGGACAAGCTGACCACAGGGGTCACTGGTCGCGGTCGTCGCACACGTGAGAGAGCGGGTCAGTTCTCCGATGTGGAGGTCTAATCCATCATTCGTATCGTCCACACACTGGGAGCCCCTAAGGGGCTCCCAGTCCTATTTTCTTGATACCTATCATGAAAGCCATGATGCGTGCCAAGAGAACGGGATTATCATCGTTCTAGT
>CAZJZH010000028.1:0-2503 GCA_964550465.1 uncultured Gammaproteobacteria bacterium
ATTAAAAAAGGTACTAAGCTACCTATCCAACAACCTAAAATAGCAATAGTTTTATCTGATCTGATTGCTTTAGTCTGAAATAGTTTTTCTAATAGCCAACTTTTACTTACCAACTACCCTTTAGTAAACGCATCTTTTGGGTACATTTCCTGATTCTGAATCACATGCTCAAACACCCAATTGGGTATTTGTAAAAACCCTTGATCTAGATATTGTTCTACCTGTTCCCATGTGTCAAGATGCATTGTTATATTTTTCCTTCAGCCATTCATAATCATTTATTTTTAGCAGCTGTGATATATTTTGTTTATTGGCTTGAGCAAACGCTACAGCTTCTTCTGCTCCACGTTTAGCATCGTGTCTAAATTGTGCATCAGGCACAGGGTGTAACCATCCTTCTAAACGTTCTTTACTTTCAGCATCGTCTTTTAGTGTGAGTTTAACACATTCACGGAATGCACTTCGCCATGTGCTGTACGCATCTGTGTTAAAACGTGTCACACAGCTAACTTCAGGCATTGCTTTAAACCTACTGCTTAATCCAGTTGTAAAGTCAAGGCCCCAGCTTGTGGCATCTAATACCTGCTGAGTGTTAAATAGTTTTATACCACCATATCCATATTCCATTCCTGTAATAGGATTTTTACTAGCCCATACATGAACAACTGTTTGATCATACACATCGGGTATATAGTCAAACTTAAACTCTTCTGTTACATCAGCGTCAGCATCAACTACCCAAAACATAACGCTGTCAACAGCATCTGCAGCAGCTTTGTGTGCTTCGAATATGCCTTCTACTCCTCGTATATGTGTAACTGTTCTTTGTGTGCGTTCTTGTATATCGAGTATTCTCTTCTCAACTATATCAATATCTTCTTTGTAGCTCAGCATCACAATGTCATATGGTTTATAGCTGCACGACGGTTTTCTTACATATTGCATTTTACCAGCGTCCATTCTATTTAATTTTATCTTGTCACTGGTTATTGTTTCCATTACAATGTCGGTAGGGTTAGGCCATAATCGTACTCCACCGTAGCTGTGTGTCATTTTTGTGTTTGGGTTCAGTCTTTGCCATACATGTGTTTTGCTTACACTGTCTAACTGAGGTGTATATGCAAAAACAAAACTGTCATCAACAGATACATCGCTGTCCACAGTAAAAAACATTTCGCTGTTAGTTTTAGCAGTAAATTGCTCTAATTGTTCTTTTAGGCTTACATTGTCCTGTGATTCATCTTTAAACCTGTACACGGGCCACACAGCGGGTCTCGTGGCGTGTCTGTATACCACTTTGAGATCCTTAAAGCTGTTGTTCATTAACTGCTTTACTGTATACTCGTTGTTTGTAAATGTTCCGTTTGGTATTAATCTCACACCACGTTGTTCATCTTCTGTTGTTAATAACACATGCACTACATGCTCTTCCCACTTTGTAGGAATGTAATCAAACTTCCAGTCGTCTACATAAGTAACAAAAGGATCTACAACCCAGTACATGTTTAGATCACAAGTCTCTTCGAACTGTTTTAGTTGTTCGATAATGTCTGTTTCATTTGTTAACAAACAGATAGGATATTCTTTTTGCGGGCCTGCAACACTGTCTAAGATAAACTGATTAGGCACACTGCTTGTTATCACTTGTTCATCAGTTAAACTGCTTGTATCGAACCACGTAGGCCAAAGTCGAAGACCACCGTGCCCAACAATTACACCTTCACTGTTTGTTCGCTTCCACACATGTACTACACTTGCATTATCCACATGTGGTATAATACTTTGCTGAATAATCGAATCGTCTAGTTCAAGGTCTGGGTCACAAGTCCATACATAATCAACATCTTTGTGTTTATCAAGTATAGATGTTAATTCTTTTACACTAACTTTATTGAAACGTTCAACGGGCCAAACAGGATCTTTAGTTGCTATTTCAGGCATCTGTTTGAGTTTAGCAAAGCTGTTTTCGTTAATCTGTTTGCTAGAGTCGTACTGTTGTAAGGTAGGCATTAATCGTATACCTGTTTGTCTGCTAGTTGAAGCATGTTTCCATATGTGTACGACATCTAAATCAAACTGGGAAGGCATGTACGAAAAATCAAAGTCCTTGTTGACTTCAACAAATGCATCTACTACCCAGAACATTTTACTGTCTGTTTGTTCTGCCAAGCGTTCATATGTTTCTTTTAGTCCTGCTAGTAGATCTTTTTGTGTTAGTGTGTACACAGGGAATTTTTTTTGTTCAGCTGCGACAGCATCAACAATAACTTGATCAGGTATACTTGAAGTCGATACATCGTTGTCAGTAAGTGTATCAACGCTATACCACGAAGGCCACAGTTTTAATGAGCCGTAGCCATCGCCCTTGTTTTTCCAAACATGTACGTTGTTAATATCATTCAAGTATGGTATGAAACCATTGGTGATAGTTTTAGTATCGTACTCTGAACCTGGATCAACAGTCCATACATAGCCTGTTTTATGATCTTCTAATACTTTTTTT
>CAZJZH010000028.1:2603-5088 GCA_964550465.1 uncultured Gammaproteobacteria bacterium
TTCAATTATGTCAACAAATGCATCCACTACCCAAAACATTTTACTTTCTGTTTGTGCTGACAAACGCTCGTAAGTTTCTTTCAATCCTGTCTCTATGTCTTCATGTGTTAACGTGTATATAGGAAACTGCTTACGTTGTCCTGCCACAGTGTCAACGATAACTTGGTCAGGTATACTCGATGTTGACACAGCAAGATCATCTAAACTGTCGATGTTGTACCATGTAGGCCAGAGTTTTAATGAACCATAGCTGCCGTCACTGTTACGCCATACATGTACGTTACTGACATTGTTCAGGTGCGGTATTATACTGTTTGTTACTATACTATCATCGTATTCAGTACCTGGATCAACAGTCCATACATAGCCTGTTTTATGATCTTCTAATACTTTTTTTATTTCATCTACAGTATTGTGTTTTAGATTTACTACGGGCCATACAGAATCTCTAGTAGCTACAATGTCTTTTAATTTTAATTTTCTAAAACTATTTTCGAATATTTGTCTGTCAGATTCAAATGTCTGTTGTGTAGGTATAAGTCGTACACCTGAAAGTCTGTTATCACTGCCGTGTGCCCAAACATGTACAGTACTCATATCAAATTGGGAAGGCACAAACGAAAAATCGAAATCGCTTTCAATTATGTCAACAAATGCATCCACTACCCAAAACATTTTACTTTCTGTTTGTTTAGCTAAACGTTCGTATGTTTCTTTTAATCCTACTTGTATATCATCTTGTGTTAATTTGTAAATAGGAAATTGTTTTTGCCCAGCTGCAATTGCATCTACAATAACTTGGTCAGGTATACTCGATGTTGATACATCGTTATCACTAAGTAAATCAACGTCATACCACACGGGCCACAACTTTAAAGAGCCGTATCCTTCTCCTTTGTTTTTCCAAACATGTACATTACTAATGTCATCCAAGTAAGGTATGAAGCCGTTTGTAATTGTTTTAGCATCGTATTCAGTACCTGGGTCAACTGTCCATACATAGCAATTTGTACGTTCGTTTAAAATTTGTTTAATTTCTTTTACTGTATTTTCTTTTAGCTGAACTACTTCCCATATCATGTCTTTACTTGCAACGGTGTACATTTCTTTTAGCTTGTCAAAACTATTTTCAAATATTTGTCGATCAGACTGATATACTTGTTTTGTAGGCACTAAACGAACACCAGACAGTCTACTATCCCCTTTATGTTCCCAAACATGAACAATGTCCATTTCATATTGTGACGGATGATATGTAAAGTCAAAATCTTTATCAACTTCTACAAAAGGATCAACTACCCAAAACATTCTTGTATCAGTAATAGACGCCAAGTGTTCATAAGTATTTTTTAATCCTTTACTGATATCGTCTGATGTTAACGTGTATACAGGAAATTGTTTTTGAGGTCCAGCTACACTATCCATAATAAATTGGTTTGGTATACTACATGTAGATACTTGTTGGTCTGACAACATATTTGCATTGTACGATGTTGGCCATAGCCTCAAGCCGCCATATCCATCTGTGCCTCGATTCTTCCAAACATGCACAACATCATATTGATTTACATGAGGTAGAAAACTTTTCTTTACTACATCTTCTTCTAACTCGATACCAGGCTCCAATGTCCATACATAAGGAACATCTTTGTTGTTTTCAAGTATTTGTTGTACTTCTTCTGCTGTCAAATCTGATAACTTCACTAATGGCCATACTGGATCATATGTTGCTATAGAAGGAAGTTCTTTTAGTTTATAAAATCCATTCTCGATAATCTGTGTGTCGCTTTCGATAACTGTTGATGTAGGTACAAGCCTGATACCACTTGCCCTAGCTTTACTGTTGTGTTTCCAAGCATGTACAACGTCAATGTCGTACTGTGTAGGGTAATAACTAAAATCGAAATCAGCATCTACTTCTACAAAACTATCTACTACCCAAAACATATTTGTTGTTGTTTCAGATGCAAACTGTTCGTATGCTTTTTTCAAACCTGATTTATAATCTGTTTCTGTTAAAGTATATACCGGGTATTCTTTTTGCACACACGCAGGCTCCCGCATGTACTTCGGTCTGCCTCTCTTCTCATGTTTGTGTCTTAAAGAGATGCCACCATAATCGTACTGTTTGTTTGTAATTGGATTTAACTTTTGCCATACATGTGCTTTACCGTCATCAAATATATTAGGTTGAAAGTCCCAATCAAAATTATCAAGGGGTATAACATCGCTGTCAATAACCCAGAACCAATTATACTTACTTTTTTCTACACCTTCTTCAAATGAAGAGAATTTTTCGAACTGAACATCTAATATAACAGGTGTGTAGTCGTGCTCTTTAATAGAGCCGTCCCAATCTAACGGCTTCCATCTTAATAAGCCATGTCCGAATACATGCATGGTATTTTTTTCAAATACACTGGGCTGCCACGGTATTGTTTTTATATCATCTAACCCTTCAGGAATAATCCAAGTGTCTTCTGTT
>CAZJZH010000028.1:5098-14187 GCA_964550465.1 uncultured Gammaproteobacteria bacterium
CTACATTAGGATCATTGGATCTTAAGATAGGATATACTTTTCCTCCCACAGGGTTAGCATCTATAAACTTTGCATCTTCTGTATATTTTATAGGTACTAATTTCACACCACCACATCTGTTATCACTAACGTTTGTAATAGATCGAGGATATTTATGTTCTAGGTCACCCGGTAACTTAAATATGTTTATATATTTTTGATCATAACGCTGAGGAACATATTTGAATTCTTCGTTGATTTGGTGTTCGCTATCTACTAGCCAAAACATTTTAGTTCGACTTTTTCTAGCATGTGTTTCGTAATCGTTTATGTCAGTTGAATAAAAAATATCGTATCGAACAGGCACAATATCTTCTTGATACTTGTGCTTAGTCATATCGAAGTTTTTATTAACTAATCTAATTCCGCCACATCTAATATCCCATGGTTCTTTAACTTCGGGTAAGTACCTTTCTTCTAAGTGATTTGGTATTTTGAATACGTGGATATATTCTTGTTCGTGTTCTGCAGGAACAAACAACAATTTACCGTTAAAGGAAAAATCTCTATCAACAATCCAGAACCATTCTGTTTTACTTCTGCTTGCATACTCTTCATATGTATCGGAATTAAATTCGTCCTCGTCTACATAAAAAACATCGTATGCTTCATCTTCTATAGGACATGCTGGATGTATTTTAAGCTCTGCTTCCTTCCAATCTTTAGGTACTAAACGAATGCCACCCATTGCCATAGGATAAGTTTCTTTTAGTTGATATGGCATGCGGAAGCAGTGTATCATTTCTTTTTCAAAAGGGTTTGGAACCCAGTCTACTGTATCTAAGTTTATTTTATGTTGTTTATCGATAAGCCACACGTATTGATCTTTATAAATATCTCGTTTACTGTAATCATTTACATCATCGACCCACATAATAGGATAACTGATGTTTGTGTCTAGAAATGTGTGGTATTTAAATTGTGCTGATCCCCAGTCACGTGGATACAGCTTGATCCCCCCTTCCTTTTCAGGATACTTATATTCAAGCTGTCCACGTAAATGGAAACTGTGTATAAAATCAGGCTCAAAGTTCCCCGGTGCCCAATTGATATCATCCCCTAACACATATTCCGGATCAACACACCAAACGTGAGTACTGTATGGGTTCTCTTCAAAATAGTTCCCCGGTGTGTCTGTGAAAAGAATATCAAATTGCTTTTTACAAACAATTTTATTATGCCATACAACCTCTTTACTTCCCCCTTTTGGAATTAGCGAAATACCCCCGTAATTTTCACTATTCCATTTCCATACATGTCTGTATGTGTTTGTATATTGATCTGGTTTATAGTCAAACACTTCCCAATCTGTCGGTACGGTGTTACTATCTATCAGCCAATACATTTTTGTTAAAGGCGAAATTTCATTCTCACCTTTGATCGATTTTGCAAACGGGTATTTTTCTTTTAACTGACTATTCTCACCAATATAAAAAATGTCGTACATATTACTTCTTGCTTTTGTTATAATCGTTATTTAATAGATGCATTAAGCCTGATAATGCACCAGACATCATTAGTTGAGGGATACTGAACCCACAATCGTCTCTATGAAACATAGGATCTATACTGCACAAGTGACATTTATTTTTTAATTTCCACATCATACGATCATTATCGTCTAGGTTATCGTCATACAACCAAGGGTTCTGAGAGATATGTGTCAATTTTTCTTCTATTGTGGGTGTGTTATTCGTCTCGTACATGTACAGGGACTCCATAGTGTTTTGCAAACTCTTCGGCGTCCTTTTCAGTATTGACGATAGGCTGCCCTTTGATATTCAGACTTGTATTTAAAACAATAGGACACCCGGTTTCTTTATACCATGCTGTTAAAGCATCATAAAGATCTGGGTGCTGAATTCTGTTAACAGTTTGCACTCTACTTGTACCATCCCCATGTACGATTGCCGGTAGTATATGCGGCTTTTTACATTTAGCAACAAACTGCATATACGGACTTGAAATATTATCCCCTGGCATTTCAAACCAATCTCTAGCATACTCTTCCAGTACGATAGGAGCAAATGGTCTAAATTTTTGTCTTCTCTTGATTTCGTTTACTCGATCCTTAATATCGCTTCCCCTAGGATCTGCAAACAAACTTCTATTTCCTAAAGCTCTAGGACCAAACTCTGCTTTGCCGTTAGCAACACCAAAAATTTCATTTTTTCTTAAGCTATCTAAAAACTTTTCTTTTGGCCACTTTCCTTTAATGTTATAACCTAAATAAGGATTCTTCCATGTAACACGCTTACCAGTTCTCAAAAAATAAAAAAGGGCGGCTGCACCTAAACTACTGCCAGCATCACCTGGGTTAGGCATAATGTGTATATTGTCAAACAATTCGTACAACTTACTGTTTGCTACACAATTAAGCGCGACCCCGCCCATAAACACAATGTTATTACTCTGTGTGTACTGTTTTGCGAGTTTAGCATAAGCTAAAACTCTATCCTCACATATCGCTTGAGCACTAGCAGCTAAGTCAAAATAGAACTGTTCGTCGTATTCCCCAGGGAACATAGACTTTGGCAGTCCTTTACTTAAGTCAACTTTTGTGTGCAAGCATTCTAATAGTTTTGTGTGTGGATCTGGGTGTTTGAATAATTCCTTATTCAACTTATCTTTATAAACTGGAGATCCGTATGCAGCCATTCCCATTAGAATATATTCATCCTCCATGGGTTTCAAACCACATTTAGCAGTAATGGCACTGTAAAACAATCCTAAACTATTAGGAAAGTTTGTTTCAGTTAATAGTTCCATTTTACTTACATTGGATCTATCAGTTGTCCATCTATATATTGTTGCAGTCTGGAATTCTCCAATTGCATCAATAGTCATAATTGCAGCATCCGAAAAGTTAGATGTTAATACACCAGCAGCCGCATGGCTTTCGTGATGTAAACAATTTGTAATTGGGATGCCACTTAATTGTGGATAAAACTTTCTAATCCACTCTTCAGCAGTAGGTTCAGTAAACGCTGACTTTATACTGCTCCATGTAAATTGTTTTATACGGCGCCTGTTTTTAAGTTTACTGCTTTCGTGTAAAACAATTACATCAGGTAGGCCGTATTTTAATGCATCTGCTAAAAGTTTTTTATTAAGGTAAGGATCGTTTTTAACACGACTATAGCGTTCAGCATGACCTGCAAATAAAATATTGCCATCTTCTATCACTGATACCGAGGCATCGTGAAACATGCAACTTATTCCTAAAATTCTCATCTGTATATAAAGGGATCCGATTTTCTAATTTCTTCAATTTTTTTTCTGAGCATTTCTTCTTCCTCTTCGGAAAGTTCGATGTCGTCTAGATCAATATCAGGTTCTTCAACTTCGTTAATTTCTGCGGGGGTCGTCTCGATAGGGTTACCGTATAAGTCTCCCATATCTATAATTTTGTCTGGAGCGCCTAGCTCGTTTTTATCGTCGTTGCTCATAATTCTCTCACATGATTGATTAATTTTTCTAAGTACATATCGTGTATACTTTCATCGGCATGTAACCAATCAGAAAAATTTTCAGGGTATTCGTATCTATATTGATCTATAAAACTATCGTAAGGTTCGAAGAATGTATCAAACGGAAAAATATCTTTCATATGTTTCCATGAAAACGAATTCCACATTGCTTCATCCATTTTTGCACAACTACTAAATTGTATGTAGTCTATGCCAAGCGATTTCAGTGTTCTGTCTAATGTTATAATATTTATTATACGTCTGTATCGGCCAAAGTCAAAATCGGTATAATAAAGCTGTAATGCTTTGAACCAGTTTTGAAAATTTGGACCTGTTCCATCTTTATAAAAAGGTTTCCAGTCACACCCATTAGCCCAATGAAAGTGTTCCCCTTGCCAAGTAAATT
The DNA here is from genome assembly GCA_964550465.1 of uncultured Gammaproteobacteria bacterium. Classification (GTDB taxonomy): domain Bacteria; phylum Patescibacteriota; class Patescibacteriia; order JACRDY01; family JACRDY01; genus CAZJZH01. The sequence continues at coordinate 9,014 of CAZJZH010000028.1, forward strand.
CTATTCGTTCGTCAGTACTCCACCCGATCATTATTAACAAGTCTTTCGGATCTCTTCCTTGATGTACCCAATTGACTGCAAACTCTATTGTAGAGCGATATATAAATTCATTGCTGCCGCCGGGTACAGCACTGTTTATGTAATTCAGTTTAAATGTTTCCGCAAACTTACCAGGAAAGGCTTTAGACAGTGATCCAACACTTCTTTCTGTTTTTCCTGCGCCCTCGATTTCGCTTCCAGCTAGATGAGAGCATCCTGCAACAAACAAATATTTTTTATTATCTATCACCATTTTAATCTACTCCACAGCAATGGTAAACTGGTCTCAATACTTTGTCCTCGCTTTTTATCTAGCAATTCAGTGTATTGTCTGAATATTTTCATCTGATGTTCTGAGTCGTCGTTGACGTTGCTATCGTCTAGTGCATTGATAAGGCCCAACACACTTTGTTTATTGCGCTCATCATCGTCAAAGTATGTGCTGTCATGCAACCACTCATGTAAGCGTAGCTGTGCTTCTCTCCTAATTTCTTTAGGCAAGTTTCTTATGTCTAAACATTTTGGATAATTGTTCAATAGGAAACTTATATCTATTCTTCTGCCACTGTAATTAGTAATTTCTTCTGCGTAGTCAAGTAGTTTAGTAATGTCCAATATGTTGTATATTTGTACAACTGGACTAAAAAGTATATTACCTACAACTTCAGATTTTGCATAATCTCTTATATGTCTGTCAACAATATCCCATCGGCTTCCGCTTCTGATATAGTCGTTAGTAGCTCCGTATCCGTCAACACTCAAACACATTAATACACTTTTAAATTTTTCTACGAGAGTTAAAAATCTGGGTTGTATGTTTGTCATATTACTGTTGAATACAAGGTCTACATTTTTAGCTATGTCTAGCTCAACACACTTCTCTAAAATCCAATAAACCCGCTGAATAATGGTTGGTTCCCCTCCAGTAAAATATAATCTGTTGACATTGGGTAACCATTTTTCAACTGTAGCCAAGAACCCAGGATCATCGAACCAAGGCTGAGTGTAATCACTAAAGTCGCCCCAATGACTTGTTTTAACGATAAACTCTCGTTCTTCTTCTGTATAGAGGTCTTCATCTTTTAATTCCTTATAAATTGCACTGCTGTTTTGACTTTGGCACATTCTGCAACGCAAGTTACACAGTGTGCCTAATCTAAAATCTAAGTACTGCGGTGCTTCTTCTACAACATAGTCATTGTCTATGCTTTTATCAACAATTTCTTTTATTTGTTCTGCATTCCAGTGAAAGCCCATCCAATCTTTGATATAATTTTCTCTATAACTAGGAATACCTAATTTTTCTAAATCATAACAAGGCTCACAACCTTCTACCTGTTCGCCTTCTATCATTTGGCGTCTTATTTTTCTATAGTGATTATTATTCCACACTGTAGAAATATCATCACCTTTATTTAACATCAGTATACTACCATCGTCATTTTTTATTTGGCCATTAGCAACACAGCAAAAATTTACTGTACTACTCGGCTGTGTCATCACATGTATCCATGGGTACGGACAAAATGTTTTACTGTATGTCATATCTATTTCGTACCTCATTTGCTATTATGTTTATCTACTAGTTTTATAACGTCCATAGTATCTATCAGTTCCATTGCACTTTCGTGTTTAAAATATGGCGCTAAGTGATCCCACAGTTCTGGGAACGTTCTTGCAAAACTTTCTCCCCTATACCGATCACTAAAACTTGTTTGTCGAACAAATTCATCCATATAGCCATAGTAATTTTCTTGATTCATAAAATTTAATGTGCTTTGTATTCTGTGATCCGGATGATCTTTAAATTTTTCTGTTATAGCAGATTTTACTTTTTCTGGTAAAGCCTTAGGGCTGATATGTTGAGGAACATATACCATATTAAAATGTATTTCTGAATCGATATCATGTTGCTGTTGATATTGTAACAATTCATCCATGTACATTATATTAAATAAGCTCACTGTATAAAAAATATTTGTTCTTATACCCGGTGTAGATTTGAACTTTTTGTAATTTTCTATTACGTCATCGAATTTTTGTGGATGTCTAATATAATTAAATCTTTCACCTACGCCGTCTATACTAAAGAACACTTGCACATCTTTAAATTGTTGTAACAAACTAATATACTTTTCTGGGTATATAGATCCGTTCGTATTGTAACTGATAGATATATCCTTGGCACGCCCTTTGTCAGCAAGTGTTTGTAATATATCAAAATGTCGCTTAATTAAAAATGGCTCACCGCCAAAGAACTCCAAGCTCTCCACTTCTTCGATTTGCTGTTCTATGTCGTTCCAAAACTCTTCGTTTAATTCAGGCCAACGACCTAGTCTACCCATAAGATGTGCAAACTGATTAGTGTTACCGTCACGCTCTATTTCTTCTGGCACCCATTGGCTACTTGCAAACCCAGTACAAATCCTGCACTTGGTGTTACAGATATTTCCTAATTTTAAATCCATACTTTTAGGTTTAACATGATCTAAATTGTCTACATGGTGTGCAAACTTTTTTAACTCTCTAAGACGCTTACTTTCAATACCCGCCGACTCTTCGTTCCAACAATTATAGCATGCTTTTGGTTTTTCTCCTGCTAAAAAGTCTGCCTTTAAGTTAGCTAACCATTCGCTGTTCCAAGCATCTTTTAAAGTATTACCATCTGCTAGATTAATACCCGGTGCTGTTTCTTGCATCACACAACAAACACCGACCTCTCCGTTAGTTCGTGCTTCCTGATTGATCCAAGGTAATATACAAAAGTGTTCAGGTCTAGTACTCATTGTCTCTGTCTTCTTCATAGTAAGGTCGTAACTCTTCTAATTCAGGAAATACATCGAAAATGTTTTCAGATCTAAACCTATCCATTTCTTTACATTCCTGCATACTGTCTACTAATAAATGAGTATCGTCTCCGTCTAGGAACTGATGCAGACTTTGGAAAGTTTGTGTAGCTCGACCCACTGTGTCTTTATCTTCTATAAACTTTAATGTTTCTCTTATCTGCCTTTGGGCCTCCTTACGCATATGTTCAGGAAGAACAGTAGCTCTGTGATTCCATTTGCCTAATAAAATGTTTACTCCGAAGTCCTTTGGCTCTATGAATCCAATATCAATAAGTTCTCTATAAAAACTACATACATCTAAAACATTAAACATACTTACAGTACAACTGATATTAAAATCTTTTTCTGGTATTTCTCTTTTCATGCGCCATCTATTTTCTAGAGTATCGCTCCACACTGTCCCTTTACGCAAGTATTCTGCTTTTTTACCTGCTGCATCTAAACTTGCGCCAACACTTACTTCGTCAAAATGTTTCCATAACTCGATTGCGTCTTGATCTTTGTAGGTTAATTTACTAAAGTTAGTGTTGTAGAAGACTCTCATCGGTGTGTCTCTTTTTGTTCGACCCATTTCAACGAGCTTGTTCATGATATACCAGTGCTCATCCATAATTAATGGCTCGCCGCCTGCCCAGTATATTTTCTCAATAGTATGAATATATGGATCGAACTGCTCCATAAAACTTGCATTACCTTTACGAATTTGCTTAATTGCTTCATCAGGTGTTCGATTAAATTTACTATCTACAGCATCCTGAAACCATTGGCTACTTAAATCTGGTCCGCATGTTCGGCATCTCATATTACAAATATTACTAAATCTAATATCCAAATATGTAAGATGGACATCTTCTACAGTTCCGTCTTCTTCTGTTGTTTGGACTACGTCAATTCTGGACTGATTCAGATCATCTTTTTCGAAAACAAAATCGTCGTTACTGCGTTTCCTTAGTGTACTATGCCCTAGTGCTTCTAGTTCATAACAACGATTGCAGTTCGAGTTTTTCTTATTGTTTAGCATATCTAAGCGAATTTTTTTCATCGAATCGCTGTTGTAACACTCGTCTAAGTCCATTTCGTTTAGATTGCCAATAGGAGTATGCTGTTCGCTTAAACAACATGTAAACACTCTGCCGTCTGGCCAAGGATGCATGTGCACCCACGGCAAAATACAAAAAGCCTCGCCGTTTGCTAAATCTTTTATTTCTTGTTTTGTTTTATTAATCTTATTACCCATGCGTTCAAATCCCATTCCCACCACTTTTCACCCTGTATGTAATTCTTAGGATTGTTATGGTGATTATTGTGCCAGCCTTCGCCTAATGTTATTAAATTAACGATATGATGATTTCTACTTTTATCGTTTGTGTTGTAACTTCTATACCCTAACCATGCAAGACCTTTTCCATGTCCCCAAGTGTTAAATGCTCCGGTTGCCCAAACACACAGGCTTGCTGGAACTAAGTATGCGTAAAGTATAAGTATTGGGTCTATCAATATTAACAATAAATTATACGTTATGATGTACAAGAAAAAGTATTTATGTGAATTCATAACGCCCTTGTTCTTAATCCAGTCTTTTGCTAATTTGAGATCCCATCGTCCTGTATCAGTTAAGCCCAGTGTCCAGCTATCCCATAAACTCATATGATGTGGACTATGTGGATCTAAGTCTTTATCTGTATGCCTATGGTGTTCTCTATGAGTCACAATATAGCCAAACACACTACTCACACTGGCTAATGTTGCACTTATTAATAGAATATTTTCCCAAAACTTGCTTGTCGTAAAAGTTTTGTGCGCAAAGTATCTGTGTTGCCCTACGCTGTTTCCTATACTAGCGAACCATATGTAGACGCCTAATGATACCCACCAATAATTATTGGGACCTAACACCAAAGCTGTGAATAGACCCAAGTGCATTATCCAACGCAGGATAACTAGTTTAGGTCTAGTAAATGCTAGTATGTCCACTATTCTCCACCATAGACACTAGGTCAGTAAAAGTATTTCTCCAATTGCTGTTATCGTTTACATCAAGAAGATCGTTATAACGACAAAACTGCTCCCATTTTAATTCGTTCCAATCGTCATTGTTATACATACTAAGCAGAGTTCCTAGTTTATGATCATTCCCCATCGATTCTCTAAACTTTGCATGTATTAATTTTCTTGTGCTGGGTGGTATTACTGCAGGGCTTAAATAATCGGGGTCGTACACAAAGTTCATGTCGACTTCAATTCCTATTTCTGCTGCCCAAGCAATGAATTCAGGAAGTGTAGCAT
>CAZJZH010000029.1:0-14001 GCA_964550465.1 uncultured Gammaproteobacteria bacterium
CCACCGGTGGACGAGATTGCAATGTATCCTTGTCTTGATTTTTCAAAATAGTTTCCAGCTTCTTATCATCAGCGCTACTGTCATCCGCACCACCTTCAGCTTTTTCCACGATCAAGCCTAAATCTTCGGCAATGATAGAAGCGGTATCAAAATCAATCCGTTCATTTAACGTCGCCAAGATGCCGTTGTTCATCAACTCAGCAATGATGCTGTTGACCGGCACTTCGGTGGCTTCTGCAAACTCTCGCACTGTCATCATGGCCGGCAGGACGATTGGCCCGGACTGCTCCATCTTGGCCCGGCGAGCTTCTTTTTCTTTCTGCTTGCGCTCAGCCGCCAAACGAGCCTGATGCTCTTTATAAAACTTGGGCCACTCTCGCAAAATACGCTGGGCTGTCCGTGGGTCAACCTTAATAGCTCGCTGACCAATGTCAAAACCGGCCTGCGGTAGTAGTTCCAGCAGGTCTTTGGTGTTGATGCGCAGTCGGCGCGCTAGCTCAGTCACGTTCATAGTGGCCTTAGATTATCGGTTTTTAGCCAAAAAGTCAATGTCGGTAGAGAAAAACCCTTCCGCCGTAGCGAAAGGGTCTATTGCCGGTGATTAGGTGGCACGATGCCGCTGTCTCACCTGGAGCTTAGCCGCCGCCCCATCTGTCAGTGTGGGATACTGGCCCGTGGTACATCCTAAGCACAGTCGATCGATGGGCACACCAACTGCCTCAACAAAACCATCAAGAGAGATGTAAAACACCTCGTCAGCGCCGATAGCTTTAGCGATAGCCTTATTCGGCAATGGTGTTTTTGTGTGCTGATCAATGGCTACAAACTTACCGGGGTCAGGCATATCCACCCCATAGTGACAGCCACTGATAACCGGCGGGAAGCAAGAGACGACGTAGACAGAGCGAACGTTGAGTTCACGTAACCGAGCGATGACCTTGTAGGCAGTATTACCCCGCACCACTGAGTCATCAACCAGGATAACGTGCTTACCCTCCACTAGCTCACGAATGAAGATGAATTTATCATCAATCGCTCGCCGACGCTTTTCATCACTCGTTTCCATGAAGCTGCGTTTATTACCCGCCTTGAGGATAGCCTGCTCGACCGGTGCGCCGATAACCTTGGCAAATTCCTTGGCTGCATTGACCGGACAGGTGGGGATGGGAACCACCACCATTTTGGCCAACCGCCGCTCAATCATCATTTCCGGGTAGGCTTTCAGCACCTCCATAGCGGCCACGCTACCAAGTGCTCGTCGCACCATTTCCACCCGTCGTTGTTCAGGTAGGAAGCGTGAGTCTGGTCGAGCCAGATAGGCAAACTCGAAAACGCAAAATTTCTCCTTCGCCCGAGAAATGACTCGGTGATACATTCGTCTGCTATCCGCAGGCGCAAACCACACTTGACCTGGTAAAACGTCAGTGATGTTGCGAAAACCTTTCAGGGCATTGAAGACGGATGACTCAGAAGCAAAGCCAACGCCACGCACCCGGCCGTCATCATCATACCGACGGGCCATTACCAAGGGTCGAATACCACGCGGACCGCGCCAAGCAATGATGCCACGAGCTGTCATGATCAGTAGCGACCACGCCCCGGAAAATTTGCCCTGCACCTCTGTTAGGGCCGCAAAGACTCGTTCAGCATACTGCTGGTGCGAGCTCGCTTGATGGACACGGTGTTTCTCCAGCGCTTGCTCGATGAATATCTGCAAAATTTCCGTGTCTGTTTCTGCTCGGCAAATCTTACCCCCCTCAATCACCTGCTGACGCAGCGCCACGACATTGACCGTGTCCCCATTATGAGCAATGGCCGTGTCACGCAAGAGTGGCCCAGCATTGCGCAGGATAGTTTCTTCGTCGTGCGCTCCGCTGGTGGCATAGCGCGTATGGGCAATACCCATAGTACCCTTCAACCTATCGGCATATGCCTTACCATGAAAGGCGATGGCAGCCGGCTTGGCCTCGATCAACTGCCGAAACGCCCCATTACACATAGTCACTGCCCCACATGACTGCGAACCACGATTTTCCATCCGCTCCATGCTTTTAACCAAGTCCGGCGCCACCGGTGACTTGTCATATGAGATGTAGCCGCAGATCCCGCACATCTGATCCTCCTATCTGAACAATCCCATGTTCTGTACCATTGTCAAAAGAGCTGTGTCTAGCTATCCTACCACTACTCAGTAAACCGTCAAATGCCATTTATCTTAATCGACAAACCAGCCGGCATCACCTCGCATGGAGTGGTAAGCCGCCTGCGCCGCCTGACTGGTGAGAAAAAAATCGGTCATGCTGGCACGCTGGACCCGTTCGCCACGGGTTTGTTACTAGTCGGTATTACTCGAGAGGCCACCAAGCAGCTGGATAGATTTTTAAAACAAGATAAAAGCTACATCACTACCGCTCAACTAGGGGCCACCTCTACGACTGATGACCCAGAAGGTGATATCACTACCGTGGCTGTAGACACGCCACCTGATGAAAAAACCATCACCGAGGTACTGCGCACATTTGTCGGTCAGCAGCAACAGGTACCGCCAGACTTTGCGGCTAAAAAAATTGGCGGTAAAAAAATGTACGAACTAGCGCGGGCCGGCACCCCAGTTGCAGCCAAAGCCCATCCGGTTGTCATCCATGAAATACAGCTCGTTAACTACACCTACCCAGAATTAACCTTTGCTGTCAGCTGTGGTTCTGGTACCTACATCCGCGCCTTAGCCCGAGACATCGGCCGAGCACTGGGTACGGGCGCCTACCTAACTGAGCTACGACGCACTAAGATCGGCGACTATAATGTCGATGACGCCATCGAGTTAGAAAAATTGACTGCAGAGAATTGGCAGGGGTATACATTTGAATAACTTGATCTTCACCACTTCTAACAACAGAGAATTCCTTCGCCCCGGACGCCAAGATATTTCACCTATATTCTCTTAAAGCTATAAAAGAATATCTTCTTCACAGTGCTCTGGGGTCTGGGGGAAACATCCCGCCCGAAGCCCACCGCTGGGTGGGAAGCGTCGCGGGCGATCAGCAGAGCGGCGGCCGGGCGGTGGGCTGGGTTTAGAGGGGAGAAGGTGAATAGCCCATCGGCGGATATGTTTCCCCCAGGGCTTTTGGTTACTTTTTGCCCAAAAAGTAACGTAAGAAAAACCTTAGTATAAGAATGGTAAAAGAAAAAACCTCCGGGTGACCCCGAAGGTTTTTATACTGTCGTGTTTTTTATTTTGTGTTCGTCACATCAAACGGCACTGTGGCCTTGAAGAACAAGGTATCACTCGGCCGTTTGTAGGTCGGGTCTTCCCGCTCTTTGCTGACATGTTCCATCTCGGTCCGCCAGTCCAGCGCTCGATCGGCAATATAGCCATCATCCAGCGACGTCAGCCAGCCAATGTCGACATGGATACCAGCACCACGATGACCGCGACGATTAGGAGCGATAAAGCCGAAGCGACCGCCCAGCATGAACTGGTTATTACCAATGGCCGTCACCGGGTAACGAGCCAGGTCACCCTCTTCCTGGTCATCGATGGCGTCGTTGATACTACGCTGGAGCGTCTGCTCCGAGTAGACGTACGACAGCCGTCGTGGGCCGGAGCGACCAAACAGTTGCATCACGGCCGCTACGTAGAACTGACCCTTGTGGTGGGGTGGAAAGGCGTAGCCGATGTGTCCGTCTAGAACGTAGCGACTATCAGCCGGGCCGTCATCAGTATTTCTGTTGAATTCACCCTCCAGGCCGGCAATGATATAACCATCATCGTAGCGAGCAGCCAGTTGCCCTACCAGTGACAGCTCACTAACCATAAACGCCCCGATACCCAGCTCGCCCCACAACCTGAAGCTGTTTGTTTTGAGAGCCGGTCCGCCACCCATGTACAGCAGGTTGTACCGGTGCTGTGGATCAACCTCAGCTCGCAGGTCACCTTCGGCCCCCACCACCCGCAGATGAAAAACGCCGGCCGGACCTTCCAGCGGCGTCCACCACTGCAGACTGACTTCACCTTCCTCATAGGCCAGAGCCTCTTGAAAGAAGGCTAATCCCAGTAGCACCCAGATGGTCAGCGTGATAACAGTTAACCGTTTCATCAAAAACCTCCCGTTTGTCGGTTTGTATGTTTAGATTATAGTGTCAAAAGACGATGTTACAATTTAGTACATTTTTATGAAAAAGTCAACTACTGTGGGTGCTGTGTGCGTATATTGCCCAATGTACGTACCACTCAATACCTTTCCGCGGTACCGGTAATCATCCCTCTACTTGGCGAGGTGGTTGCTAGTATACACCAAGCGCTACACAGAGAAACGAACTCCCCAGCTGACGCTAGGGGTTTTTGAATAAGAAAAAAGCGCTCAATAATAGAGCGCCAGTGTTTGCCTGCCCCGTGTTTGACGACAATGCGGACAAACACGGGAGCAGATTGGCTGTGAAACCTTTACCCGATACTGCCCAGGTGAAGGTATATGGGAATGCCGATGACCATCGCCTCGACAAGCAGGATAACCAACGCCTGCCAATATACCATCCCTTCTGCTCCTTCTGCTTCGTCAACGATGGCGACGAGGAGGAGGAGGAAGCCGGCGGCGGCGATGGCGAAGACGGCGGCGGCGATGGCGACGACGGCGGCGGCGGCGAGGGCGGTGGGGACGGCAAGGGCGGCGAGGGTGGTGGGGACGCCGCGGACGACGAGGGCGAAGACGGCGGCGGCGTAGGCGAAGACGGTGGCAACGACGAGGACTTTGAGTAGGCCGACAAGGGTGGCAAACGGCTCAGCACCAAGCCATATTGGCCCAAAATACGACCCCAAAGTAACCGCGGCCATGGCCGCTGCTGATACAACGAGCTTTTTCATTTGGCACCTCCCAGTGCATTACGTACCCCTTTATTAAGGTACGATCCAAAGAATATGGGACTATATCACTATTGCTGGTGAATTGTCAAGAGTAAGGGGTAGTAGGTGTGTCATTGACAAAAATAAAGTTTCGTACTAATTTCCTAGCACTAGCCCCTTAACAATCTTTGGAGGAAGCAATGCGTAACTTCTTATGCCACCTGGCGATCATTCTGTTGGCCTACGTGGTCATTTTCGGTGAACAGCCGACAACCGAAGAGATCGATTTGATTATGACCATCATCCCCTGGTAAGAAGATCTTCACCCATAATACCTAACAGCAGAGAAGGATTACCTGATGACAGTCATGAACGTAGTCATTTTCAAAAGATTGGCCGGTAGTAGTGATGATCCACATCACCGTCGTTTCATCGCCCAAAACAGGTCAAATGACAACGCAGAGATAGTAGCCCCCACAATACGTAAGTTGTTTGACGAACTATGGCCCAACATAAGCGATACTCTGCGCAAGGAACAGTCTGGCGATACGTGCATAGTGACTTTCGACTTCACCCCAAGAATCGTTATCACTCGCGGTTCGTCAAAAGATGACGCCGTATGCACTCGGGAAATACCTCTCCATATTGACGAGCAAACACATTTTTGGAGCTGTCTCCCGAATCTGGAGGTAGACTAGTCTTGCATTGACAATAAAATCAAACACCGCCCCTACGTGTAGAGGCGGTGTTTTTCTTTTTTCTAAAATATACTAGGCCTGTACTACATTTTCTATCAACTTGGCCACAGTGATCAAACCGATACCACCCGGCGTAGGCGTAACCAACGAGGCTTTGTCTGCCACGGCCGCAAAGTCTGTGTCCCCCACCAGTTTACCATCGATAAAATCACAGCCGGCATCAATCACCACCGCACCATCTTTGATCATCTCAGCAGTAATCAAGTTAGCCTTGCCTACCGCGGTAACAACCACATCGGCTTGACTGGTGACAGCAGCTAAATCCGGCGTGGTCACGTCAGCCGCCGTGACGGTATAGCCCCGTTGCAATAACACCTGCTGCAAGGGCTGACCAATCAATCGACCCAATCCCACCAGGGCGATTTTTTTATCAATCAAATCAATCTCGTGCCGCTGCAACACCTCTAGAATAGCCGCTACGGCTGGCGGCAAAAACCGTGGCTGGTCGGTACTAAGCAACGCCACGTTGTCCGGATGCAGGCAATCAACGTCCCGGGCCGGATCAACCAATGCCAGTACCTCATCGACTGGCAGCTGTGCTGGTAACGGTAACTGCACAATCACCCCAGTGGGCTGCTGCTGGGTCTGTAGCTGCTGTACAGCAGTGGTCAAATCGGCCATGGTGATATCAGTTGGGTACTGGTGGAGCGAAAAATCAACCCCCACCTGCTGACAGGCCTGCTGCTTTTTGCGAATAAAGCTGGCTGAGGCCGGATCATCTCCCACCCACACCACTGCTAAAGACGGCGCCATATTTCGCGCCTGAACAGCTGCAGTAGCCTGCTCTAAAATCGCCGTAGCGATGGACTTACCATTGACAATAATAGCCATATACGGTGCGAGTATAGCACGGCCCAGCCACCTTGCAATAGGCGGTAAAGCGTGGTAGATTGAAAGGGATCTTAATTCATTGATTAACTGGCTGACTGAAACCCGAGTGGACCGATCTGATACCGGCTCGTTTAGCTGATTTCCTGCGTATTCCAGTGCCTAGACAGACTTTTTTCGTGATGTATAGCCCACTGTCTCTCAAACGATAATCGCTCAACCCCACTCCTGGGGCTGTTCGTCGTTTGGCGCTGTATTTTTCTCTAACGAGTGCATCAGCACTACTCTGGATTGCGGTCAGCATAGAACTCATATGCTACCACTTATTATTGTTGGCATCGGCGCAGCTGTGCTCGGTGTCATTATTGGCAGCCTGGTCCAAAAACAGGTCACTGCCAAAAAAGTTGAATCTGCCGCTGATAAGGCGGAAAAATTGTTAGCTGAGGCTAAGAACAAAGCCCAGGAAAAATTGATTGAGGCCAATGACAAGGCGCTGAAGATTATTGAAGAAGCCAAGGCCGAAGAACAATCTCGCCGTAAAGATGTTATTAATGCTCAAAAGCGACTAGAGGAGCGAGAAAACCGCTTCGACCAAAAGCTGCTGGACCTAGAAAGCAAGCAGCAACAGTTGACTGATCGGACTGAACAGCTGGAAGCAGCTAAACAAAAAATTCATGATATCCGTGACCAGCAGCTAGCCCGCTTAGAAGAGATTGGCAACATGAGTCAAGAAGAAGCGCAGGAGCGACTGCTGGCCAAAGTTGAACAAGACAATCAAGAAGCCTTGATGTCTCGCCTACAAAAATTACAGCAGGTGGAAGCGGACGAGATGGACAAAGCCGCTCGCGACATGCTGACTATTGCCCTACAGCGAGTAGCCAACTCTCAGGCGGCCGAAGTCACTACTACGACTGTCAATATCGCCTCAGACGAAATGAAAGGCCGTATCATCGGTCGCGAAGGCCGCAACATCCGCGTGCTGGAGCAACTGACTGGTACAGAAATTATTGTCGACGACACACCGCAAGCCATCACTGTTTCTGGCTTCTCACCGATTCGTCGGCACATCGCCAAGCAAGCCTTGGAAAAATTAGTCTCTGATGGTCGCATTCACCCAGGCCGGATCGAAGAAGCAGTTGAAGAAGCCAAGCGCGATATTGCCTTGGATATCAAAAAGTCCGGTGAAGCTGCTCTGTACGAACTGGGCATTACCGGCTTTGACCCCAAACTGGTCCAGATTATCGGTCGCTTGAAATACCGTACCAGTTACGGACAAAACATTTTGCAACACTCTATTGAAATCGCTCACCTCTGCGCCCTGCTGGCTGAACAGCTGGGTGTAGACGTCGTCACCGCCAAGAAGTCCGGTCTGCTGCACGACGTTGGTAAGGCGGTTGACCATGAAGTCCAGGGTACTCACCCGGAAATTGGCGCTAACATTGGTCGTAAGTTTGGTGTTAGCGAAGAGGTGATTGACGCTATTGCTCACCACCATGACGACAAACCAACCTCCATCTACACTATTATCGTCAAAGTGGCAGACGCTATTTCTGGCGCTCGCCCTGGTGCTCGAAAAGACACGTATGAAAACTACCTCAAGCGTTTGGAGGAACTGGAGCAAATTGCCGGTGGCTTTGAGGGGATTGAAAAATGCTACGCTATTCAAGCCGGTCGCGAAGTCCGCGTCTTTGTCACGCCAGACAACGTTGATGACTTTGCCGCAGCCGAGATTGCTCGCAAGGTAGCCCGAGAAATCGAGAATCAACTGAAGTACCCCGGTGAAATCAAGGTAACGGTTATCCGTGAAAAGCGCATTATCGAATACGCTCGTTAGTATGCGACTACTCTGTTTTGGTGACGTCTTTGGTAAGCTCGGTCGACGAGCAGTAGCGGCCGCTCTGCCGGAGCTGGTGCAACGCTACCAGCCAGATGTTGTCACTGCCAATGTTGAAAATCTAGCTCATGGCGCCGGCTTGACCGAAAAAACCTGGAACGAACTGCACCAGGCCGGGGTGATGATTGGTACTGGCGGTAATCACAGTCTGGAAAAACCTGATGGCAACGAACTATTAGCCAATCCGGACCTGCCCCTGGTCCGCCCCGCTAACTATGCTATGACCGACACCCCTGGCGTGGGGCTAAAAATCATCGACACGCCAGCCGGACAGATTGCCGTTATCAACCTACTGGGCGAACTATTCATGAATCATGACACTCGCCCCGTCACCAACCCCTTCTTGAAACTAGATGAGCTACTAGCCCAGCCAGATTTACCAGCTGTTAAACTACTAGACTTCCACGCCGAAGCCTCATCAGAAAAAGTAGCCATGGGTTTTTACGCTGATGGTCGCGTCAGCGCCGTTATCGGCTCACACACTCACGTGGCCACGGCTGATCAGCGGGTGTTACCCAACGGCACGGCTTTTGTTAGTGATGTGGGCATCGTCGGTGGGCTCAATTCCATCATTGGTGCTGAGGCTGAGCCGATTCTGGAGGCCTATCAGGCCGGACAGAGCAAAGGTAAGCTGGTATTACCAGAAACTGGGGAGAGTATTGTCAATGCGGTGCTGATCAGTATCAATGATCAGACCGGTTTAGCGGAGATGATTGAGCGGGTAGACACTCAAACCGAGGTGTAGTACACTAAAAGTAGGTTAATTTGCTAAAAACCTGCTTATGAACAAAGCCACGCTGATCGACACTTTGGCCGAACAGGCCGGTGTCTCAAAAAAGCAAGCTGAAGATCTGTTGGATGCGCTGACAGATACCATCATGCGGACCATTAAAGATGGTGATGAGGTGACGCTGACCGGTTTTGGCACCTTTTCGGCTCGTGTTCGTAAAGGCCGTGAAGGTATCAATCCACGAACCAAGGAAGCTATCACCATTCCGCCGACTAAAGTGGTTAAGTTTAAGGCAGGTAAAGTCCTCAAAGAAACGCTCAAAGCTTCGCAAGATACTGCTGCCCCAGCAGCACCAACTCCTGATCCGACTGAAACACCGCTACCGACACCGCCAGCCACTGAGTAAAGACATTAGTATACTAAAAACCTCCCTATTCCCTATGGGAGGTTTTTTGATAGCTAATTATTGCTTGTTACTATAAAGTTTTGCGGTTATGGTACAATAGCTCTAACTACTATGGCGTCACACGAATTCCCCCCCAGCACCAGCAGAGCACGATGCTGAAACAACAACGTACACCATCGAGGAAATATTCGATGGTTTTGGTGGTGAGACAATTGAAGGTCAATCGGAACGCCAAATTGCACTCGAAGAATACCTGCTCGATGCGCCAAAGTCAGAATACCGAGCAGTATTACAGATTGTTGCCAGTCACCCTAATCGACACAACCTGCCCGACAGTGTGGTTGATCGATTAATTGACAGAGGTCTTACTCTAGCTGAAGCCGTGCCGGCCGATGCTACACCAGCAGAAACGGATCTGTGGCAACGGTATCAGGAAGTAGACAGCCAACTCATCTCAGAATTACACCATTCGATTCAACTACATGGAGACTTCACTCGTGATGAGCATCACCCTACTTCATTGACCGACAAAGCTTTTCAAGCGCTGTTAGACCAGTACTCTGATCACCAAGCGGCCGCCGAAAAACTGTTTAGCTATCTGTGCCAAGAATACACGGTTGAGCCGGAGCACTATGTCCGCGGTATAGCCAACATGCTGTGTCGGCAAGATGTCAGTAAAAATTTCAAACAAAACGCATTGCACAGCCTTAACTACCTGATGCAATTTGGCGGCGATCATTACAACCAAGCCATTGCTAACAATCTCGACTTTGATGAGCCGAACCATTTTTTCCGCACCGCTCAGTTTCTTGAGTTCGTTAAACATCTCTATGCTCTGTCAGAAGACACTGATTGGGGTGACGGCGCTACCCCACAAATTATGGACAGCTTACAATCCGCGGTCGAGCAACAAAAAGGTAGCTACCTGTTACAATCACGCGCCCAAGAGGTGTTGAACGGTATGCATACTGGTGAAAGCATGTATGGAGACACCGACCGCATGCCATTTGTCATCAGTCCCGGAGTCTACGCCTATGATTTTGGCGAAGGGCTCCGTCTGTCATCACCCGAAAATAGCGCAGCGGTTACAGAAACTCTGGCGCAAATCGAAATGCTTGATCAACAAATGCGTCCTCCACAACATGTTATCGAACAAGCGATACAACGTGGCGCTGATTTTGTTGAAGTCTCTGTTGACCCACAGCTCATGCGTCTCCACCGTAATGCCTGGCACCAGTTGTACCAACAGTTTGACCGTCAATTAACCAGTGATGATATCATCCTATCACCGCAGGTTCGACAAAACGCCACCGCTGAACAGTATGACGAAGCTTTGTTTGACTTCCAGTACCTCCTCTCCCGCCCAATGCGCCAAAAAATTGAAGCTGATTTTGGTGTATCTTTAGAAGACCTATCTCTACCAGAAAAATTTCAATTTCTATCTTTATTAAAAAACGCTGAGGCTGAAGAAATAGCAGTCGTGCAGTCCTTTGTGCAACAATACGGTAAAGACGGTATTAAAACATTTTTATCAGTTGAGCACGGTGATATTACCGCTGAACATATTCTAAACATCGGCACCAGCCTAGACCACACCACTGCCCAAAAATTATTCGAGAAATACAGTCAAATCACTGAAGCCGCTCAACAAGCTGGAAACTACGTCAGCCAAAATTTTTCCCATGCCACTACAGAAGACGTAGAGCGAATACAGCAAAATCTGCTCGTCAAAGGCCAGGAACTACTGGCAGATATCACCGCTGACTACCACAACCAGCTTGATCCGGAAGAAATCATGCAGCAACTACAGCAGTTACAGGCTGACATCCTACTCTTCACGCAATCATTCCAAGAGGTGTTCGCAGATCAAGAGCAGCCTGACTTCTCAACCGTTAAAGATTTAGAATTTGGCTCTCGCCAGCAGTTAACCGCAGCAGAGCAAGCCGAGATGGCCACCATTATCAAGCAAAACTATGCTGACAGCCCATTAGCCGAAGGGGTGCTAGCTGGCTTCCGTGCTGCTCAAGATAATCCACACAACACTTTCTATCTGTTAAAACGACAGGGTGCGGTGATCAGTTTCTATCGTTTCGCCGATCAGGTAGATGATGCTGACCAGCCAACTGGGGTGACTGAGTTTGCTTCGTTTAATGCAGCTGGTGACTACAAAGGTGGTGGCTTAGGGCGCATCATTATGAAAAATGCTCTAGCTGAGCGAGCACGAGACCACGTAGTGGTAGCAGCCACTGACCCAACCAGTCGCATTTGTCAGTTTTATGTGGAAGAGGCTGGTTTTGTGATCGATGGTACAGAGACCTACAAAGATACCGGCATGACCGTTTTTCATATCACGAACAATGGACAAAACCGCTTTGAGGAAATTACCACAGCAGTCCCTCTCGGTACTGCTGACGAGGTAGTCGCACATGTGCGTCGCGCCCTAGCGGACGGACATGTTATCACTAGCTACCGATTTGACCCAGAGAGCCAACAGTATGTCGGCACCATTGCCCGACCAGTTGACCGCCCGTTAGATGATCAAGCCGCTTAACTACACTTCATCAAGCATCCGCCACTGGGCTTCAAATAACATCCGGTGCATTTGGTAAATCAGTGGGTCTTCAATAATCAAGCCGATCATCGTCCTACCGCTTAATCTCGTGTAGGATATTTTATTGGCGTAAATATGCATGGTCACAGCACTGAAGTCTGCTGCGGAGTTTTTCATCAGGCGCACGCGGGTTAGTGCTTTATCGTAATCTTTTAAAAACTCCCTGTTAAAAGCCGAATCATTGGTAATAGCTTTTTTACTGATATTCCGCCGTTGTCGCTCTTTAAAATAGGCTGTATTGAGTTTAGCGAAATGCTGGCCAACTGCTTCTAAGTCCAGGTAGGTATAAATCTCTTGGTCCGTCTCTAGTGAATCCCACCACACCTTTTTGACCCCTTCTTCACCCTCATAAAACCGCACCCCTGGCTTACCCATGGCCAAGTTAAATTCGCTGGTCAGTTGCGGTAATAACTGCTCCATACCGGACTGAGCTCGCTCCACCTCTGCTTGGCGCTGTGTAATCAGTTGTCGTAAGGCATCCGGATGTTCAGCCGTAAACGTAGCTACCGCCCCGTCAGGATCCTCTTTTTTGGCTAATTTTAGGTCAACCAGCTCATCAAGCACTTTATAGACCAATCCCCGCTTTATGGGGCTTTTTTGGCTTATTTTAGAAGCTTTTGATTGTCCTTCGCGCAATAACAGCTCATAGACCAACGCTTGGTTAGTGGTTAGTCCGGCTTTTTCTAACAAGGCTTCGTACATAGAAATAGTTTTTTATCGGCTATATCTAGTGGTAGTATAGCGCATCGATATATTTTTGTCAATATTTTTTGACAATTTTATACAGAAAAAATGGGATTAAAAGTCCTGTTTTTATTATTTATAGTCAAAATATTACTATTTTTTGCTACGTATTGTTGACATTATCTTGCAGTTGTGTTATACTGATTTATCAAGCTCAAGAGAGCGAGATACCAGACAACAGTTCATTTAGAAAGTCAAATCACATCCAGGCAGTCCGCCACGCAGGCGCCATTGCAGAGAGAGCTCGCGGTTAGACCCGCGACAATGGCCAGAAAGCAGCGGTACTCTCCACCCCCGCCACGACGGGTAGCGAGAGATAATCAGTGCCACCCTTGGGAGAGAGCAACCTCACGAGGGACACACTGGTTAGACGGTAACCACTGCCGGTTACAGACTAATCTGAACGTTGATAATTGAAGACACATACATATAAGGAGAGAGCACCCTTATTCGTCATACACAGCTATTCTTTTGTGTGGGCGATAGGTATAACTCTCTGCTGGAGAGTTTTTTGTCTTTCTTAGCTGCTTCCGCTACGGCGGGCAATATAAGTTAGATAAAATAAGAAGTTTGCACCACTGATATAAAGTTATGTATTCGATCAGTCACTGCGTCACCTCCTTATATGTAGGTGCCTACTCATCAGTAACCGCTGGTGAGTAATACTATTGTTCTTTTTACGCATCTTACTTGTCCAAAGCAAAAACAAGTCAGAGCGCGCCGCATCGTTTCCGGCTGATAGAAACGAAGAACTTCGGCAGGGTGGCTGAAGTAAAACCCCCACCTACCGGTATGATCCTTGGATGGCTATCCCACACTCGAGTGCGTACTCGAATCAACACTACAGGGAGAGAGCAGCGATCCTGGGCCCGTACCCGTCTACTCGGCTGGTGACGATGCTTGTCCATCAGCCGGGGGACTGTAAAGACACCTGACACAGTGGTTGTCACCGTAACGCAGTGACGATGCCTGTTCAGGCAACGCTATCAACAAAGGGCGTCATGCTACGGCATGATGGCATACCCTCCGGGAGAACTTAACCACTTCATCCGGAGTGATATGCCGAGATTCCCTTGGCAGAACAATTCCACTTTCTCCTTCGTAGCCCTGCCGTAGCCGATAGGCGTAGGCGGGCGAAGAAGGGGACACCCATCATGTCGGGTGTAACCTCTCGAAAGGAGGATGACATG
>CAZJZH010000030.1:0-13004 GCA_964550465.1 uncultured Gammaproteobacteria bacterium
TCCACCGCCTCATCTTTTTTCTCACCTTCCGCGGCTGGTTCAGCCTCTGAGGCCGCATCAGCCTGTGGTTGCGCCTCAGCTTGAGCTGCTTGATTCATCACCTCACCAATCTTCTGCATGGATTGACTAAGTTCATCGGTGGCTGTTTGCATGGCGGCGATATCATCACCGTCTTTGACCTTCTTCAGCCCTTCAATCTTGGCCTCCACATCGCTCTTGATATCGGCACTGACCTTGTCACCAGCGTCAGCCAGCGCTTTCTCAGCGGTGTAGACCATCGAGTCAGCAATGTTACGCTTCTCAATCAGTTCCTTCTTCTGCTTATCTTCATCAGCATGAGCTTCCGCGTCTTGCTTCATTTTCTCCACCTCATCTTTCGACAAACCAGATGAGCCGCTAATGGTAATAGACTGCTCTTTACCAGAGGCCTTGTCCTGAGCCTTGACGCTCAAGATACCGTTAGCGTCAATGTCAAAGGTTACCTCTACCTGTGGCACACCCCGTGGGGCTGGTGGAATCCCTGACAAGATAAAGCGACCCAGTGACTTATTGTCCGTAGCCATTTCCCGCTCACCTTGCAGCACATGAATTTCCACCGACGTCTGATTATCCGCCGCGGTAGAGAAAATTTGTGACTTAGAAGCCGGGATAGTAGTGTTGCGATCAATCAATGGTGTACGCACCCCACCCAAAGTCTCCAGACCCAAGGTCAGTGGCGTCACATCCAGCAACAGTACATCTTTAACATCGCCCTGCAGCACACCGGCCTGAACAGCCGCGCCGGCCGCCACTACTTCGTCAGGATTCACCGATAAGTTCGGCTTGCGACCAAAGAATTCTTCTACTTTCTGCTGCACCAGCGGCATCCGAGTC
The DNA here is from genome assembly GCA_964550465.1 of uncultured Gammaproteobacteria bacterium. Lineage (GTDB taxonomy): Bacteria > Patescibacteriota > Patescibacteriia > JACRDY01 > JACRDY01 > CAZJZH01. Next base: position 874 of record CAZJZH010000030.1, read on the forward strand.
ATACCACCAACCATCACCACTTCTTCAATATCGCTTGGCTGCAGCCCCGCGTCATCCAGCGCTTTCTTAACCGGCTCAAAACTCTTGGCTACCAGCCCACCAACCAATTCTTCTAACTTGGCCCGAGTGATCTTCATCACTAAGTGCTTTGGCCCGCTGGCATCAGTAGTGATAAACGGCTGATTAACTTCTGTTTCTTGAGTAGTAGACAGCTCAATCTTGGCTTTTTCGGCTGATTCTTTAATCCGCTGCAGGGCCATCTGGTCCTGACTGAGGTCAATCCCCTGGTCCTTCTTAAATTCTTCAATAATGTAATCAATCAACTGCTGGTCAAAGTCATCACCACCTAGGTGGGTATCACCATTGGTAGACTTAACCTCGACAGTGTCCTCAGACACATCGAGGATAGAGATATCAAAGGTACCACCACCGAGGTCATAGACGGCGATCTGCTGCCCGACCTTCTTATCAAAGCCATAAGCCAAGGCAGCGGCCGTTGGCTCATTGATAATCCGGCGCACCTTCAGACCAGCAATCTCACCAGCATCTTTAGTGGCTTTACGCTGATCATCGTTAAAGTAAGCCGGCACGGTGATAACCGCTTCGGTAATTTTTTCACCTAGCTTAGCTTCGGCATCCGCCTTCAACTTCTGCAGCACCATGGCAGAGACTTCCTGGGGTGAGTACTCCTTATCACCCATCACCACCTTGATACCCTCACCGGCCTGGGTAATTTTGTACGGCAAGGTTTTACTATCTTTCTGAACTTCATCTTCAGAGAAGTGTCGACCAATAAAACGCTTAACAGAAAAGACCGTGTTCTGCGGATTGGTCACTGCCTGACGCTTGGCCAGCTGACCGACCAGTCGCTCGCCGCTCTTGGTCATAGCCACCATGGACGGCGTAGTGCGATTACCCTCAGCATTTTCGATGACTTTTGGTTCACCACCTTCGATGATAGCCATACAGCTATTGGTGGTACCCAAGTCAATACCTAAAATTTTACTCATACGAATGTTAATTTATATACGCAATCTGCGATTAGGAATTACGGACCCCGACCACCTCTCCTGCATATGTGGAGTTAGTCGGGGGTAACGTACGGCCTAATTACTTCTGCACATCAATCTTAACGCTCTTAGGCTTGACCTCCGGTGCCTTTGGTACAGTGATCTTTAAGATGCCGTCAGTGTATGCCGCTTTGGCGTCATCGCCGACTACATGCGTAGGCAGGCCAATAGAGCGGTAGAAGCTGCCGCGGCGAACTTCCTTGCGGTAGTAGTGCTTTTCATCCACCTCGCTCTTCTGCTCACTCTGACCTTTAATGGTTAAGACGTCGTTTTCAATCGACACATCAACCTGCTCCGGATCAATCCCGGCCAGCTCGGTGTCGACATAAACGTTGTCATCATCCTGGTAAACGTCAACCGCTGGCACAAAGCCCTGAACGCGACGACCAGGTACATCCGTCAGCATGCGATCCATATCTTCAAACGGATCCCACACCGACATTGGTGACCATCGAATAAGTGACATATGGTTTAAAGATTATGAATTAGTATTATTATTTTCTTCTGCCGCTTCCCCCACCACATTCACTACTACGCGGGCCGGCTGAACAATCTTGTCATGCCAGCGGTAGCCCGACTGAACCTGCTCGACAATCTGACCATCCGGCACCTGCGGATCATGGCGCTGGTCAACCGCTTCGTGCTGCTGCGGATCAAACTGCTGACCAACCACATCAATAGCTTCCACCCCTTGCTGCTTCAGCACCTCTTCGAGTTGCCGCTGGATGTGAAAGACACCTACTACCCAATCCAAGTCTTGCTGCTCCTTCGGCACATACTGCACCGCGGCGGTGAAGTTGTCTAAAATAGGCAGTAGCTGACTGATCAAATCGGCCGTGGCAAACTGGGCGTATTCGGTCCGCGCCTGCTCGGTTTCTTTTTTGAGGTTCTGATAATCAGCTAACGCGCGCAGCGCTCGGTTCTTCCAATCCTCTTCACTGCCCGGCTCAACCGGCTGAGTATTTTTTGTATCTTTGTTCATGACGCGCGCTAATTAATAATGCTTAATGAATAATGGATAATTGGCATACCAACAGGAATTATTAATTATGCATTATTAATTCTTTCGTGTAGGTAACCAGCCCCACCACTCGACCATAGTCCATCCGCATCGGGCCCAACACCCCTAAGATGCTTGATTGGTCGCCGTGGGCAATCTTGGTTAAGACCGTACCGCAGGCGCTGCCGAAGGGGTTAGCACTACCAATGCGAATCTCCGGCTGCTCGGTCACACTGCGAAAGGTCTTGGCAATGACTTGATCGAGCTGATCAACTACCTGGCTGACCGTGGTCACCATGGCCTGCTGAGCAAACTCCGGTTGAGCGAATAGATTAGCAATGCCGGTGTAGTAAACATCCAGCGGACCAAAGCCAATAAAAACTGACTGCTGTGATAATTCAGCTAATTCTTTAGCGAGCTGGCGAATCCGCTGACCATCATCTGTGCCGTCAGCCGCTTTTTGTAAACGCTGCTTGGCCTGACTGGTCGGCGTCACCGCCTCTAACCGCTCGGTAATGTAAAAATTATAACCCTGTTCAGTCGGCACCCGACCAGCTGAGGTGTGCGGATGCGTAATGTAACCGTCCGCTTCCAACGCCGCCATGTCATTACGAATAGTAGCTGGCGAGACGCCAAAGTCGTACTTATCACTAATAGTGGAGGAAGCCACCGGCTGAGCAGTGGTGACAAACTCGGTGATAATAGCGGTTAAAATGTCGGCCTGTCGTTGATCCATAGGGGTACAGTGGTAGTATAGAGCAATTAGCACTCTCAAGTCAAGAGTGCTAATTGGTGGAAAAGTCGCTTTATTTCTTGGCAATAGAAAAACGCACAGGCTGTGCCTGTGCGCTCTTAAAGTACCTGCGTGTGTTTTTATAGCAGCGCGTCTTCAAAGCGCTGAACGGACTTATAGCCGTCAGGCGCCCCACCCTGAGGGGCGTCGAACTCCACCGCTACTCTCCCGCTATAGCGCGGTCCAGCCCAGGCCGTAACGTTAATGTCGTCATCCTCCAGGTGGGGAAAATCAGCCTTGGCGGCGGCCACCAATTCGTTGATTCGCGTCAGGGTATGGACATAGTCGTGCACCAAAATGGCGCAGCGGCCGGTGTTTGAGGTATGGGCTTGGTAGAACTTCTTCATCTCGGCCATCTTCTTCCTCCTTATTCATCACTTGCCGGAAGCGATAGGTATGTTGATTGAGGTATTGTTAAAGAAACTGCAGTGCTTCGAAACAATCACGAGGGCTATACCCCGCCCTGACTGCCTCATTGACTGCGCGTAGCGTTAGACAGTACGTCATCAACCGCTTCAATGGCTTCCAAATTAAAATCAGGCGATTTTTCTTTGATAGCCTGGGCGATCGCCATGAAGTCAAAGTTGTTTTGGCGACTATCGATGGCGGCATTAATGCTTTTCTTAGTCACTCCATCGATCTGCAGTTGATAGCCCAAGAGCAACGGCACTAGGTACGTTACACGACCTTGGCAGACTTTACTCTGGAGGATATACAGGCGCTCACCTTTAACCTCCAACTGCTCCAGGTACTGGGCATAGAACAGGAACAGCCCTGCCGGGTCAATCACTTGCACCTTTTCTGCCAACACCATTAGGGCCACACTGGCGCCAGCATTACCTTCCGACAGAAAGCTCATGATTTGCTCCTCAGGCACACCAAACTGAACATATCCTTTGTGGGCGCTCATTGCCGTTCTCCTTCCGCCTATTACTAGGACGCATTGTGCTTAAAAAATTGTAAAGACCAATACTGGAAAATAGCACTTTTTAATATTATTGTCAATATTCAGCTCCATTTTCCCCGCTATTGCCCAAAAATAACTAAAATAGAGCATATTTCTACTATTGGCCCAGATATTGCCAAATCAATCGCCTCGTGCTACACTCTCCCCACTGTTTAATAAGATTGATTATGAAGCAAGACATTCACCCAGAATACCATTTCGTTATTTTTGAGGACGCCTCAAGCGGTTTTCGTTTTTTGACCCGCTCCACTGCTACCTCTGCAGAGACCAGTAAGTGGGAAGACGGCAACGAGTATCCATTGATTAAAATGGAAATCACCTCTGACACCCACCCCTTCTACACCGGTAAGCAGGTGATCGTTGATACCGCCCACCGGGTTGATGACTTCAAGAAAAAGCAAGAACGCATCGCCGCTGCTAAGGCATCTACCACTCATGGTAGTAAAAAGGACAAGCGAGCCAAGAAAGAAGCTACTCGCAAAGAGCAAGCTAAAGCCAAGAAAGAAGCCGGCGCAGTCGAAAAGTAACGACGCCCGTATAAACTCCCAAGTGACGGCAGTATAGTAACTCTGCTATACTCCATCCGTGGGAGTTTTTTCATACCTCATATGCAATTATCAGAAGCTCTTGAGCAATACAATCAACTAGCTGCGCAACTGCAAGACCCAGCCATCGCCGCTGATCCGGACCAAATGGCCAAGGTCTCGCAGCAGTTTGCAGAATACAAACAAATCGCTGATGCCGCAGCGCGACTTGAGGCTGCCCAAAAACATATCACTGACAATGAAGCAGCGCTGGCAGAATCAGACGCTGAGCTAGTGGAGCTAGCAGAAGCCGAGCTCGTGGAGCTACAACAGCAGTTGCCCCAGCTAGAAAAATAACTTGAAACGTTACTCAACCCAGCTGACCCCCGTGATAAGAAAAACGTTATTATCGAAATCCGCGCCGGCACCGGCGGTGATGAGTCTACCCTCTTTGCCGGTGAACTGTTCCGCATGTACAGCCGCTATGCCGAGCGCCAGGGCTGGAAAGTGCAGATGCTTGAAGCTAGTCAGAACAGCTTGGGTGGTTTTAAGGAAGTCATTTTCAGTGTTACCGGCAGCGGAGCCTTTGGACATTTGAAATACGAAAGTGGCACGCACCGCGTCCAGCGCGTGCCAGAAACAGAAAAGGCCGGCCGCATCCACACCTCAGCAGTAACAGTAGCGGTCTTTGCCGAAGCTGATGAGGTTGATATCGACATCAAGCCAGAAGATATCCGCATCGACGTCTTCCGGGCTGGCGGTAAGGGTGGCCAGGGCGTTAACACTACTGACTCAGCCGTCCGCTTAACACACCTTCCCACGGGCTTGGTAGTTAGCTGTCAGGATGAGCGCTCTCAGCTGCAGAACAAGAAAAAAGCCATGATGATTTTGCGCTCCCGCCTGCTGGATGCCGAGGCTGAACGCCGGGCTAGTGAAGAATCTGCGCAGCGCAAGCAGCAGGTGGGCTCCGGTGATCGCAGTGAAAAAATCCGCACCTATAACTTCCCCCAGGACCGTCTGACTGACCACCGCATTAAACTGACCACCCACGGACTACCAACTATTCTGGATGGTGATATTGGTGAGATTATTACGGCGCTGCAAACCGCTGACCAGGCTGAAGCATGACCATCGCTGCAGCTCTGGCCACAGTACGAGCAACATTGGCGCAACGATTTGACCCAGACACTGCTAGCCGCGACGCCCGCCGGCTAGCTGCTTTTGTTTTAGCGGCTGATCCAGTCTACTTGGTAGCACATGGTGATGCTGCCATCACCACTGCACAGCAGGCGCAGCTACAGACACTGGCCAGCCGTCGCGCCGCTGGCGAGCCCTTGGCCTACCTGGTCGGCCATCAACCCTTCTACGGTCGGGATTTTAGTGTCACCCCAGCAGTACTGATCCCCCGCTCTGAGACAGAACTGATCATTGACCTCCTGGCCGCCGCTCAACCGCAGGGCCTGGTGGCGGATATTGGCACTGGTTCGGGCTGTATCGCTATTACACTGGCCGCTGACCATCCAGACTGGCAACTACTGGCCAGCGATAATTCCTCAGTCGCCCTAGCGATTGCCCAGCAGAACGCTACTCGACATGGCGTGGCTGACCGTATCCAGTTTATTCAATCAGACCTCCTGACAGCCATCGACCAGCCGATTGATATACTGGTGGCTAACCTGCCCTACGTCCCACCGGCTACCACTGCTGAACTAGCAAAAAAACCCGACACCATCGGGTTAACTTTTGAACCGGCGGACGCCTTATTCGCCGCCGATGATGGCTTAGCTGTCTACCGGCAGTTGTTTCATCAGATACAGCAACGATCAGTCCAACCCAGCAGTATTATCTGTGAGTTTGGTGCTGAGCAGGCTGAATCATTACAACAACAGGCTGGTCAACTCCTACCAAACTATAGTCCTACCATTCACCTGGATGGACTAGGGTTACCACGGGTACTCTACTTGAAAAAGGTGTCGTAAATAAAGCCGGTAGCATCAAACTGTGAGGCTTTTTGAGCAGTTGGCCAATCATGTCCCCCGGCAGTCAGTGTACACAGCGTCACGGCGCTGGCACCACTGCCGTACTGCTCACAGGTAACGGTGTCTGTCTGCAGCACTGTTTGTGGTGTAGCATCAGCTACGCCATTTTTTGTTTTCCAAAAATCAATCGTGCTGGCCACAGACCGATGGTCATAGCCAGATTTACAGTTTGGCCCACAGCCACCCTCAAACAGGACGTTTTGATCATCCAGCGCGTGGATATGGACAACTGGCACTGGCTGACCAGGTTGGCACTGTGGGTACGCCAACGTGCCCGCCACCGCTACCAGGCCATCGACTCGATCACTAGCCTGACAGGCTAGACGATAGGCCATCATAGCGCCATTGGACACCCCACTGACGATGACTTTGGTAGTTGTGACTGCAAAACGTTGTTCAATATCATCCAGCATGGCCTGGAAAAAAGCCACGTCGTCAACGTCTTGTGCCTGGGCCTGCCCACAGCACTCCCCAGCATTCCAGGTAGCCTGCTGGCCTGGCACAAGTTTGATGGTATCTGTGCCCAACGGGTAGACCACAAACACACCCCGCTCAGCCAGTCGATCCGCGCCAGTCAGGCTGGCAGTGTTGTCTGGGTTCATGCCACCACCATGAAAGAGCACCAGCACAGGTACGTTGTCGCTATGTGATTGAGGATGAGTAATGCGGTATGACCGCTGAGCATCACCAACGGTAACCGTATAGGTGGCCGTGGTGGTTGCAACTGCCTGCTGTTGGGTATTCATACTAGTTGACTGGTGCTGTGGTTGCTGTAGCCAGCGCCAAGCCAGTACCGCTACCACGGCAATAATAATGACGAAGAAGAATTTTTTGAACATACTACTGAACAGCCGTCTCATCACCAATCTGCGAGCAGGTTTGCTGTAGCTCAATCAGCCGTTCTTGTAGTTGATTAATAGTGGCTTGTTGCCAGGCGTAGAGGGCAACACCACAGACGATCAAAACAGCGATGACCACTAAGGCACCAGTGATCACTAGTGATGGCTTCGCCATTGGTTGGTCTCCGGACCACTCTGATTGACTCATATAATGAAAAAATTATTGAGCGAGTAATTGCTCTTTTGATAATACCACAATCCAGCTAGTGCCGGGTAGGAGTGGTAATGGCTGATCGGCCAATTGCAGATCTAGTGGTGCTGTCGCACTGGCTTTAGCCCAGCTCAGTGGGGCTGTCACCCCTCCTTGCCAAACAAACCCCTCCCCTTGCCCCACCACATCAATCCGCTTGCGGTCTTCTGCATCAATACTAACAATGTCAGTCAGTAAGACAATGACATTAGTCGCGGCAATAATCTGACCGTCCGCGTCAACCGCTAGCGCATCATCAACCAATCGCTGGTAGACTTGCTGTTCAGCATCGTACTGCCAGGTAATAGTACTGCTGCGACCGGGGGCAATCTCATAGCTGACCACCTGACTGGCCTGACCAGCAATAGGCTCGTCAGCAAAGATAAATCGTTCCACTGCTGTTGCTGGCGGTGCCACTGCCCACGCATCAGCGTAATCACTGATTCGGTCTAGGCTGGTGTACAGATTATGCGGCGCATTACGCTGAGCATCCCGCCAGAAGTAGCGGCCGGCCGAAAACTCATTCATGTCAGTCACCGCTCTATCACCACGCAAATATCGCAGCGCATCCGGACTACCACCACTATGGACATATAGATCCGCTAATCCTTCTGCCCACTCCACAAAATAGGTCCGCGCTGAACGCACCGGACCAATAGTGCCATCATCGCTGAGCGTATAAAAAGCCATCAGACGAGTAAATGAGCCTTCTACCGGCATCTCCATCACTAGCGGCGCTGCTGCGATACCGCGTTGCGGTAAGGCCCAGGGGTGATTATCAATCATCACCGCAGCGATACGGTCGTCATAGGTGCCAGCTGGTCGCAGCTGTCCACTGAGCGGATGACGGCCACAGTCTGGGCACTCCTCTGCAGTCACCACTACCTCCGATGTAGGCGCAGTAGCCTCATACTGAAAGGTAAAAAAGACCGTCACTGCAAAAAAGAGAGTGGCGATTCCAACAATCGCCACTCTCCACCAGAGTAGATTCTTCCGTGTTTGTTTACTCGTCTTTCTTTTGCTCTTCGGCTTTGTCATCAGTTGACTCCTTAGCATCACCCTCAGCAGGTGCTGCACCGGCTTCACCGCCCTCAGCTTCTGTTGGTTCTGGTTCCTTTTCAATCCGTGGTGGGGTAACATGTGCTACCACTGTATCCTCAGCAGTCAAAATTTCAAACTCTGCTGGGAATGGCAGGTCAGCCACGGTAATCTTGGCATCATAGCTGTCCAAGCCACTGACATCAGCTTCAATTTCCTTAATCAACTGACTTGGCAGACATTTAACTTCGACTTCTTCCGTACCGGTAATCAAGATACCGCCCAGCGTTTTAACCGCTGGTGCCTCACCAGTCAAGGTAATGGCGATAGTAGCATGGACCGGCTTACCCATTTCTACTTTATACAAATCAATATGCTGAATAACGTGCTTGATAGCATCGTACTGCACATCTTGAATCAAAACCTTAATCGGCTCTTTGTCATCAATCGTTAGGTCAATCAACGTACTTTCACCAGCCCGCTGATAGGCCTTTTCAATATCAGCCCGCTTGATAGCCACCGGCTGCGGGTCGATCTCTTTGCCGTAGACCACTGCTGGCACCAGGTTCTGCTGGCGCAAGGCTGCTGCATCACCAGCTGGCCGACTAGTCACAGATAATACAATGTTTTCCATACAAATAGTTCAATTCAAGCGCCGTAGCGCTCCCTCCGCAATTTATGAGCCCGCTAATTCTAGCACATTTTTCGTTTCTTGCAAGGCCTGGTAGACATTGAGGACTGTATCGTCATCAATAGCCTCACTAAAGACAAAGTGTTCCACTTCTTCAGCTGATAGGTCGGTAATCAAACCAACTGAGCTGACGCCCAGCTGATTGTGAACCAACAAGGCCACAATAGCACTACCGCAGTGTCGACAGCGCAAATAGACCAAGCTGGCGCCATCACGCTCTTCTAGCAGTTTGGCTTCCAATAGATCATAGCGATTTTCGCACAGCGGACAGTAGGAAACCAGCTTCATGGTTTCATCAAATGACGAACGATTACCGCGATGTGATTTTTCAGGTATCATATACAGCTGTTATACCATGGGACGATAAAGAAATCAACGGTGCTGGAGATGAACACTCTGAGCAATACCAATAGCGGCTAACATGACGATCAACGAACTACCACCATAACTGACAAACGGCAGCGTGATACCAGTCACTGGCGCCATGCCCAGGTTCATACCCACATTCATAATCAACTGAATGAACAACAGCAACATGATGCCGACAATAATAAACAACCCAAAGTCATCCGGACAACGCCGAGCGATGCGCAAGAGCCGGAAAAAGACCACCGCGAACAAAGCTAACAGCAAACTGACCCCAATCAAACCCAACTCTTGGGCGATAACTGCAAAGACGAAGTCCGTATGAGCTTCTGGTAAAAATTTTAACTGCGACTGCGAGCCAAATGATAAACCTGAGCCGACCAAGCCACCTGAGCCAATGGCAATCATCGATTGGGTGACGTTATAACCCGCCCCAAGTGGGTCAGCTGAGGGGTCTAGAAAAATAGTCAGACGGCTCTGCTGGTAGGGCGCTAGGACAAAATTCCACGCCATCACCACGGCGATAATAATCCCGGCCCCAAACAGTAGCCACTGCCACGGTCGCAGGCCAATCACCGCCAGCAAGCCTAGCCATAAGAAAAATAGAATTAAGGCCGAACCCAAGTCTGGTTGTAAGACCGTTAAGCCAAAAAAGACAAACACCGCCGCGCCGCTGATGAGGATAAACTTCATCTGGTTGAGTGGCCGTGGTTGCTGAGCAAAGTACCAAGCCAGAAAAATAATCACCACAATTTTGACCACCTCGACTGGCTGAAAGCTAAAGCCGCCAAAGGTGAACCAGCCCCGGGTACCACGAATGACCTGGCCAAACAGCAGGACTGAGGCGCTCAGGGCCAGTCCGCAAACATAGAGCAGCCGGGCACTGGTGCGAAACCAGCGGTAGTTGGTCAATGCCAACACTAGCGCTGCTACCAAGCCAAGCGTCAGGGCGATAATCTGTTTAGTCAAATTCCCCCAATCCGGCACCTCTTGTGACACAGCAATACCGTACAGCGCCACCAGACCAAAGCACACCAGCAAAAAGGTGCTGATCAACAGCACCCAATCCAGGCGACGCAATTGTGCAAACAGTATACCCATTAGCGCGGATTACTACCCTGCCCGGTGACTGGTCGGTAGACGGACGGGTCAAGGAAATTAATATCAGGAATAATGGTAGTGCTGCTGGGACGAGACAGTGGCTGGTACCAGTTGACTTCAAACGAACGCGTCTCTAGCGCATCCAAACCCTCTTGGACGACATAGGTAATGGCTGCCGGCGTGCCTCCTTGCATCAAAATAACGTACAAGCCCATGTCCCAGTAGCTGTAGGCGCTGTTGTTGGTGATAGTAAAGCTGCTGGTACTAATCGGTACTCGACCGGACTGACGTTCACTGGCGGCAAAGTCAACACTACTAATCTCAAAACGATCTACCTCAGCTGCTCGCTCCGCGTAATCACTGGCTTTGCGCCAGTGCAGCTCGGTAATTTCTAACTGCACTGCTCGTGGTGGGGCTGGCAGCTCAACGCCCAACTTAACCAAATACTTCTGCTGACCCGGCAACACCCACGTACTGGCCGTGTCCTCAATCACCCCATCACCGGCTACAAATTGATAGGCAATCTGACTGACTGCCCAGTCGTCGTTGGGATTGTCAACCAAGACAAAAAAGTCATAGCGGTTGTTGCCAATACTGCGGGTGCTGACACTGCCAAACTGCAGCTGCTGCGGCCGGTGCTGGGCTCGCCAGTAGGCATGGTCAACCAGCGGTACCGTCAGTGACGCTACTTGACGATTAAAATTCTGGGTATCAAGGACAAGTAAGGCAAACATCACCAGCACATAGAGCCAAATAGCGGCCGTGCCAAAAAACAGCACCCCCTTGGCTGCCACGACAATACGGTCTTTATTGTTGACGTACCAACCGGCGAATTCCAGTTGCTGATCAGTCAGTCCGCCAATCGGTTGATTGTCTGCCATACCTGTCCGTAGTATAGCACACCTGGTCATTTGGCAGCCAGATTTCGACTGGAAATTAAGCCACATGTGTGCTAGACTACAGCTATCATTCTTACCTATTGTCCTATGCCGAAACAGGCAAAATCAACCACAAAAAAACCAAAAAGCAAGGCCGCTGACAGTGGCTACGGCGCTGAACAAATCACCGTCCTAGAAGGGCTTGATCCGGTGCGTAAGCGACCGGGTATGTACATTGGTAACACCGCTGAGGCTGGCTTGCACCACATGATCTGGGAAGTGGTTGATAACAGCTTTGACGAAGCCATGGCCGGTCACGCCAACCTGGTAACCGTGCGCCTCTTTACCCATGAAGGCAAAGACGCGGTTGAGGTAACTGACAACGGTCGCGGTATTCCGGTTGATGTCCATAAAACCACCAAGGTCTCTGCTCTGGAAACAGTTATGACTAAACTGCACGCCGGTGGTAAGTTTGGTGATGGCGGCTACAAAGTGTCTGGTGGTCTGCACGGTGTCGGTGTGTCGGTGGTCAATGCGCTGTCCACCTGGACCAAAGCAGAAATTAAGCGTGATGG